>JAUNMP010000009.1:30676-48531 GCA_030537465.1 bacterium
CGTCCCACCCCTCTCAACCGTCTCCCCCCTCTCAACCCGCTCAACCTTCCCGTTGGCGCACCGAGGTCACCGACGAATTCCTCTCCTACATCGACGTGCTCGTCGACGGGCCCTTCGTCGAATCGCTGAAGGACATCTCCCTCCGATTCCGCGGCAGTTCGAACCAGCGGATCCTCGAGCTCAGGAAATAGGCGAACCGTCGCCGAACTTCGCCTCGACCAGTTCCTCGCCACGGTAGACGAGCTTCAGCGAGAAGAAGTCCTCCCGCTCGTCCAGGGCCTTGAGGAAGATCCGATCGCCCGCCCACATCTTCTTGCCGAGCAGTTCCCGCTTCGGCAGCCAGACGAGGTCGCCTTCGTCGCACTCGATCAGTTCGCCTGTGAAGTCCGTGCAGGTGAAGAGGTGCATGTACTCCACGCCCCACTCGTCCGAAACGAAGGTGACGATGCCGCGGAACTTCGGCTTGAGCATCGTGAGGCCGGTCTCCTCCTTGACCTCGCGCAGGGCGCATTCCTCTGGACTCTCCCCCAGCTCGAACTTGCCGCCCACGCCAATCCACTTGTCGCCGTTCTCGTCGTGTTCCTTCTTGGTGCGGTGTAAAATGAGATACGCTCCGTTACGTTCAAGGTAACAGAGCGTAGTCAGACGAGGACCGTTCATATCCACAGCCTCGGTTCGAATCGCGTCAGAGGGCGACCGGCTTCGCGCCGTCCCAGAGACGCTCGAGCGCGTAGTACGCGCGGGCCTCGGGCGAGAACACGTGGACGACGACGTCCACGTAGTCCACCACGATCCAGCCGCTTTCGGGATCGCCACTCAGGCGGAACGAATTCTCGCCCGCCTCCTTCATCGCGCCCTGGACACCGGCGACGATGCCCTTGAGGTGCGGCGCGGCGGTGCCCGTCGCAACCACGAACGCGTCGCAGAGACCGGAGACGCCGCGGACATCGTAGGTCTTGATGTCCACGGCCTTCTTGTCCTCCAGCGCCTGGACGACGAGCTTGACCTGTTCTTTCACTGTCATTTAATCACTTCTTCTTGTAGCCGGGCACCAGCGGTGCCACCTTGACCTTCTCGACGATCTCGGCGGCGACTTCGGGATGGTCCTTGAGATACTGGATCGTCGCCATCGACCCCTGACCCAGCTGGTCGTTGCCATAGGCGATCCAGCTGCCGCGCTTCTCGATGATGCCGCGCGCGAGCGCCGCATCGAGAATCGAACCCTCCCACGAAATGCCGCAGGTGTAGAGGATGTCGAACTCCGCCTCGGTGAACGGCGGCGCGACCTTGTTCTTGACGACCTTGACGCGCGTCCGGTTGCCGACGACCTGCCCCGCGGTGTTCTTGATCGCGCCGATGCGCTGCACCTGCAGACGGCAGCTCGCGTAGAACTTGAGCGCCTTGCCGCCAGGCGTCGTCTCGGGGTTGCCGAACATCACGCCGATCTTCTCGCGGACCTGGTTCGTGAAGATGCAGAGCGTCTTCGTCTGGTTCAGCACGCCCGTGAGCTTGCGCATCGCCTGCGACATGAGACGCGCCTGCAGCCCCATGTGCGAATCGCCCATGTTTCCGTCGATTTCCGCCTGCGGCGTGAGGGCCGCCACGGAGTCCACCACGATCACGTCGAGCGCGCCGCTCTTGCAGAGCTGCTCGCAGATCGAAAGGGCTTCTTCGCCGCTGTTGGGCTGCGCCACGAGAAGGTCGTCGAGGTTCACGCCGATCTTCTTCGCGTAGCCGGGGTCAAGCGCATGCTCGGCATCGATGAACGCCGCGACGCCACCCGCCTTCTGGGCGTTGGCGACGACGTGCAGAGCGAGCGTCGTCTTTCCGGAGGACTCCTGGCCATAGCATTCGACGATGCGTCCACGCGGCAGACCGCCCACGCCAAGCGCAAGGTCGAGCGAGAGCGCGCCCGTCGAGATGACCGGGATGTTCGCGTGCTCCTGCCCACCGAGACGCATGATGGAAAGCTCGCCAAATTCCTTCTTGATCTGGCTCAGCACCGCATCAAGCGCCGTGTTCGTCTTCTTGGAGGCGGCCTCGACCGCCTTTTCCTTCTTCTCTGCCATTTAGTTTCTGCTCCTTCCGTCCTGACGGAGATAAGTATACCAAAATCGGGGTGGCGCGCAAGCGCGCGCCTCAGATGGCGAGCGCGGCGGCGAAGATTTCCTCGGGTTCGGCCATGCGGCCGGTTCCCGTGGTGCCACAGGCGAGGTCGCCGTCACCTGGCTGGACGAAATGGACGCCCCGCTCGCGGAGCAGTGCCAGATTCGCCTGCGTCGCGGGATTCACCCACATCCCCGTGTTCATCGCGGGCGAAACGAGAATCGGCGCCTGTGTCGCCAGCGCGACCGAGCTCAGCAGGTCGTCCGCGATGCCATGCGCCATCTTCGCGAGGATGTTCGCCGTCGCCGGCGCGATGACGAGCAGGTCCGCGCTCTCCGCGAGACCGATGTGCTCTGGCTTCCAGTTCAACGGCTCCGTGAACATCTGGTTCTGCACGGGATTCCGGCTGAGCGTGCGGAATGTAAGCGGCGTCACGAACTCCTTCGCGTGGTCCGTCATGACCACGTGCACATCGTCGCCGTTCTTGATGAAGAGACGCACCAGTTCGCACGCCTTGTAGGCGGCAATCGACCCGGTGACACCGATAACCACTTTTCTTGCCATGCGGAATAGTATAGCAAAAAAATGACCTAATTTCCCCCTTGCCCCCAGGGACCGCATTTGATAAACTACCCTCTGTTTTCCGCCGTGAAAGCAGCGGGCGCTTAGCTCAGTTGGTTAGAGCACTACCTTCACACGGTAGGGGTCACTGGTCCGAGTCCAGTAGCGCCCACCATTTCCAGAAGCGGTGAAAGAGATCTCTCGCAGCTTGCGAGGGATTTTTTTGTTTTACCCAGCCACCCTCACCCAACTTTTCCTAGGGAATTCACGGCGTCAGACCCGTGACGGCAAATTGCACGGCCCGTGCAAACGCCGTCGGCTGGCCAGGGACGGTTACGAAAAGATGCGTGGCTCCGGCGACAGTTTCATGCGTCGAGGGAACGCCCAAGGACAACAGGCGGCGATGGAAGGCAAGCCCCTGATCAAACAGGATGTCCCGCTCCGCCGCAAGAAAACGGCAGGGCGGCAGATTCTTCAGTTCGTCATCGGATGCGCAGTCGGGCGAGATCAGCGGATCGTGGGAATTCCCGTTCGCAAACGCCTCGTTACCCGCCTCCATCAGATCCGCATCAAGTCCAAAACCTTTCCCATATCGCGCCCAGGAGCCTCCTTCGTCCGCCCAGGCGTGCACGACGGGATAGTAGAGCAGGAGGGACTTCGGGCGGCGGTCACAGGGTGCGGCGAGCGCCACGGCAAGCGACAGATTGCCTCCGGCCGAATCGCCGCCGACGGACACGGCCTCAGGCGCCCCGCCCCACTCGGAAGCGTGCTCCATCGCCCAGCGCATCGCCTCGCCCGTTCGGGCGACGATCGTCCGCGCGTCGTTCTCGGGCGCGAGCGGATAGGCATAGGCCAACACGGCAACCCCTTTCCGCGCAACGGCCATGCAGAATGTGGAACAGCTGTTGATGCCTCCAAAGGTCCAGCACCCGCCATGCAGATAGACGAGCGTCTCCCGGGCGGTTCCCGATTCCGGCAGGTAGAGGCAGAGATCCTCCCGCACCATCCGCCGGCTCACACCGGAGAGAAGCGGTTTCTCAATGTCGCGGGACGCGCGGATTTTGTCCAGTTCCGTGCGGTCTCCCTGGATCGCCGCGCGAACCGCATGCGCCTGACGCGCCTGCTGCCCAGGCGGGATCGATGCGATGAAAATGTCTGATTCTCGATTCATGGATGATTTACTCTCCGTCCGCAGAATGATCTAGATCACCGCAGGCACTCGTAGATGGCGAACGGGACGCCCGTGGTCTTCAATTCCCCATCCAGCAGCTTGAGGTCCGTGTTCCCCATGTGATAGGGAATGACACGGGCGGGCTTCATCGTCCGCACGGCGTTCACGCACTGGGCGGGCTTCATCGTGTAGGGCTGGTTGACGGGGAAGAACGCGACGTCCACGTTGGCAATCGTGCCGAACTCCGGAATGTCTTCCGTATCACCGGCGACGTAGATGCGCTTGTCCTCGATTTCGAACAGGTAGCCCCGTCCGACGCCTTTGGGATGGAACTTCTCGCGTCCGGGCGTCGTGTTGTAGGCCGGCTTCGCGGAGACGGTGACACCCTCCATCACCGTGACACGATCCTCCTTCCTGAAACGGCGGGTCTTCTCCGTCGAGATCGCGGCAATCGTCGGTTCGTCCAGATGGTCGAAGTGGTCATGCGTGATGAAGATGCAGTCCGCCTTGGGCATGTCCTTGTAGGAACAGCGTCCCTTGACCGCGACGGGATCGACATAGAGGTTCTTCCCCTTGTACCTGATCGCAATCGATCCGTGGTTGATGAGAACGAGTTCTATCGTCTCCCCCGAATGCGTCTTAAGCCGCTCGACGGAGGGTTCCGCGAGAGCGACGGACGAGAAGATTCCCATGCCGGAAGCGAGAAGAGACAGGGCAAGCGACTTGATCATAATGGAAGTTCTCCGTCAGCGGATGAAGTTTGTCGAGATGTTCGGCTCGGTTGGCAGCGTCAGATGGTCGCCCGTGGCCTTGCGCTCGCGGATGAGCTGCGCCATGTTCCGCGCGAGGGTGCGCAGAATCTGCATGCCCTCGAGATCCTTTCTGACCTCCTCCGGCGTCGTGCCGTGTGTCATTGGCCAGTACTTGCTGGTGACAAGCGGCATGCAGTGGTAGTTGAGGTACTTGTTGAGGCGGTCGAGCGCCGCCGTACAGCCCGCGCGACGGGCGTTGACGATCGCTGCGCCGAACTTGCCGCGGAAGTAGCGTGCGCCGCTGAAGCAGGCGCGGTCGAGGAGCGCGCAGAGGGATCCGTTCGGACCCGCATAGTAGACGGGCGAGCCAATGACAAGGCCATCGGCTTTGTCGAGCTTCGCGAGAAAACCCTCGAGGAGCTCATCCGAGAAGACGCACTGCCCCTTCTTGCCGCACTTGAAGCAACCAATGCAGCCACGTACGGGACGAGTTCCAAGCTGATAGACTTCACTCTCGACGCCCTCTTTCGCAAGCGTCTCCGCGATGATCGTGAGATCCGTGTAGGTACACCCCCTGGGATGCGGACTCCCGTTCAGGAGGAGCACGCGCCCCTTCGTCGCCTCGGCAGACGTCGTCTCCGCCGCCGTTTTCCCCGCCACGACCGCCGTCGCAAGAACGGCCGCACTGCGCTTGATGAATTCGCGTCTGTCGGACATTTCGTCTCCTTTTTCGTTTCAAACTTGTTCAAGACTTTCCAGCAACGCCCTCATGGAAATGAGCCCCCCCCAGACGAATGCGACACCTTGACTACATGTCAGCCACTGGCGAACGCAAACCAACGCAGTCCGCGTTACAAGTCGATCAACGGACAGCGCAGAGCGCCGTCCCTACCTTGTGCCGTCTGTGCGACACCCGTCGGAAGTCGCCCACTCCCCACGTAGGCTATATGTCCCAGGCGCATATTCCCTGCCGACCGTCTCGCCCGGACAGACAACCGTGGCCGACGTTCCAGCTGGGATCGTGAATGTCCAGGTCCAGCCCCGCTCGTCGCATGTCCATGCACTGCGAATCTCCCCCGCCACCGACCGATAGGTCGCCTCGAGCGAACCGAGACGGCTGTCCATGTAGGGACGCAGGACGAAATGACGAAACCCCGGAGCCTTTGCATCGGGCACGATGCCCGCCCCGTACCGGTAAAGCCATCCGACCACGGCGCCGAAGGCATAGTGGTTGAAGCTGTTCATCCGCGACTTGTGGAAACCCGTCTCCCGGGAATACCCATCCATACGTTCCCAGACCGTCGTCGCACCCTGTTCAACCTCGCTGAGCCAACTCGGGAATTCACGCCGCAGCAGGAGTCCGTAGGCGATGTCCGCACACCCGTTCTCGACCAGCACGCCCATCAGGAACGAATTGCCGAGGATGCCGACCATCACACCGTTTTTCCGAAGACTGCCGAGGAGCAGATCCAGGGTCGCCTTCCGCGCGGCCCCCTCAACCAGATCGAAGCGGAGCGCAAAGACGCAGGCCGTCTGCAGGTCACGCATCTTTTCAAGCACCAGACCATCCGGTCCGATGAACCGGCTCTTGATATGGGCACGTGCGCGGGCGGCGCTTCCCTCGAACCAGGCCGCGTCCTCCCGCTTTCCAAGCGCCGCCGCCATCTCCGCCATCAGCGTCGCGTCGTACAGCCAGTAGCAGGCCGCCAGATAGCGGCGGTAGTCCTGCGCGTCCGGATGGTTGCGCCACGTGTGATACCAGCTGCCATAGCGGTTGCCGCAGCTCTCGTAGCGCTCGGCCGACAGCCAGTCCGCCCAGATGTACTCGATCCGTCCCTCGAAGTCGTACTTCGTCTCGTCCAGCTTGCGGACGAACCGGGACATCGCCTCGTAGTTGTCGCGGACGATTCCGAGGTGGCCGTACTGCCGCCAGACGGTGTGCGGAATGATGATGCCCGCGTCCGCCCAGCCGAAGCAGAACCCCTCGTTGCCAACCCGGCAGAACGGCGCCGTCGACGTGTAGCCGCCGTCCGCGTCCCGATTGTCGCTCTGGTCCCGCGCGAACTTGTCGTAGAAGCTGCGGAGGTCGGCATTGAAGACGCTGGTCTCGCTGAAGATCTGCGCGTCGGCGTTCCAGCCGAGGCGTTCGGTGCGCTGGGGACAGTCCGTCGGCACGGAGAGGAAGTTCGACCGCTGCGTCCAGAGGACGTTCTCGATGAAACGGTTGAGCGTCGCATTGCCGGTCTTGATCCGGCCGATCTCCATGTCCTTCTCGATCGAGGAGACCGGCACGCTCGTGACGGACTCGACCTCGACGTCCTCCGTCGCCCTCAATTCGACATAGCGGTAGCCGAAATACGTGAAACGCGGATGATACGCTTCGACGCCCTCGCCTGCGAACGTATAGACGAGCCGTGCGCTTTGCTCAGGATGGCAGAGATTCCAGCGATAGACGGATCCCTTCGGCCCGTCGCAGCCGCGCACGCCCCGGTCCGCGTCGTTGAGCATTTCGCCGGGCAGGCAGGTCAGCACGGTCCCCCGCGGCGCCCGGAACCGGAAGAACGGAATCGCCGCGCAGTTCTGTCCGAAGTCGACGACGTGCGACTTCCCCTTCTGAAGCCGAAAGGGACCCTGCTTCCGCGCCAGGTCGAAGCGCAGCCGGACGACGCCGCCGGTCGCGGGAAGGATCTCGCCGCCAAACTCGCGGTTGACTTCGGCCTTCCCGAGTTCCGCGGGGCGGACCGGCCGCCGGACGCGCGCGTCATAGGTCTCGCCGTCGTAGATGCCGGCCTGAAGGACCGGCCCCGCCGTCCCCGCACGCCAGTCGCGGACGTTCGTGCCCAGCGTCCGTTCCGTGCCATCGGCAAACGTCAGCCGCAGCACGCCGCGGAAGGCGCTCTTCCGGCCCGCAAAGCCGTTCTTCGAATCGGGGCTGACGACATTGTCCCGCCACCAGCCGGCCGACACCTCCGCGCCCAGCACGTTGCACGCGCCTTTCGCCCGCTGGAATGCCTCCGTGATGTCATATGTGTAGGCATAGCGCGTCTTGCGGCAGTCGGAAAGACCGGGCTTCAGGAATGCGTCGTTCCCGACGGGCCGTCCGTTCACGAAGAGCTCGTACACGCCCAGGCCCGTCGTCGTCCAGCGGGCGCGCACGACCTCGGCCGCGTTCGTGATCTCGGTCAGGAAGACACTCGTTCCCTTCGCCGCCGGCGTGAAATAGCGAACCGGACCATCATGCACCGGCGCATCGGCGGCGGAGATCCATTCGGAATCCGCCCAATCCATGTACGCGCCGGCAACGCACCCCAGCGGTGCGGCCAAGAGACCAATCGCACACGCCGCAACCGCGGAAAATCTCATCCTCACTCCTTCCGAGGATCACCGCACGATGACCGTCATGCTCGCGGCGACAATCCGGGCCTTCAGTCCCTCAACGTCCGCAAAGACCCTGATCCTGTGCCGCGACGCCGTCAGGGATCCGGTCGCCGTCCACTTCAGATTCGCCGACGCCTCGACCGAGCCGGCCGCGATGAGCGTGATGACGTCGTTGGGGCTGTAGGCATTTGGATCGCCCGCGATTTCGACCGTGCCCGTCGCCGGCAGCGTCAGCTTGCCCGTGACCGTCAGCGACGACCCCGCGACGCTCGTCAGCATGCCGCCTTCGGCCAGGGCGAAGTCGCCCACAACCGTACCTGCGCCCGCCAGCGCGGCCGTCGAGGAAAGAGCCGGCGGCACGAACTCCGCGCCCTTCTCGACCGAGACCGACTCGTAGGCGACGCCCTTGCCGTTCGCATTCGGAAGTCCCCACTTGTTCAGGAGGTACGACGACACGTCCGCCGCCTCGGCGTCGGAGAGCTTCGCGCCCTTGTAGACGAGAATCTCGCCGTACTTGAGACCGCCCCACATGCTGCCGCTGCGTTCTTTGCAAAGCTGATTGAACTTGACGGCATTCTGCGGAGAAATGCGGACCAAATGGAAGCCCTCTGGCAGAACCGCGTCTTTCATGCAACTGGCGCCATCCAGTTCCGTCGTCGTTCCAGGATCCTTGCCGCAGCCATAGGACTGAGTCAGCAGCAGACCGAGTCCCGCGCGATGGAAGTCATACGCACTGCCATGGCCCAGCAGGAACTGACCGGTCAGATTGTTCGCCGTCACATACTGGCGGGCATCGTCCGTATCGGCAACGACCATGAAGACGTCGAAAATATTGGAGACCTCAGCCGCCATCGCCATGTTTCGAGGCGCATTGGCCGCAAGCCAGCGACCCGGATTCAGATAAAGGTCGCCGAAATCAACCACGGGGAGGCCGTTCTGCGCCTTCGCCACACGCTCCGGCTCTTGAGCGGCTGTATACTGTCGGGCCTGACCGAATGTGTAACCTCGCACATCGTTCCAATAATAGACATTGTTCCCGGAGAGCGTAAACGAATCATCCGCCGCCGCATCGAGATGGAGCGCCGGAGTCAGCTTCTCCGCCGAGGTGAGAATATGCAGCCGTCCCGCTTCGACCCGGACGCGCCGCGCCGCCGTGGCGCGAATGGCATGCGCGCTGCCGGTCACCTTCGCGATCGACTTCGCCGGATACGAATACAGCCCTTCCGAAACCTGGAACTGCGCCTCGCCCACGCCGGACACGGTCGCCGTCTCGGCGAGCGAACCGCCGAGCACGCGGAACTTCACGCCCTCGTCCACCGTCAGGTTCGCCGTACCTGTCAGCGTGAGGCTGGCAAGCGTCCGCGCCTCGGGCAGCCACTTCCCCTGAAGGCGCATCTCCAGGCGACGGCTCGAAACGGCGTCCAGATTCGCGTTGAGGACGATCGCCTCGGCAAGGCGCATGCCGCCACGCGCAAGCGCGCGGTCGTTCGCAAAGGCCGAAGCCGTCGTCACGCCCGCCTGCACGAGACGAATCACATGGAACCCCGCCGGCAGGACGTATGATGCCGTCCGGGTCTCGCCGTCCACGTAGATCGCACCGTTGCGCACGCTGGCCGACGAATAGGTGCCGTTGAACAGGGCTCCGGCCTCGCCGCGATGGTAGTGATAGGCATTCGGGGCGCAGAGGAGGAACTGGTTCTGACTCTCCAGCGCATCCGAATAGACGAGCAGAACCTCACGGACGTCCGTCGAGGCGGCACTCCAGCTGAGAGACGCACCATAACCGGCAATGGCTGTGCCGTATGCGAACGAGCCGAAGTCGAGCACGTCCCGTCCGTTCAGCGCGCCACCGTCGATCCACGGCATGTTTCCACCGGCACTGGACGACGTCGGATACCCCGCGCCGCGGATGTCCGCGAGCGCCGAGACGAGCGTGCGCCCTTCAGCGTCCGTGCCGGACGTCGTCAGCGAGGACGCGGCCGACGCGTCGACGTGGTAGAACGTGTTCGCCGTATCGAACGCCGCCGTGTCCGTCGGACCGCCCGCCGCGAAGCGTACCGAGCCCTCCGTCGCCGTGATCGCCGTGTTCGCCGAGAAGTTCTTGACGATCAGCGTGCCAGCGCCCGCCTTCGTGATCGCCGCGTCGCCGACGAGTTCGTCGACCGTGAGCGAACAGCCGGGCGCAATGGTCACCGTCGTCGCCCCCGTGACATGCAGGGCCTCGATTGACGCGTTCGCCGAGACGGCCTGCGCCGCGCCCGACCAGGTCACGACGTCCGCCGAGGCGGTCAGAGATGCGAACGACATCGCCAACACGCTTGCCAACCGTTTCTCAATATTCATGCAAAGAATCATTTTCGTTTCCCTTTCAGTGAAATCACTTTGCCTCGCGCCGTCACAGATTTTCTTTCCTGAGCGTCCCGTAATCCTTCCAACAACTGTGTCACCCGCCATCATTGGGGGCGATTATAGCAAATCCGTCACGTCTTGTGGTGCGTTGGCTGCCAACTTATCCCTAAAACAGATCCGTCGCCAATTACCATGGGAGCCTTAACTGCACCCCGTTCCATTTTGGTATAATCGTCGTCCAATGAAACGTCTGATCCAGTTCCTGGTGTTGTGCGCACTACCCTTATCGGTTGCCGCAGACGAAGTCACAGTCCAGCAGGCAGCCCATGCCGTCGGCACTTGGTTGAGTGCAGCCCCTACACTAGGATGCCCGCTTGGACGGACGGTCCTCGCCGCGCGGACCTGCCAGTCCCCCGGAGGTGGACGCTTTCACGTCGTCCGCCTAGCCGGCGGTGGATTCGTCGTAACCTCCTCCGACACGATGCAGGAGCCCGTTGTGGCGTTCTCTCCAGACGGAGACTTGCTCGAGAACGAACGAAATCCTCTGTGGACGCTGCTCTGCCGAGACTTCGAAGACCGCCAACAACAGATCGCCTCCCGTCCTTCCACGGCTCGTCTGATGCATGCCTCTGCCCCTTCCGCCTCCGAACGGAAATGGGCCCAGTTGCTCACGGGGGATGCCTCATCACAGGGGGCCAGTCTGGCTTCGGCACGGCCTTCAGTCTCGGATCTGCGCGTTGCGCCGTTCATCAAGTCATCGTGGGGACAGACCTCTGTCGGCGGCATGAACTGCTATAACCTGCTCACGCCGAAGAACTATCCCGTCGGGTGCGTCGCAACGGCCGGTGCGCAGATCATGCGCTATTTCGAATGGCCCAAGACCACCGTGTCCGCGTTCAGCAACGCCTTCTGCGCCCTTGATGACGTCCCCGTCACGCTCTCGGCGGCGGGCGGAGTCTACGACTGGACGAACATGCCGCTTCAGCCGAGTGTCCGCACGCCAGAGGCACAGCGATTGGCGATTTCCGGATTGATGCGCGACCTTGGCGTGGCCTGTGGCATGAACTATGGTTCCGGAGGGAGCGCGGCCGGAAGCTACATGCTCACGCGGGCCTGGACGACCCATTTTGGCTACGCGAGCGCCATGGCCTACACCCTGGTCGACGATCTTCCGAATGAGATTGTCCGCCGCGCGCTCATCTCCAATTTCGACGCCCGCCTGCCCGTGGAAATCGGCATTTCGGGGCCCGATGGCGGTCATGCCATCGTCGGCGACGGCTACGGCTATTCCGACGGCACGCTCTACTACCACTTCAACATGGGCTGGGATGGCAACAGCAATGCTTGGTATGCACCTCCGGATCTCAGCGCCGGTGGCTATACCTTCAACGCCATCGGCAGTCTCGTCTACAATATTTTTCCTGAACGATCCGCAGGCCATACGATCTGCAGTGGACGCGTCCTGAACGCAGCCGGTGTACCGATCCCCGGTGCAGCCGTCAGCGCCACGGACTACACGGGCGAGCGCTGTGCCGAATCCATCACCGACGAACACGGCATCTATGCGTTGATTCTTCCTTCCACATGGGTCTATCCACTGCCCTATGTCCTCCATGCCGAATACGACGGTGAAGGCGCCGATCTTTCCGTCAAGGTGAAGATGTGCATCTCGACCCTTGTGAATGCCGACGGCACTTTCAATTCCAACACCGCACCCGCACCCGCCGTCAACAACTTAATCGACCAGAATCTGACGATCACCGCGATTTCCGGCGTCGCCGCACCGACATTCTCTCCTGCACCTGGACTCTTTCACCCCACCGTCTCCGTGACGATCAGCTGTCCGACCCAAGGGGCAGCCATCCATTACACAACGGATGGATCTGAGCCAACGGAGGAGAGTCCTCTCTACACCTCTCCTTTCGTGCTCTCGCAAACGGCAACAGTGAAGGCCCGGGCGTTCAAGACGGGACTGTTCGCGAGTCCAATCGTCGAGGTCGAATACATCTACGACACGACGCGAGATGCACCTGCCGGAGACTACTTCGCCCATCCAATTGCAATCGCCGGTACATCAGGAAGCCATCAACTGGCCAACACCTCGACCTACTCCAAAGAAGACGGCGAACCGATTCATTCCCTTCTCAACGGCTCCTATTACCCGGAGACCCGTTCCGCCTGGTATATCTGGACAGCCCCCGGCAGCGGCGAAATGACTTTCACCGTGCAGTCCCACCGCAAGATCGGTTCCACAACGTACTACCTCCACGCCATGATTGCCGCCTACCAAGGGGGGGACATCCGATTCGCCGAACGTCTCGCCCTCGGCACGTCGTTCGCCGACGATGGCAGCACGTCGATCAAGGCCATTGTCCAACAGGGCGAGATCTATCGAATCGTCGTCTTCGCCTATGCGGACGATCCCATGCCTGGTCCTTACAATCTCTCGTGGCACGGAGTTCTCGAGACCTTCCACGAGACACAAAACACCGAGGTTCCTGTTCCCTTCGACTGGTTGAGCGCCCACTATCCCGGAACGGTGAATTTTGAAGACCAGGCATCTGCGATCGGCGCCAACGGGCGTCCCGTCTGGGAGTCCTATCTTCTGGCGCTCGATCCAACCAATCCCCTGAGCGATCTTCGAATCACCCACTTCGTGCCCAGGGATGGCGCACCGATCTTCGGCTGGAATGTCACCAACGAAAATCTTCGCTCGCTTGGCTACGAATACCGCATCAAGGGGAAAACATCTTTGGAAGAACCATGGGGCACCACGAACGCCACCCATCGATTCTTCAGACTGTTCGTCGAAAAGCAGCGGTAGATCGTCTGGACATTGAGCACACGAAGGAGAAGGACGTGACATGAACATCAAAGTGCCAATATTTGTAATGGCGGGAATAATCTTGGGGCTGAATGTCGCCCATGCCAATTCTCGTCATGAGGAAATCCCCGAACCCCGTGATGGACTCCGTGTCGTGTCAATTCCAGGGGGGATCGATCTAGCAGCAGATTTTACACTGACGGCGAATGGCGTCCCCGTGCCGCTTGCGAAGATGCCCGCGCCCGACAAGCATCCGCATGCCAACACAAACCGCTATGCGGTCGCGCATTTCGAGGCAGACGGCGCCGTCGCGCTCAAGGCGACCTGGGCCGGAGGCGAGACGAACCTCACCGTGCGTGCGCCGTTCTACGGGGCTATCGAACCATTCGGACGTTGGAAGCCGCTTGTCATCCTCGTCGACGCGATCGAGAGGGATGCGCCCCGTCCCGACGACCGGGGCGTCCGCTGGATCGGTCCCGGCCGCCACCGTCTCGGCGAGATCAAGCTCGGAGACAACGAGACGCTGTATCTCGCGCCGGGTGCCTGGGCCGAAGGCTGCATCCGCGCGAGCGGCACGAACATCACCGTCCGCGGACGCGGCACGCTGAGCGGCGCGCCGTGGAAACACTACGCAGGTCCGTCCGACCAGCCCAGCTCGCTCTTCATGGCATCGAACTGCAAAAAACTGACGATCGAGGGCGTGATGTTCTGGGCCTCGTTCGGCTGGACGACGCATCTCGTCGAAGTCGAGGACACGCTGATCGATGGACTCAAGATCGTCAACGGCCGCACGGGCAACGACGACGGTATTGACATGTGCGTGGCGCGCCGCACGGAGATCCGCAACAGCTTCATCCTCTGCGGAGACGACTGCCTCGCGCCGAAATTCATCTGCCAGGATCTCGTCGTCACAAACTGCACGCTCTGGTGCGATCTCGCGAACGTCATCCGTCTCGGCTACGAATGCATGCCAGGGAAGGATTCCTTCAAGCATCTCCTCTTCAAGGACATCGACGTCCTCCATTCGACGCCGCGCCACCAAAGCCCGGAAAAGTACTGGACCGAGGCGCTGATCGAGTTCAATGCCGCAAACGACGCAGTCTTTTCGGACATCACCTTCGACGACATCCGCGTGCACGACTCGACGCATCTTGACACGAACGGCATCTTCCTCAAAACATACCGAATAAAGACCGGAGCCTTCGACTGGACCCCCAAGGGATTCAAGGACAAAGGGACCGAGGGCGTCATCGACGAGAAATCATTGACAATTCGAAACGTCCGTTGTCTGGACGGCACGCCGATCAACATCTGGCGGAACTATCAATAGACGCACCGGCCCGTCGCGTCCACAACGATTTTCGGAACATCCACCTCCGTCACGCGGCGGTCTTGTCGGCCTGAGCCTTTCCGAGAGGTGCCGATTCCGCATGCCGATCCACGGTGGCTCCTTCCTCCTGCGTACGGCTGCGATCACACCACCAGCCCATTGCGAACATCCCGAGAACGGCCGCCACCGAAATGCCCACGATTACAAGAACTGTCGTCATCATAATATACCATCTCCTTGACTATTGGAAGAATTACCAGAATGGTCTCCAGATCCGTTAATGCGATGTTCGTTCCCGAGGTTCATTGATCCTAAGATCGGCAGTTCAACGACGAAGGCATCTCGCGGAGGCGCGGAGTCCGCGATGTGGCAACTACTTTTTCTAAGCTGATTTCATTCTTATGCTCAGATCATTTTTTGTGAACCTGTGACGGTCGACTGGCATTAAACAAGTGGAGATACAGTAATCGCGTAGAACATGGAAGTTTGGCAGACGCTCAGAAAGAACGCTGAAAGCGGGGCACGACAGCTCGTTTCCGAATTCGGGGACAGGCTCTTCGCCGCCGCCGCCGTCCTCTGCCGTGACGACCACCTCGCGGAGGATCTCGTCTTCCGCACCTTCGACCAGGCCGTGAAGAAAATCCGCCAGTACCAACCAACGGGCGACTTCTACAATTGGCTCTACACCATTCTGCTCAACTTCTGGCGAATGGACATAAGAAAAAGGAAATTGGACATCGTCTACATGGGGGCCACGGAAGACCTGCCTTCGACCACGTATGAGATGGCACCCGAGCCAATTGTCCGCACATCGGACGAAGATGTCCGTCAGGCCCTGAACGAACTGCCGACGCAGACGCGCGACGTCGTCGTGTTGAAATATTTCAAAGATCTGCCCGTCGAGGAGATCTCACGTCTTCTCGATATCCCGGAAGGAACAGTCAAATCCCGTCTATTCAACGCGCGAAAAGTGCTTTACGCAGCCCTGTCAAAAGGCAAGATACAATCTTCTCTGAAAGGAGGAACAAAATGACTGAAGATGAATTGGATGCCGTCCTTGGCAAACGACTGAGAGCCTATGCGGAGAAGAGACACGCCACGGGCGACCTCGAGAATCGTCTGCTGCAATCCGTCCACAGACGAACGCTCATATTCCGAATCAAGCTGTTCGGTCTGGTGGCGGTTGTCGCCCTTCTCGCACTCAGCCTCGTCGGTTTTGGGCACGTGCAGGCCGACGCTTCACATTCCAAAGCCGCCCTTGTCGCAACAGATTCCCCAGAGGGCGGAGACCGGAATTCCGCCGTTACGGGGTGGATGTTCCTTGGATGCGTGAGGGAATGTTTCAAGCGGCTGCGGAATGGCCGAAGGAAGGAAGAGGATCCAAGATAGAGCCATCCGTCGTGGTGGCAGCCGTGATGAACGGGGGCGGGTGGTGGGGAACGCCGGGACGGCCATGAGGCGCCGCGAGGCAGGTACTTGATCGCGATGTCTGAGAATCAAACAGCTGGCTTTAATTCCACGATCTTGATCTTGCGGACGATGTCCTTGAAATAGCGCGCGTTCCATATGTCAAGCGCCGCTGAATCATTCAGGTAAGGCCTCACATCATCCTTTGCACTCTCGAAATCAAGTGTGTCGATTCGCTCGTCGAACGCCTTCATCAACGCTTCGTGAGAGGAAACGTCAATCCCTGTTCCACTTTCCGCAGCACGTTCGACAAGATGCGTCAAATCAAGTTCGACTCCATTTCGAATATACCATTCAAGATCATACCAATCGCGCCCCTTGACACGGTTCTTCCACTTTCGGAAGAGAGCCGCCGAAACCTTTCCGGCATAGAGTCCTGGCAAGTCGTAGGAGCGCACCCAACACGAACGCGGCGACATAATCGTCTTTTCAATTGTCGAGAACTTCGGCGGAGGATCGGTATCGACCTCAATCTTGACCTTCAGTCGCTTTTCAGTTGTAAAACCGATGTCGAAAACATCCGAGGACTCCTTCAGAAACGCGCTCTCGATTGCAGACGGCATCCCCTTACGCTTCATCTTTATTTCGACATCCTTGCCCGCAAGTTTGAACTCTTGGACGATCGCGGGGAAATAGTCTTCGAATCGAAACCTCGGATCCGGGGCCAAGAGCGAAAAATCCATGTCCTCGGAAAACCTTTCCATGCCAAATAAGAGGTGCAGGCAAGTACCGCCGTAAAAGGCGGCCTTCTCGAAAAATCCGCCACGCGCCAGGCCGGCAAGTGCGATCTGCTGCATCACCTCGTGAACGGCATTGTCGTTTGCAACGTTGCTCTGAGACTTCAGAGCCTCGACCATCTTGTCAAATAAAATCATTGAAAGAGCCTTTCCAACGCAGAAAAGAGATTCTTCTTGTAACCCGATGCCGTGTACGCGGCAAAAATCGTCCGATCAGGATGCTCGAACGAGTCAAAATCAAAACGCACGTCTTCCTCCAGATATTCGCGTAGGGCACGTGGCGATGATATCCTGAGATTCTCACGCGTGAAAAGATAGTCGCAGAGCGCTTTCTCCGGCGTTGCAATCAGATACGCATCCCGCGAATCGACCCCGAACCCGAAAAGCTTTTCGGGCAGCGTCCGATAACTGAACCAACCAATCGGCGTCTCGAAGCGCTTCGAGCGTCCCATCACGACCGATGTCACCCCCATCGCACGTTCCGGAATCAACCCGTAGTACGAAAGCGCATATTCGAGCGAAATGTAACTCGGTGCCTCGTAAAGTTCATTCGCGACGATCTGGCTTGGAATTGTCTGACGTGTGATTTCGGGCGCGAGACAGAACCATCCTCTCTTCAATCGAATCAAGACACCGCTCTTAACGAGCTGATGAACCTTGAAAATCGGCTGTGAATAGTCCCCGAGCACACTCAATAGCGTCCTCAGGGGAAAGGGTTTTGCACCCAGCATCTCAATCCAGTCTTTTTGTATTCTACGCATAGACGATTTGAAATTTCCAAATTAACTATGCACAGTATACTGAAATCGACGCGCGATTGTCAATGTCGCACACCCCGCTCACCTATCGGGTACACGTTCTATTTGGCAAACTGGGTACCAGCATCAACATCTGGCGGAACTATCAGTAGACGCAACGGCCCGTCGCGTCCACATGGCCCCCGCCAATAAAAAATCCCGACCTCACTCGAGGTCGGGATACCTTTAAGGAAGCGGTCATGCACTCGTTATCCGGGTGAGATTTGATTCCGATGATCAGCGTCCACCGACAATCGCTCCGATGAGTCCACCGACGGCCGCGGCCCCGAGATAGATCCATCCGTCGTGGTGACCACCGTGATGGTGGTGGTGGTGACCGTGCCGCGGAGGCGGGGGAGCTGGATGATGGTGACCGCCGTGAT
>JAUNMP010000187.1 GCA_030537465.1 bacterium
CCGCAGCAGATGATCTCGGGGACGGCCAAGTAGTCCGCCACGTTGGAGAGGTTCACGCCGCCCGTGGGCATGAACTTCACGCCCGTGAAGCGGAACGCGCCCAGGAAGTTCTTGATCATCTTCACGCCACCCGCGGCCTCGGCCGGGAAGAACTTCACCATCTTCGCACCGGCCGTGAGCGCCTGCGAGAGTTCGCTCGCCGTGGCGATGCCGGGGCAGAACGGCAGATCGGCATCCTTCGCGGCCTGCACGACAACCGGATCAAAGCCCGGCGCCACGCCGAACTCGGCGCCCGCGGCCTTCGCGGCCTTCACCATCTCGGGCGTGAGCAGCGTGCCCGCGCCGACGATTGCGCCCGGAACCTCGGCCTTGATGCGGGCAATCGCCCCGGCCGCGGCCTTTGTGCGGAAGGTCACCTCGAGGACGGGCAACCCGCCCTTCACCAGCGCCTGCGCGAGCGGAACCGCCTGCTCCTCGTTCTCGATCACGATCACCGGGATGATGCCGGCGCTCTTCAAAGTCTCGATCATATCCATCTCTAGATTCTCCTTGTGGGTGGGAATTATAGCACATCGGGCCTGGACTAGATGGTGTCGATTTTCCAGAAGTTCCATCAATTGACCTTCTGCGACTTCTGCAGGCCGGAGGCGAGGTCACGGCAGAGGACGCGATAGGCACCCGGAGCGTCGTCGAGGTTCGTGCGGACCTTCAGACGGCACACGCCGCCCTCGGCACACGCGAAGCCCGCGCCGTCGAGTTCACGTCCGTCGGCGGCCTCCACGCGAATCTCCACCGGCAGCAGCGCGTCAATCGGCATCCCCGCCCCGTCGAGAACGCGCAGTTCGACCTCGAAGACCTCACCGCGGACGACCTTCTTCGGCGCACGCACCTCGAGGGATGCGATCCTCTGCCGCGCGAAAAAGAGCACGCGCCCGTCGTTCGTCTCGTACGCGAGCGGCACGCGCACCGCGCCATCCGCAGCCCGGCTGAACGGGATCTCCCCGCCGCGCGAGAGTTCGTATACGGCCTGCACGGCGCCTTCGGCGTCGGCGTGTGTGATAGTGCCCGAGAACGGCAGTCCCTTCTCCATCGTGAGCCCCCAGGGTCCAACGTAGTCGCCGAATGTCCGCTTGTCGTTGATCGCGAAGACGTAGTCCGCTGTCTTCCAGCGACGATTATAGACGACGATTTCGGGGCTTGAGCTATCCGTGGCCGGACGGTACTTCGCGGCAAGGGCCGTGCGCAGGTCGTCCGCCTGACGGAGCATCGTCGCCTTCGCGCGGACCGTCCCCACACGGCGCTTCGCATCCCCGCTCTTCGCCACCTCCATCGCTTCGACGTCCTCCGTGTGGTCGGAGAGCGGCGGCGCCTTGAAGCTCACCAGTGGCGCGACGACATCGGGCTTCAGCGCCGCGAGCGTCTGCTCGTCGCCCACGAGAATTCCGCCCCGCTTCTGGAACTCCTGGATCTTCGCGACGATGTCGGGCGTAAGGAAACGGCACTGCGGGGCGTAGAGCACCTTCACGTTCGCGAGTCCATCACGGAGAATCGTCTCCTCGTAGACGACGCGCGGGTCGAGACGCGCACGCTGAAGAAAGGTGATTGCGGGGGCTGTCCATCCCCAGGAGGCGGGTCCGCCCATGAAGCAGGTGGTCGCGCTCTCGAGTACGGCGACGGGAGAGTCCTCGCGCCCGAGCTTCATCAGCGTGGGTCCCAGGCGCGCGACGACGCCGTGAAGCAGATCCTTCAGACGCTCGGTCGTCTGCGGATTCGTGAAGCAGTAGCCCGTCTCGTGTCCAGTTTCATAGATTGTACCCCAGCCGTGGTACATGATGCCCTTCACGGGCTTTGCGATCATCGACCAGGTCGCCTCCTGAAGGGAGTCCGGCGGAATGGACGGGAAGCCCGCGCGCGGACGCTTCGCGACCCAGGCGGGTTCAGGATTCACCACCACGTTCGAGGGGGCGATCTGCGCACGGTAGCAGATGAGCTGCGTCATCATCATCACCTGCTGGCCCGGACGCCCCGCCGCCATCGCGAACATCTCCTCGAGCGGACCCGCCACGTTCATCGGCTCGGGCACGGCGTAGATCCATTGGTTCAGGTAGTCGACAGTGCCGCCGGAGGACCACTTCGGCGGACAGCGCACGGCGGGATCCCAGAAGCTGAAGAAGTTTGGATTCTTCACGCCTCTGCGATACTCGTCGGCAATCGCGCCCGTGTACCCCGGCCAACCGTCTCCGCCGCTCCAGAACCAGCGATAGTAGGCGAGGATCGGGTCGTCCTGCGGCACCACGCCATCGGGGTAACGCTCAAGCGACTTCTTGAGGTCAAAGGTCTTGCGGGAAATCTCCTCGGGGACGTCGCGCCCCGTCTCCGCCTTGTAACGGGCATGTTCGGTATTGAAGGAGGGGAAGGAATTGTCGCGTAGTTCGGAGCAGGGCAGCACGCCGCAGAAGGCGGGATGGGAGCCGAAGGCGGACGCGTTGTCCGCGGCGGTCCGGCGGGCGACGGCGACCAGCTCCGGCTGCGAAACCTCGGGGGCGGGCTTGCCGTCCTTGCGGAAGGTGTGGCGCCCATCCCGCGTACGGCGATAGAAGCGCGCCTTGTCCTTCTCGTCCGGATACACCACGCCGGCGCTCTTGGCGAGACGCACGCCGGCGGCAAGCGCAGAGTCGAGTTTCCGTATGGTGGAGGAGACGTCGGCCGACTCGGTTCGAGGCGAGAGGAAGCCAAGATTGTATTCGAGCCCGTGGGTGAAACCGTAGTCCGCCAGCACGGTGGCGGGCGCGCTGAAGCCCCACATGAGGGCGGGCATGCGCGGCGCGAAGGTAGGACCGATGTCGATGGACACCTTGCGCGAGACTGTGCCACCCGTGTGGGAGATCGTCACCTCGAGGCAGGACGTTCCGGGACGAATCCGCGTCTCGACGGGAACGGCGAGCATCTGGCTTCCCGCAGTGGGGACAGTCCCCAGAGCCTTCGAGAATGTCTTCACACAAGCACCTGCGGACGTCAGCTGACGAGCGGAGATCCGCACGTCGTCAAGCGAGGTGTTCGAGCAGTTCTCAAGCGCGAAGTCGATCCGCGCGCCGTCCTCGCCCCGCTCGAAGGCGAGACGTCCGGAAACGGCGAGGGAAAGGGACGGACGCGCCACGGGCGTCATCGCAACGCGGCGGATCGTCCCTTCGAAGGCGTGGTAGTTCGAACCATAGCGATCGCCGACAACAAGGTTGTACTTTGAGGGCGCGATACCACCAGACCGAGGAAGATAGGATTCGGCGATCTCTCCACAGAAGTTCCACACGATGCGGCGATTGGCATCGTAGAGGAAGGAACAATCCACGGTGGAGCCGGGTGCGAGACGCTTGGCAGGACCCGTCACACGGGCTGTCGTATTCGAGAGACCGACGTAGACGACCGGCGTCCAGACGTCCCCGCGCCGCTGGAACGCGACCTGGAGTCCCTGGTCCCTGCGCTTCGGCAGGTAGGTGACGTACATGTCATCCCACAGCACCCCCTCGTCGCCGCCTTCAAGCTTCTCGGGGGGCGTCGTGAACGTGGCCTCGAAGAAGAACGCCTCGGGAATTGCGTGCGTCTTGATTTCGCAGCCGGAAGCCAGGGAATAATTGGCCCTGTTCGTGGCGACGAGTCCGCACGACGACTGGACAATGGCGCCCTTTCTGAGCTTCGCGCCAGGGGGAATGCCCCGCGTGAAGTCCCAGACAACAGCAGGGCCGGAGGGGATGCAATCAGGAATTTCCGCGGCGCAGGCAACCGCCGCAAATACCAACACCGCATGAAAGAGTGATTTCTTCATGCGGGCATTATAGCACAACCTACCGGTCGCGGCGGATTTCGGTCTCGTCGTCGTCCCCGCCGTAGGGGGGCGGAGAGACGCGCGCGTAGAAATCCCAGCGACCACCCCATTCGCCTTCCATGAGAGCCTGCTGATATTCGCGCTTTCCCTCGAACCAGATCATCACACCGATCAGGATGCGCATCATCAGACTGCCACCGATCGGAATGATCCAGATATGGTCAATGCCGAGGAAGGGTCCCACCACCAGCAGAATCGCGAAGACGCGCCCCACGACCATCGCAAGGTACGTCGCCCTGACGCGCGAGGTGAAGATGCGGGCGATGGAGCGGAAGAGACGTCCGCCGTCCATCGGGAAGCCTGGGAGCAGGTTGAAGGCGCCCAGCGTGAAGTTGATGATGCAGGTGTACTCCGGAATGAACTCCCAGGGGGATCCCTGTGGCAGTACCAACCAGGCGAAGAACATCGCAACGCCAATCGCAAAGCTCACGAGGGGACCGGCAGCGGCCGTGAGGAATTCCTGCCAGGCCTTGTGGGGAATGCGCTCGAGGCTGGCACATCCGCCGATGACGGTGAGGGTGATGTCGCGCGTGCGGCAGCCGAAGCACCGAGCCGTGAGCGAATGCCCCAGCTCATGGGCGACGATGGAGATGAGCAGCATCACCATGCAGGCCAGGTCCATCAGAATGGATCCCGTCATGCCGACGAAGAAAAACAGCATGCAGATCGTCGTCATGCTGAGGTAGACGGGAATGCCGAAGAGTTGGCAGATCTTATATTTTGAAGTGAACATAGTTTAACCTTGGGATCGTCTATTGTTGAATGAACGACGGCCTGAAGATTGAATGCTGAAAATTTTCCGTAATCTAGCGCCGATCCGTCATTTCGAAGACGAGTTCCCCGCCCGCGACGACGTCGGCGTGCTTCAATCTGCAGCCGACGAGTAGTTTACCATTTAAAGAGACGGACTTCACATATTTGTTTGCCCGCGAGAGATTCTTCGCGACGACGCGGAAGGACTTCCCGTTCGGCAGCGCGAGCTTCACCTCGGGGAACTGCGGCGCGCCGAGCACGTACTCGCCGCTGCAGGGATTGAACGGGTAGAAGCCCATCGCCGCGAAGACGTACCACGCGCTCATCTGCCCGCAGTCGTCGTTTCCACAGAGGTCGCCGGGCTTCACGCCGTAGAAGCGGTCGCACACCTCGCGGACGACTTCAGCCGTGCGGTCGGGACGCCCCGCGATTGAATAGAAATACGCCACATGGTGGCTCGGCTCGTTGCCGTGGGCATACTGTCCGATGAGGCCAGTCACATCACCGACGAACCCCATGCCTTCGGTCCGCTCCGGCTGGACGAAGAGCGAGTCGAGCTTCTTGACGAACGCATCCTTCCCGCCAAGCGCCGCGATGAGGCCCTCGGAGTCCTGCAGCACGTGCCAGGTGTACTGGAAGGCATTGCCCTCGGTGAAGTCGTTCGCCGTGTCGTGGCCGTGACCAAGGCGGAATGGATCGTATGGCGTGCGCCACTGGCCCTTGGTGTCCTTGCCGCGCATGAAGCCGATGGAGGTGTCGAGGATATTCCTCCAGTAGCTGGCGCGTTTCCGGAAGAAGACCTCGTCGCCGCGTCCCAGCGCCGCGCAGAACTCGGCGGCGCACCAGTCGTTGAAACCACATTCGAGCGTGCGGCTCACGCTCTCGCCGCGGATCTTGTCAAAGGGATAGTAGCCATACTGGTCGTAGAGGTCCCAGTCCTCCTTGATCTTCGCGCGTCCGAACGGATCGACGTGCTTCACCGTGATCGAGTTCGTCACCGCCTCGAAGGCGAGATTCCAGTCAACGCGGCCGGAGTTGACAACCCGTTCGACCGCTGTACATTTCTCAACCTTCTCAACCCTCTCAACTCTCTCAACTTCTTTTCTGAACGCGTCGACAATGACGGGGATCGCATGGTTGCCGATCATGCAGTGCGACTCCCAGCCAAAGTAGGGAATCACCGGGAGGAAGCCCATCGCACGATAGTGGCCAAGCATCGAATTGACAAAACCGTCTACCCGTTCCTGCGCGGCAAGGGTGTAGAACGGGTGCGCGGCGCGGAAGGTGTCCCAGAGGGAGAGACCGGTATAGTAGACGCCATCCTTCGCCGTGGCGATCTTCGCATCGCCGCCACGGTAGCGTCCATCGACGTCCGCGATGTTGTTCGGCTGGATGAAGAGGTGATAGAGGGCCGTGTAGAACGCGGTGCGCTGTTCGGCGGACGCCCCCGGAATCTCAAAGCGATTGAGCAAGGCGTTCCACTTCGCCTTCGCGGCGACGACGGTTTCGTCGAAGCTCTTTCCCTCGGCTTCGGCGGCGAGGTTCTTCGCCGCGCCAGCCTCGTCGACCGTCGAGACGGCAGCCTTCACGATCAACGGCGCTCCAGGGGAGAATTCAAGCACCCAGCGTTCGCCCTTCTCCTTCGGATCAACCGCGGGAAGCTTCGTCGCCTTCGTCCAGGGGCGATCGAAGGCGACCTTCCAGAAGACGCTGCGCTTCAACCAGGCGTGGGTGCGGCGTCCGCCGACGATCGTCGACTTGTCGTCGCCAAGACGGTTCGCGAATTCGACGACGGCGCCCTTCATGTTGCCGGAGTTCACCCATTGCAGGTCGACCAACATCTTCACGGGGCGCCCGGGCTCGTAGGTGTAGCGGTGGATACCCACATGCGGCGTCGCCGTCATCTCGGCCACCACGCCCGCGTTCGTGAAGGCGACGGTGTAGTAGCCGGGACGCCCCAACTCCGTGCGAGCGTCCTTCGCGATCTTCCAGTTGTAGGGATTTGGGGCGGCGAAATCAGCCGTGAACGGCAGGAGGCGGACATCCTCGAGGTCGGGGCATCCCGTGCCGCTCAGATGCGTCTGCGAGAAGCCATAGACGAACGGATCCTCCCACACGTAGCCCGAGCAGTGATCCCAGTCGCAGAGACCAGTATCCGGGCTCGCCTGCACCATCGAGAATGGACACGTCGCTCCGGGGAAGGTATGACCACGGTAGGAGCCCCCGATCAGGGTGTCCACGTGGTCCGAAGGCTCCACCGCAAGGGTCGCCGCCGCGAAAAGCGCGCCCACAATCATCATCGTCTTCTTCATCAGGAATATCCCATTTTGTTGCCCCTTCGGGCATAAGTACGGGTCTGTTCAGGTACTCGGAGCGCTCAATTTGGTACGCAGATGCAAAGCATACGCAGATTTTTCGACCGAATCGTCGTGGCTACGACGCCCGCGCCAATGACTTGAATTTGACAATTCTGTGACTTGATTTTTGGCGCGCGGGCGCGGGCCCTTGCGGGCGGCTTCGCCGTTGCTTCGCAACCTGCCCTTCGAGCTCCGCTCTTCGGCGCATTCCGCCACGGTCGATTCGGTCGAAGATGCGTATTGGGCAACAACCTTCTGGACGTATGATCTTGCCGAAAACCGTTTGTGGCGTAGCCCTCGCTGTAAATGGGGGTCACCGGTTTGTCAATGAATTGCGATTGGGCGAGGGCGTCGTTAGCCACAACGGTTTTCGGCAAATGCCGCGTATGCGAAGCATCTGCGTACTTCATAAAGCCTTGAAAGGAGAAAGGGGAAACACACATATACCTGAAGCCTCATTTTGTTCAGGCTTTCGCCACGGTGCGCTTGGCCTTCTCGAGAAGCGCGATCGAGTCACGGGCATCGCGCGCCGTGAGGATGGACGTATCGGCCCTTCCGGCCAGCAGGTCGAGGAAGTAGCGCTGCTCGGCCTCGTAGGCGCCTATCTTCGGGACCTTCGGAGCAAAGGGCTTGCCTGTCGACGGATAGACCATAAACGGGTTGGGGCGCTTGGCATCGAGAACGATGGTCGCGTCCTCGAGCGTGACGCGAAACGAGGCCTCGAAGCCGAGCGTCTTGGCGGCGGCCCATGAGACGGTGGCAGAGACGACCTTGTCTGGATAGACATAGCGCAACTGTGCGTGGTTGAGGACGCCGTCGGCGCGGAGATGCGTCCAGGCAGAGACGCACTTCGGCTTCCCGAAGAGCCACGCGATCATGTCCGCATCGTGAATGTGAAGGTCGAGGAGGCAACCACCTGACTTCTTCTCATCCAGGAACCATCCGTGCGCGCCCTTTGGATCGGGCGCACAGGAGGCGCGGAAGAAGTCGGCCGCGACAACGCGACCGTACCTGCCGGAGAGCAACAGCTTCCGGAGCGCGACATACTCGGGCCAGAAGCGGAGACACTGCGCAATGAGGAGGGTCTTGCCGGAGGCCTCTGCCGCCTTCAGCATCCGGTCGCAGTCCCTGACCTTGAGCGCCATCGGTTTTTCGCAGAGCACGTGATAGCCGGCCCTCAGCGCCGCGACGGTCATGTCGGGGTGGAGGGGCGTGGGCAGCGTGACGTCCACGACATCGAAACCGCCGGCGGCGAGCATCTTCGCGAAGTCGTCGTAGATGTCGACGCCGGTGAAGTCGGTCGTCGCGTCGGATCCGGCGATGTTGCCGCCCGTCACGGTGGTGAGCTGGGCGAGGTTCGCGTCGCAGATCGCGACGACCTTTGCGCCGCGGATCTTCTTCCAGTTTCCGTAGTGCATCCGGCCCATGAAGCCGAATCCGACGATGGCGATCTTGGTCATAGGGGAGAGCTTAGATGTTGAACTTCGGCTTCTTGAGCGTGTTGCGGTCCGTCACAATGCGGAGATTCTTGTGGTGGCGCATGTGCGTGACCGGATAGTCGTCGCCTGGCTTGCCGAGGGCGGAGATGCGGATGATCGTGTTCGCCCAGTTGAGGAACGGCGACTCGTTGCGCGTCATGATGAGGATCTTGCGCGCCTCGATGCACTGCTTCATGCCCATCGTGATGGCGCGACGGGGGAAGTTCTCGAGGTTGCCGCCAACGCCGGGGTGGCGGGTCGAGTCGATCGTACGGGTGAAGTCGTTGATCTCGAGGATGCGGGGATTCGACTTCGCAACGCCGGGGCCTGGTTCGTTGAACGCCACGTGGCCGTGGATGCCGATGCCGCCGTAGCAGACCTCGATACCACCGAGGTCCTTGATCATCTTCGGGAGGTCCTTGATGTTCTCGGGGGTCGGGAAGATGATCTGGCTCTTGGGCATCATCAGGTCGGGACGGATGCGGTTGAAGAGCAGCGGACCGATCTGACCGCGGAACGAGAGCGGATTCGACATCGGGATGAGCTTGTCCTTCTCGTCGTCGACATACTCGTCCATGAAGAAGAAGCGGACGTTCTTGAGGCTGATCTGGCGGTAGTTGATCTTCTCTGCCATCAGGTGGTAGGGTTGCGTCGGACCGACCGGCATGATGAAGTTGATGATCTTGTCGCCCTTCGACGCCTTCTCGAATTCGTTGACCATCTCTTCGGCAAGATAGTCGTAGACTTCGTCCAGCGTGTCGAACACAACCAGCTGGCCCTTGGCCTGCTTGATCACTTCATCGGGTTCCAGCGCCAGAATGCGGCGCACTTCCTTGGCTCTTTCCTTGTGGGTCATTTCATTCTCCTTTATTAGACATGCTAGTTGGTCTAGAGGTTCTAGATATTCTAGAAATTCT
>JAUNMP010000010.1 GCA_030537465.1 bacterium
TCCATTATGATGTAGCAGTAGTTTGTCGCAGGGTCCTCGCCGACATCATATACGGAAAGCAGGTTGTTGTGGCGGATGCGCATGGCGAACTCTGCCTCGCGCACGAAGCGCTGACGCCATTCATGACGCTGCGGTCCGTCAGGCGGCACCATGACCTTGATGGCACAGAGGGCATTGCCGCCGACAGACTTTGCAAGGTAGACCGCTCCCATGCCGCCCTTGCCTAGCAGCTTTACGATTACATAGTCGCCAAACATGTCGCCGGCGCTAAAGAAATCAGGCTCGCCCATAGACATCACCCTGTTTGCACATGTGACCACAAAACATTTTTTCTTTTGTTTTCGTTTTTAGTGTACTATTTTAGTCCAGTTGTTGTCAACGTGGCGCAACGGCAAGTTGGGCATTGGCCCGCGTCCCCTCCCCAGAGCCACGGACGACGACGAAACGTTCGTTCGGCGGAATTCACTCAATTCCGAGATAACCGCAGTTCCAGACGGAGATTTCGGGAATCGTCACTCGGACAATATCCCCTTCACGCGTCACGGGAAGGTCCACCGCCGGACGGCGCATTTCATGCCAGACAACCTTCGCCCCCTGCGGCACGCCGCGGAGACGCAGCATCACCGGTCCCTGCACGTCGATGCGCGTGTTCAGCAACGCCACAGTGCGGAGCAGGCCCTTCTCCGTGGCATGCGGCACCATCAATCCCACGAATGGGGATTCAAGCACGGCAGGAAGGCCGCCCACGCGGGCGTCGAGCCCGTCACGCGCCTCCTGAACGGTCTTCGACCCCACGCTGCAGACTTTGAGCTTGAGATCCTCCGCCGTCAGATCGCCGATTCTGCGGCCGAGTCCCGGCAGAACAGGAACGCCGGAGATCGCATAGCGATAGAGCTGGGCGGGTGTGAGCTTGTCCGCGGCGAAACCGACGGGGACAGTCCCTTCGTTCGCCTTTGCGAATCCCTTCAGGACCGGCGATGCATCCGCCAATGGCTTCAGAATCGTCCTGGAATAGAGTTCATCCGTCTCGTACCGCGTGTCGAGCAACAGCAGACTGGTCGAATTAAACCCGTAGGCGAGAGCGACGAAGCTCTCCACCAGCGCGCTCTGCGCACTGCGGCTGCCGTAGGCACGCGGCCAGCTCTCGACCTCGGGACACCACGTCCCGACATTCGGCAGGTCCGCGACCTTCGCCCGGAACCGCGCGGCGATGAGGCTCTTCACCACCTGGTCATTCGGATTGATGTCGTAGTAGAAGCCGCCGCCGGGACGAAGTCCCGTGGGCCGTCCGCTCGCCTTCGCCATCGCCGTCGTGATCGCCCGAACGGAATCAATCGACCCCTCGTCGAAACAGTGCTGGAACGCCATCGTCGTCTCGGGTGACCGCACGTGGAATTCCTCCGCGATCACCCGCGCGACCGCGGCGATCGACCGCACCGAAAACGCCTTCCAGCGAGCGGCCAGCGAGGCGTCCTTCACCATCGCCGCGTCCAGGGTCTGTCGTGTCCAGTTGGACGACTCCTCGGCATTGAACGCCGCGAGGCACATCGCGCACCAGCAGCCCGGACGGGACTTGTTTGTCGCCGGGGTATGGTTGTGGATCCGAAGGTCATCGTCGATCCACACGCTACCTGGTTTGAAAGACGCGTAGATGCGCGCCATCTCGCGGATATAGGCGAGAAAAGCCGGCTGGCGCGGACAGTTGCAGTATCTGTCCTCCACGCCCGTCGACCCCGTCCAACCCGTCCAGTCCTTCGCCGAACAGTCTTCGCAGGACGACAGGGCATCCGAATGCCCGAGCGTCGCCTGAAACTGAAGACTGGGGACAATGCCGACCTTCCGCAAATCGTCCGCAGCCTGCGCAAGGCGCTCCGCCTGGGCACGATGCCACGCAAGCGGAGGCACGCCGATACCGGTGGAGAACCACACCTCGTCGCAGCAACCCGGGTTCTCGGCAATCGCCTGATAGGTCTTCCGCCACTGCTCCATGGTCGCCGTATGGGGGCCCCGCAGACGCAGGGACATCACGGGAACGGCGGACACACCAACGGCGAATCCCGCCGTCAACAAGAGAAGCAGCTTCTTCATTTCGCGAACACGTAGAGACGAATGGAATCCGCGGCGAGCGGGCCGTCAACAGACGCCGTCCCCGGCGCAGCGATCTTCGTCGGCACGCCGAGGCCTTCGATCTGGACGTCGACCGGCTTCTCGGACGTGTTCCACGCAATCACGGCGCTCGTGCCGTCTGCCGCCGCGAAGCGCTTGGCGATCACGGACGCGTTGGCGCACGTGAAACCTTCGTTGTCCACGAAACGGCCCTTCAGCAGATACTTCGCCTGGGCGCGCTGGAAATCGAGCACGGACTTCATATACGCACTCGCCTCGGCGGCGGGAATGGAGGCCATGTCCTGGAGATTCGGGATGTTCTGGACCGTGCCGTAGTCCGCCTTCACGGGAATCTTGCCCTCGAGCACATAGGTGCGATCGGGCATGTAGCGCGCCTCGATCTCGCTGCGCATGCCGAAGGTCGCCACGAAGTTCACCTGCGGGCGCGTGTTCATCGGCGTGGGGAGACGGACCGTCGTCACAAGTTCGGGGAACGTGTAGCGCCAGAGTTCCGGGAATGACTCCGTCTTCGAATCAGACGCGCGGCGCTTCACAGCCTCGATCTGCGGACGAAGAACGCCGTATTCACATCCGTGGAAGATGCCCGTCGAGTCGAGGATCGTGTCATGCAGGCCCTCGGTGAGAATCGCGAAGTTCGCATTCTTCTTCTGGATTTCGTCGGCGATCGTACGCATGAAGGCGGGACGCTCCTCCGCGTAGGAGAAGTAGGGCGTCTGATGCCCGTGTCCCGTGCCGTAGCAGGCGAACGGCGCGAAGATGCCGAGCTGGTCGTAGAGAATGCCGTCCGCGCCGAAGCTGTTGGCCTGTTCGGCGAGACTGTACATGCGTTCGTGCCAGGCCTTGCCGTAGAGGCAGCCGAGGGCGAACTGGTAGACGGGGATGTCCTTGTACTTGTGGTAGGTCTGGATGACGCGTTCGCCGTTCTTCTTCACGAGGGCGAGCTTTTCGCCGTGCTGTTTCCAGAACTCGGTGGCGCCCACCTGCTGGAGCTGACCATTCGCGTAGATGTAGACCTTGATGCCACGGCGGTGCGCCTCGGCAATGCCCGCCTTGAGCGCCGGCACGCCGCCCATCTCCTCGCTTGGATCATAGTCGGGATAGAGATGGTCATGACCGCCCTTCGTCCAGCCGAAGAGACCGATGCAGTCGAGTCCGTTCTTCTGTGCGACGTCGCAGAGCAGCGGGATGTCGGTGTACTTCCAGAACAGCGCCTCGTTCTGCTGGCGCATGATCACGAGCAGCCAGCCCGTCGTGTCGCGCGTCCAGTCGGGCGTCGCCGCACGGACCTCGCGTACCGTGTCGTACCACGTGCGGTAGCGCTTGGCGGCGTCATGCCAATCCCCTTCCATCTTTTCGCAGACCGTCTCGGGGATGTCCCAGGTTCCGCCCGCCTCGAGGAACAGACGGTGGTCGAAGGCAACCTCGGCGCGGCGCTCGTTCGGCGTCCAGCGCATGCGCAGACGCTTCGGCTGCGCCTTCGGGTCGTGTGCGCCCATGTAGAACGTGCCGTAACCCGAGTCGAGGGCCATCCAGGGCATCGTGAGACCGGTCGCGCCCGGATGGAAGCCCGTATCGAAGGTGTAACGTCCATCCTTCAACGCAAACCAGCCAGTCGGCGCCCAGGAGTTGTGGTCGTTTTCGGGCGGCACGGGCTTGATGCCCGCCTGACCGGCATTCGGGAACTCCTTCACGCAACGGCCCGTGCCCTGGGCAAAGTAGAACGCCGCGTCGGCAGGATCGACGCGCACGCGGTTGAAATAGGGTCCCTCGAAGGCGACAATGCGAATGCCCTTGTCGTTGTTGACGATCTGTCCCTTGTAGGCCTTGCCGCCCGGAACCGTGCGTTCCTCGACGACGACCTTCACGTTCCAGGACTGGCAGCCGTCCGTCAGCTGCTCGCAGGTGAAGCGACGCACGCCCGGCGCAGGCTCCTCCTCGGCAATCTCCTGGCGCGCGCCCTCCAGACGGACCGCTTTCGAGGAGCCCGCCTGTTCGAGCGTCAAGCGCCACTCGGGACGGTTCTGCGGATAGTAGTTCCACTTCACGTTGTCGAAGACGATATCACGCGCGTTTTCGAACCAGCCGTTCGCCAGACCCGCGCCCGCCACGCCGAAGTCGCCGCCAGGCGTGCCGCTCGGCTTCTCGATGTCGAACGTCACGTTGGAGAAGCGCCAGTCGCTCACGTTGTCCTCGGGGCGGAACTGCAGCACGGGCGGACGCTGCGCGCGGAAGCGGCAGTTGGAGAACGTGATGTTCTTCAGGAACGCGACGTTCTCCGTGCGGCCGATGCTGATGTAGAACGGCGAATGGAAGCTGTTGATCGTCATGTTCGAGAAGCGCATGTTCTCGACGCTGAACGGCACGATTTCGCTCTTCGCGGGCGCGATCACGTCACGTCCGCGCGGCGGATCGATATGCTCCTTCGCCGTGAGCGGATACCCCATCGCCGGCAGGTAGAACTGGACGCCGAGACGGGAGTACGGACAGACGATGTTGTCGAAGGAGATGTCGCGGATCGGACCGTCGCCTGTCCAGCCGATGCGGATGGCGCTCTGGTTGGACCGCAGCACGCAGTTCGCGAAGGTCATGCGCTCGCACGGACGCACCTTGCGCATCTGCTCCTGGTGCGTGCGGACGATCAGCGCGTCGTCCTGCGCGTCGATGATGCAGTCCGAAACCGTCACGTCACGGCAGCCGCCGAAGTGGAGACCGTCGCCGTTCGGGAACTCGCGGTCGCACTCGATGCGCACGCCGCGGCACTGCACGCGGTCGCAGTCGAGGAACCACGTGCTCCAGCCGCACGGCTTGTAGACGAGCACGTCGTCGAAGCGGACGTCCTTGCAACCCACGAAGAAGACGCAACGACCCGTGATGTTCGTGTGGCTGATGCGCTGCCAGCGGCCGTCCACACGGTGGTGGAAAGCGGCGGCATTGCCGTCAATCGTGCCGGAGCCCGTGATCGAGACGTTCGTCTGGCCCACGGTGTAGAACATCGCGCGCTTGTTGAAGCGCGGCGAACGCTCGGGACGCCACACGGACGTCGGCTGGAATTCGGGGTACTTGTAGGGATCCTCGCCCCCCTTCAGCGTGGCGCCGCGGTCGATGTGGAGATCGACGCCGTTCTTGAGGTTGAGCGTGTAGGTCTTGTAGACGCCGCCCCCCGGCACAAGCACGCGTCCGCCACCCATGGTGGAGCAGGCATCAATCGCCTTCTGGATCGCCGCCGTGTTGTCTGTGGTGCCATCCGGACGCGCACCGAACTGGGTCACGTCGAGCGTATTCGCCAGCGCCCCCAGGGCGGCCAGCGCGAGAGTCAGGAGTTTTGTCTTCATAAGGATTCTCTTCGTTTAGTCAGAAATTGGAGCATCTCGATCTTCAGGCACCTGTCGGCACGCGAAGTTCAAAGGACTGGATGTCGGGCGTCGTGAGACGGCCTCTGTCGTCAATGGGGTAGCCCGCCATTGCCGGCGTGATGCCGAGATGGAAACGGCTCTTCTGCCCCTCCACCTTAATGCCCCCGTCCGCCGTGAGCGTGATGACCGCGGAGATGGGGTCATCCCACATGATGGTGTTCTTCGCAAGCTTCCACTTCTTCAAATAGTCGGCGGGATACTTGGCGTGCGGCTTGTCGACCCAGTCGTAGTTGGCGGAATTGAGGTCCAGATAGACGATTCCGTCCAGAATCCGCACATGGTCGTGATGATGGTGGCCATTGATCACGAGGCGAACGCGACCGGGATGGCGCGCATTCGCCTCGGCGAGGATCTTCCGCACCGCGGTACCGTCCGGGGAACCATTCACCCGCTCGAAGCTGGCATGGGATGTGACCACCACGGGATAGGGGGAGTTCTCGACGACGTCCTTCAACCATTCGAGCTGTTCGGATCCCAGACGCGAGAGTGCGCCAGGAGCCAGCTTCCAGAATTTGTGGTAGTTGGACTTGGAATAGTGGCTGAACACCCCATCGTGGAGGAAATGGTTCGTATCCGTCACCACAAAGCGGTAGCCTCCACGATCGAAATGATAGTAGCCACGCGTGAGCCTGTAGGCCGCCAGCGTCTCCTCGTGCGTATTCCCGTCGTCGTCGTGGTTGCCGATCGTATGGTAGGCGGGAATCTTGAAGTCGTTGTAGAAGTCCACATAGTCGCGGAACTTGGCGGGAGCATGGGTGAAGTCGCCCATATGGATCACCATGTCGCAGGCGGAAGACTCGGCGCGGGCGAGAATCTTCTCAAGCCACGCACGGGTGTCGTGCGGAAAGACGCCTGGATAGTAGTGGATATCAGCGAAGGCGCAGAACTTCAATGCACCAGTCACAGTCGACGCCGCAGCCGCGGGCAACACGGCAGAGGCGCCCAACAGGGCGGCGGAGGAGAGAAATCCCCGACGCCCAAGGGAGGTGGAAGATGATGAAATGTCCATTGCGGACTATGATACCACAAATTCCTCCACCATTGACAGGAAATGAGAGTGGACCGTCGTGTCGGGATCAAGTTCCGGATGGAACGCGGTGGCGAGGATGTTCCCCTGCCGCACTGCGACGGGGATACCGTTTTCAGAGGCAAGGATATCTACGCCCGACCCGACTTCACGAATCGCGGGAGCCCGGATGAAGGACATGGGGATGGACACTCCGTCGGCGAACGGTCCCTCTGCGTGGAAGCTGCCGAGCTGACGCCCGTAGGCGTTCCGCTCGACGACCACGTCGAGGAGTCCAAAGTGGACAAGAGGGTCGTCCTGGATCCGACGGGCGAGCAGGATCAGTCCGGCGCAGGTCCCGAAGACGGGCAGCCCCGCGCCGATCATCCGCCGAAGCGGATCGAAGAGATCGAGTTCGTGGAGAAGCTTGCCCTGGACGGTCGACTCGCCTCCCGGCAGGATCAGACCATCGAAGGGGTTCTCGACATCAGCCCGCGTGCGGATCTCGAACGGCGTCGCACCGAGTTCCGCAATCCGACGCTCATGCTCGATGAACGCCCCCTGCAGGGCAAGCACACCGACTCTCACTTGCCACGCTCCGCCATCAACAGCTCAATCTCGCCCTCGTTGATGCCGACCATCGCCTCTCCCAGGTCCTCGGAGACCTCGGCAATGATCTGGGGCTTGTCGAAATTGGTGACGGCCTTGACGATCGCAGCCGCGCGTTTCGCGGGATTTCCGCTCTTGAAGATGCCGGAGCCCACGAACACGCCCTCCGCGCCAAGCTGCATCATCAGCGCCGCATCGGCAGGGGTCGCCACGCCACCGGCGGCGAAGTTGACGACGGGGAGCTTTTTGTTGTCGTGTACGGACTTCACCAGTTCATAGGGGACGCGCAGCTCCTTGGCCGCCTCGTAGAGCTCGTCCGCGCCGAGGGACGCCACGCGGCGGATCTCGCTCTGCATCATCCGCATGTGGCGGACCGCCTGGACGACGTCGCCCGTGCCGGGCTCGCCCTTCGTGCGGATCATCGACGCACCTTCCGAAATGCGGCGCAGCGCCTCGCCCAGATCCTTCGCGCCGCAGACGAACGGAACCTTGAACTGCGACTTGTCGATGTGGAGCCGATCGTCCGCCGGCGAAAGCACTTCGCTCTCGTCGATGTAGTCGATCTCGATTGCCTCGAGCACCTGCGCCTCGACGAAATGTCCGATGCGGCACTTCGCCATCACGGGGATCGATACGGCCTGCTGAATGCCCTTGATCATCTTCGGGTCGCTCATGCGCGACACACCACCGGCGGCACGGATGTCGGCCGGGATGCGCTCCAGCGCCATCACGGCGCACGCGCCCGCCGCCTCGGCGATCCGGGCCTGCTCCGGCGTCGTCACATCCATGATTACGCCGCCCTTCAGCATCTGCGCCAGGTTGCGGTTCAACTGCACACGGTCTTCGCTCATCGTCATTCTCCTGTTGGGTTTGAACGCAGGATATGATAGACTTTCGATTGGTCTTATAGAATGACCAGAACAAGTAATTTTGATATGACCAGATGAAAGCCCGCTACCTGAGACTCTACGAGCGCCTCCGCAAGGCAATCCTCGCGGGAGATTACATTCCCGGGACGCGCCTGCCGTCCAAGCGCGCGCTGGCGGACGAAACGGGCACCAGCGTCATCACGGTGGAGCACGCCTACGCGCTTCTCTGCGACGAAGGCTATGTCAAGGCCCGTGAACGCAGCGGTTTCTTCGTCGCGCAGCGGGAGAACGACCGCGAGACACCTCTTCCTTCCCGTCGGCAGAAGCCCCCGCGGCGAAACAACCATCGTGTCGACACGGCATTCCCCTTCTCGGTGGCCGCGAAGAAGATCCGGGCCGTGATCTCCCGCTACGGCGAGCGCATGCTGATCAAGTCCCCCAACAACGGAACCGCCGAGCTGCGCGAGGCAATCGCCAGCTATCTCGCCCGCGCCCGCGATCTGCATGTGAGGCCATCGCAGATCATCGTCGGATCCGGCGCCGAGTACCTCTATGGACTCCTCGCGCAGTTCTTCACGGACGAGTCCATCGCCATCGAGAGGCCGTCCTACGCCAAGATCCAGCAAGTGTACGAGGCACACGGGGTTTCCTGCGAGGGCCTCGCCCTCGGCACACACGGAATTCTCTCAGAGGAGCTCCACCACGCCCGCTCGAGGATTCTCCACGTCACGCCCTACCGCAGTTTTCCAACGGACGTCACTGCGGACTCCTCCAAGCGCCGTGAATATGTCCAGTGGGCGCAGACCGAATCCCGAATCCTCATCGAGGACGACTTCGACTCGGAGTTCTCCTCGGCACGGCGCGGAGCCGAAACCCTCTTCGCAATCGACGGTGGACGACACGTCATCTACCTCAACACGTTCAGCAAGACCCTTTCGCCCGCCATGCGCATCGGCTATCTCGTCCTACCGACCAGAATCCTCACGGACTTCACCGCAAAGGTCGGGTTCTACTCCTGTACGGTTCCCGTCCTTGACCAGCTTTTCCTCGCGGACTTCATCAACGACGGCGACTTCGAGCGCCACCTCAACCGCTGCCGCAGACGGCTCCAGAACTCCCAGCAGTAGAATCATGTGCACCTCCCGGCATCCCCGATTCATGCTATACTGTCCCGCATTATGATCAAGACATTCAAGACTCAAGGCACCTGTGCCCAGGCGATCCAGTACGAAATCGAAAACGGCATCGTCACCAAATGCCAATTCCTCGGCGGCTGCCCCGGCAACACGCAGGGCGTTGCCCGTCTCGCCGTCGGACGAAAGGTCGAAGACTTGATTCCCCTCCTCAAAGGGATCAACTGCCGCGGCGGCACCTCCTGCCCCGACCAGTTCGCCCGAGCCCTCGAAGCCGAGCTGAAGACGGAACCGACGATTCTCGTATGACGGCCTCGCCCTCTGAATTTCATTGCCGCTGCTGTGGCGCCTGCTGCCGCATCCCCGACGGCATCGTCCGCGTTTCGGACGCCGAAATCGCGCGGATCGCCGCGTTCCTTGGAATCCCCGAGGTGCGCTTCATCGAGCAGGAAACGGAAATCGCCCCCGACAGGCGGGGGCTGATTCTCAAGAACACGCCCGAGGGCGCATGCGTTTATCTGACGGCGGACAATCTCTGCCGGATCAATGTGGTCAAGCCCGACAAATGCCGCACGTTCCCGCTGGCGTGGACGAACCCCGACTCGGACGCCGTCTGCCCCGTGCTGCGGGAGACTACAGCGAAATCTCGGGAATCTTAATCGACTCGCCGCCCCTCATCGCGCTCCGGTGCGCATAGACGCCGGCGACGGTCGTATTCAGGGCCGTGACGACGTCGACGCAGACCTTGTGCTCAGGCACGAGAATGCCGTGGATGAAATCGTCCGTCAGATAGCTGTGCGAGCCACCGTGTCCGCCCGCCGGCATCCCCGCTGGCAGCGCACGTTTCTTCCAGAATGTCGCCTTCTTCACCTCGTCGTCGAACCAGCCGCGATAGCCGCCCTTCTCCGGCACAAAGCAGCCCTTCTGCCCCCAGATGCGGCCATCTTCGCCACCATAGGCCGGCACGTCCCAGGAAACGAGCATACGGGCCGCCGAACCATCCTCGCACTTGAACATCGCGTACTCGCTGCCAAAGGGATTGTTGTAGCGGTTGCCCTTCGAATAGGCGTACTTGAGGGACGGAACGCCCGTGCAGGTCACTTCCGTGAACCGCTTGTGCGTGACGCAGGTGTAGTAGCCGTTCGAGTGCGTCGGATAGAACTGCGGCGGCAGGCCTTCGCGCCAGCCGTTGTAGCTTCCCGTGCGCTTGCCGTCCAGCTGATAGGAGCCTGGATGGAAATATTCGCCTTCCGTATAGGTGATCGCGCCGAGTTTGCCCGCCTCGTAGAGCTTGCGCATCGCGAAGCAGGAGTTGCGGAAGGCGGAGGTCTCGTTCATCTGGTAGAGCTTGCCACTACGCTTAACGGCATCGAGCAGTTTCGGAATGTACTCGAGCTGATCCTCTCCCAGAAAGGCCGGCACGGCGCTCGCCACGTTGAGACCATGTTCCAGCGCCATGATGGCGAGGTGCACGTGGCTCGGCGCGTCGGTCGCGATGTAGACCGCTTCCAGCTTGTCCTCGGCGGCGTGCTTGATCATCTCCTCGCAGCTTGGATAGGTCTTCTGCGCCTTGACGCGCTCCTGCAGGAGCTTGCACTTGGCCGGATCGAGATCCGTGCAGGCGACGACTTCGACATAGGGATGGTTCTGATAGCCGAACGCGGAACCGAACGAGCAGACGCCCTCACCCGCGATACCGACGCGAATTTTCCGTCCACCGTCCGCATACGGCTCCCAGGGGAGGCTCAAGTCCGCCCCGCTCTTCGTCTCGTCCAGTCCCTGGATTTTCGCCTTCGGAGCCTCAGCCGCACCCACCGTGCCCGCGGCGGCGAACAACGCCGCCCCCATGAAATTGCGTCTTGAGAGATCCATCGTCATACTCCTTTACTGAATGCCATCGGTTCTCGCAGGCACAAGCCCCCGCCCACGATAGTTTCAACCGAAGTATATACAATTTCCCCATCACGCGTCAACCATCACGCGGAACGAAGCCCGAACCAGGGGCTGGGAACGTGAACTATTTTTCAAGAATCGGCTGTAGTCGAATGTGGGAGAAGCGCCATTTTGCACTCTCCTCATCCCAGTGCAGCGTCGCATCGAGAGCACGAGCGTCGCGTCCCGCAATCAATCCCAGTGCATCCGAATCGCCTCGGAAAAAGAAGTCGCAGGAGACCTGCGCCGTCGTCTTGTCGGGGAAGACCACATTGAGATCCTCGAAGGAGACGGTGAACGCCGTCGACTGCCGGCGGAATCCGGCGATCTGCTGTGCCAGGTCGCCGCCATCGAGCTTGACGGAGAACTTCCGTTCGGGGATCTCCAGACGACACCCCGGTTCGACCAGTTCCGCCAGCGTCCTTGCCGCTCCCAGCATCTTGAACGGAGATTCATTCCCCTCCTTGCACAGCGCTGACTCGGCGGTGGCGAAGGTCTTCCGCACGCGCCGCTCGTCGGACATTCCCAGCAGGAACCAACCCGCCACTGCCAGAACCAGCCCAATCAGTATCAGATAGTTCTTCACCAGAGGGGCCTCCCCGCAACGCGCGATACCGCAATCTCACCACCCACGTGCTGCTCGAAAGGCACGGAGCGGTTGTCGCCCATCACATAGACATTCCCCACTGCAACAACGTGCGGCGGAACCGTCCAATCGCAGGATTTCCGGACGTAGGGCTCCTCCAATGGAACCCCGTTGACATAGCACCGCCCTTCACGAAATTCGACCGTCTCCCCCTCGAAGGCGAGAACCCGCTTCAGCAACATATACTTGTAGCCGCCATACTTGAGCGTCACAACCTGTCCTCGCTGCGGCCGCTCCGTTTTGAACGCCGTCAACACGCAGAAGTTGAATCCCTGGGCTGAATAAGTAGGCTCCATACTTGCACCGTCCACGACCATCGGACGCAGGAAGCGCGTCCCGACAATCCAGGTGCCAATCCCAAGTAGGGCAATCCGCAGAAAGAACCCCCACGTGAGACGGGGGAACAGAAAGCGGTCCAATGCCTTTTCTTGTTCTTCTGCTCTCATCATCAACCCTTGTCAACGATCAACGAGTCCATCGTAGTCTGGTCCACCACCGGCGACATAGCCGTTGGAGGCGCCGTTCGCACGACGGCTCACCCAGAACGAATAGAGCGTGCCGTTCTCCAGCGTGAAGCGGAATCGGACATCGCGTCCACGGAACGCGGCCAGCGTTGCGCCGTTTTTCCACGACAGGCGAACCTTCGTTGAATCCACTGACACCGGCACGCTTTCCGCCACCGAGAAGCCAGGCACGGGTTCACCGTCCTCATCCAGCACCTCCGCGCGCAGCGCGCCAGCCGGTGCATCCACGTTCACAAATAGATGTTCGCCGCTGAAGCGAACAGGACGCGTCAGCAGTTCGCCCTTCGTCGTCGCCTTCATTCCCACAAAACCATCGCGCCGCAGAGAAGCACAGCCCATGGCGCCGTTGTCGTACATGCCGTTCATGCTGCCGTTCCCCGTGCCGGGACCGGTCCCGCTTCTGCGGAGACGCGTGGGGTCGCCGCCGAACGCGCCGTAGTAGAACCAGAGTTTCTCGTCGCGAATCACGCAGATGTTCGAGAGCGGCTGCACATAGCCGCGGTCCCACTGTTCAGATTTCCACCGCTCCGCCCGAATCGCCGCACGGCGATCGGGACGCGACCAGTGGAACCCGTCACGCGAATAGGCAAACTGGATCTCCGTGATCTTCGGCATGCCGTGCTCTTCGCAGACGTTGTTCTCGGGTCCCCAGTGGATTTCGAAGCCTCCCAGCATAATGGATTCGTAGGCGACCGCATCGAAACAGTAGAGTTGGGCCTTCTTGTTCTCAAGCGGACGGTCCGTCTGCACGTCATGCTCGTCGGCCCGCAGCCAGCGGACCGCCCACTTCGGCGACTGTTCGTCCTTCCATTCCCATTTGCAGTCCGTCAGAAAATCGCTTCCTTCCCAATACCGGCGGGCTCGTCCACTGTCCTTCCAACCGCCGCGCAGCGAATAGATCCACTTGCGTCGGAACGGATTGTAGAACATCGTCGTACGATCGCCGATGTCGCCCGTCGCGGTCTTGTTCGTCCAGTGGATGCCATCGGCGGACGTAAAGCAGTAGCCGGGGACGTTGTTCCCGCCCGGCATGACGAAGAGCTTCCAGCGCTGACTCGGGTCCGCCGCCTCGGGGTCGGGGAACACGCTCCAGGAGTCCACTTTCTGATCCGGCAGCAGACGGTTCGTCCCAGGTACCACGCCGAGATCGGGACGTTCCCAGTGGATGCCATCCTTCGATTCGGCGTAGCAGATGCGGTAGCACCAGCCCGCCTCGTACCAGAGACGGAAGACCTTGCGCTCGGAATCCCACCAGAGCCCACCGCCCTTCGGCAGCGCAATCGCGTTCTGCGGACGATTCCGCTCGTAGTCGTTCTCGGGCTTGAGGACGGGATTGCCTTCGTATTTCACAGGATGGTTATAGACGCGCGTCAAGTCGGTCTTCTCGACCAGGAAGTCGTCAACGAAGAGCTGGCGTCCCACGTCAATGAAAGCCACATTGGGACGCCCCTCGCCCAGATACGGCACCACGAGCTCGCTGCGCCCATTCGCCGGCACGTCCCGCGGCGGCCACGCCTTCGGCAGCTCGATACCATTGTAGAGCAGCTCGCCCTCCCGGGGCGGCTTCATCCCCTGACGCTCAGGATCGAAGCCCGCGACAATCACCCACTTGCCGAACCGGAACGTTTCGCCCTTCTTCACGTCCTTGCGCCAGAGCTCACCCACGTCGCAGGCGTTCGTGCCAAAGACCTGGAACGGCGCGATTCCAGGGACGCGCATGAAACCCGCGGCCTCCAGCTCCGCACGCCGCGTCACCGGTGACTTCGGTTCCGCCGCGAGTGCATAGAGCTCGCCATCCGTGCGTACCTTCAGCTTCAGTCCGCCCCCGATGCCCGTCCGAAAGAACGTCTTTCCCGCGACGTGCTTCGCCGCCGCTTCCGTCAACTTGAACTGCGGACGGTCCGTGAACACGGTCTCGCCCGCCTTGAACGTCTTCACCTCCACGCCCGTGGCATCCAGCTTCGCCGGCGCCGCCACCGCCATCGCCGCGCCCCAAGCGGACATAACTAGAAAAAGATGCTTCATGGCTATAGTCTTAGCCGAAATCATCCCCACCGGAAGAGTCACGCTGGGGAGAAGAAACCGTACAATTGAATTTTTCATGTCCCGAGTGTATCACATATCTACACGGGAGCACAATCGAAGAATGATGCCGGAACGATCCGATTGACGGAGGCACTTCCGATCTGATATAATCCGAAACTGTAACCACGGTTTCAGAAACGGTGGTTGCAATTCTTTGAAGGACTTTGGCATGCACTTCTTCGACCGAACACGCGAACTTGAACTTTTGGGCGAAATCGCCGCCCGCAGCCAAGACTGCGCCCAGTTTACCGTCATTACCGGACGTCGCCGCGTCGGCAAGACGTCACTCATTCTCAAGGCTTGCGAAAAGACGCCTTTTGCGTACCTGTTCGTCGAGCGCAAGAGCGAACGCGATCTTTGCGAAATCTTCAAGAGCGAACTGGAAGACAAGTTCAGCATCGTCATCCACGGCCAGCCCGTCCGTTTCTCGGAGATTTTCGAGGAGATCATGAAACTCGCCACGACCCGTCCGATTACCGTGGTCATCGACGAGTTCCAGGAGTTCCTCAAGATCAACCCTTCCATCTTCAGCTCGATCCAGAAAATCTGGGATCTTCACAAGGACAAGGCACGGATCAATCTCATCGTCTCGGGATCCGTCTACACCTTGATGACCAAGATCTTCAAACACAAGAAAGCCGCACTCTACGGACGGGAAACCGCCTTCCTGAAGCTCGACCCGTTCTGCGTCTCCGTCCTTAAGGAAATACTCTCCGAATACCATCCGACGTTCACGCCCGAAGATCTGCTCGCCCTCTGGACCTTTACCGGCGGTGTCGCCAAATACATCGAACTACTGATCGACGGCAAGGCCTTTACCCGCGAAAAGATGCTCGACCTGATCATCCGCGAAGATTCGACGTTCATTGAAGAGGGGCGCGCCATCCTTGTCGAGGAGTTCGACAAGGAATACGGTGTCTACTTTTCCATTCTTTCTGCCATTGCCCGCGGGAGCAACACGCGAAACGAGATTTCCCAAGTTCTTGGGCGCGACATCGGTGGCTACCTCCTCCGGCTTGAAAAGGACTATGCCCTGATCGTCCGCCAACAACCGCTCTTCGCCAAGGAATCCGCCAAAGGAGCCCATTATCAGCTCAATGACAACTTCTTCACCTTCTGGTTCCGCTTCGTTTTCAAATACGGGTTTCTGCTCGAGATCAAGGGCTACGACCGCCTCAAGGAAATCATCCGTCGCGACTATCCGGTCTTCAGCGGACGCATCCTCGAACGCTATTTCCGCGCACAACTGATCGAATCCGGCAACTGGACGCGTATCGCTTCCTGGTGGGACCGCAAAGGCGAAAACGAAATCGACCTCATCTCCGAAAACGAACTGACGGGTGAGGTTGCCGTCTACGAAGTCAAGCGCGACCCCAAACGCATCAACCTTGAGACCTTGAAAGACAAATTCTCCGTCTTCACCGCAGCCACTGGAAAATGGAAACGCCTTAAGCCCTCGTTTATCGGCCTGTCGTTAGCAGACATGTAACACGCCATGATCCCCACAACCGAAACTTCACCCAAGGGACTTGCCGCCGGGAACGAGGGACGCTAGGCGCGTTTCACGATCGATCCGGGATCGACTGTCCAGAGACACAATCAATTGCCCCGCAAATAACCGCTCCCATCGACCCCTATTGCTTCAGCACACCGTCTTCGGTGATCGTCTTCTCACGCAGATGATCGATGGCGTAGGAGACGGGCACATGTCCATACGGATAGTCGTCCCACACCGGACACGTCACCTGCGCGGCAAAGTCCTTCTTGATCTGGGCGACCGCTGCACGTCCTTCCTCCAGCTCCGCCCCCGAAAGCCGTTTGAGCTTGCGACCGCTCGGCGTGATGTCGCCAAAGACGACGCCCGCACACTCGTTGAAATAACCTTTCTTAACGAGTCCATTCAGCGTCGACCGAATGACGGGCGGATAATTGGCCGAACTTTCGAGGAACACGATCTTGCCTTTCGCATCCGGCGCCCACCCCATGCTCACGGCCTTTGACACCAGCATGATGTGTCCGCCCACGGCGGTCCCCTTGCACGCACCCGGACGCAGCGCCTTCAACTGGACGTCCGGCAGCGGTCCCCGGTCGATTGCCGGCGCCAGCCATTTGAAGGACTTCGGATCGGCATAGAGGAAATGGCTGAGCGACGGTCCTGAAAACGGGAGGCCCACCTTCTCCTTGAGCATGGCATTGAGCAGCATGGTGATGTTGCTGAATCCGAGCACCCGTTGCTGCGGACGCGTCCGCAGCTTTTCCCAGTCGATCTTCCCGAGCAGGTCCTGCGCCCCCGTGCCGCCGCGCGCGCACAGCACCAAATCCACCTCGGGATCCAGCCAGGCCTCCTCAAAATCGGCCACGCGGTCCTCTACGCTCGCCACCGTCTTGAAGTTGAGACGTTTCGCGCGCTTGACTTTGTAGCCGGCCGCCTCCAGTGCCGCGACGCCGCGCTCGAAGTTCCGTTGCGGCTGGATGCTCGCGGGCATCACAAGCCCAATGGTCTTGACGGACGGCGGAAAGGCCCCCGTGAAATCCAGCGGCCTCTCCTTTTGCGGCGCCTTCGCGGCAAAGGACGCAACCGTACACGCCACCATACAGCACGCCAGGAGGAATCTCCATGAACGCCATACCTCACTCATCTGCATTGTCGCCTTCATGACTCTACACTCTTCATTTTCAAGATTGGCTCGTACACTCCTTCTCGAACGGGAACAGCACGCGGCGGCCGGCGTTGTCGCGGATGATGTCGCGGACGAGCGGTGAACGCGCATCCGTCGCAGGCTTGCTCGGGAAATAGTAGTCGTTCTCGACGAATTGCGCGCCCGCCATCGTCGGGGACGTCTTGACGATGGCGTAGCCAATGTCGCGGTCGATGCCGAAGGACGGAATGCCGAGCGAACGCACGTGCGGACAGAACTCCGGCTTGTAGCCGTTGTTCAGATAGGTCGACATCCACTGGTGGTGATGCCCGTGGAAATAGCCGAAGGCCTTCGGCGCCCGCGCGATCTTGTGGTCGATCTTCAGCGCGCCCGCCTGATGATGGGCGCCGATGAGAACGGGGCGTTCCGCCTTCGCAAGGAAGTCCACGAGCCACTTCGCCTGCTCGTCCCCCAGGCCAAACCCCGTGCAGGCCGGATACGAGCCCCGTTTCTTCGGCTCCACAAGCGAATCAAGCATCACGAAATCGCAGTCGGCGAGATGCGTCACCGACATGATCTTGTCCTTCACGGGACTTTCGCCGATCCACCGCGGGAAATAGGTGCGGAACGGCGCACGAAGATCGTGGTTGCCCACGCCCATCACGATCTTGATACCCGCGTCCTCAAGAGGCTGGAACAGCTGTGTGGCGATCTCGTACTCCTTGTCTTCCGAAAAGGCAATCGAGACGTCCCCCAGGCAGATGACCGCACACGGCCGCGGCCGCATGTCGAGGATTTCCTGGATGTGCTTCTTGATGGCGGGAATAACCCAGGGGTACTCCATGCCCGTGCGGTACTTCTGTTCCGTCCACGGCAACGGCACGTGCACGTCGGAGATGAGCACGAATTTGTGCGGATCGATCACCGCGGAATCCGTCGCCGCGACAGCCGATGCGGCCATCACGCCTGCGGTGCCCAGGAGAAAATCCCGTCTTGAAAACAGGGCAGTTGTCGAATTCATGTACGCCTCATTTCTTCAGGCACTCAAACACGGGAATCTCGTCGATCTCCGCAACGACGTTGAAACGGGTACCGCCCGCGGAGACTGTCCGGACATCTCCCGAACGGAGATCCTTCCAAGTGCCTTCGGGCAGATAGACGGAACGCGCAGAGACGTCCTTCAGAATCGGCGCCACGAGGTATTTCGAACCGAACATGTATTCGTCCTCGATGGTCCAAGCTGTCGCCTCTTTCGGGAACTCGAGCGCCAGCGCCCGCACAGGTGGCAGGCCCGTGCGGCAGGCCTCGTCAAAGAGCGTCCGGCGATAGTCGGCCAGCTGAGCGAAAAGGTCGGCATAGCGCTTGTGGGTCTTCCGCGTCGCCGCATCGAATTCGTAGGGGTGACGCACGAAACCATGCGTCTGAAGGCAACCGCTCCACGTCGTGTACTCAAGGCCGCGCAGAAAGATTCGCGCTTCCTCTTCGATCGAGGTGTTTTTGCTGGCGCGGCGGAAGACCGGTTCTTCGCCCGCTCGCAACTCAGTGCGGGAGACATCCGTCACATCCGTCTTCGGGTTGTAGACGCCACAGGGCTCGAAGACAAGTCCCGAATATTGGTAACCCGCCGCATCATAGGTCATGAACGGCACGCCGCTCACGCCCGAGTTGAGTATCGCGAACACCTGGTCGTCCAATTTTTCGAAGACGCGGTGCTGGTCGCCTGCCCACATCCACGGACACCGCTGCAAGCCGAGTCCACCCCCGCGAGCGAGGACGGAGAATCCATGCCGGCTGCGCTTCGCAAGTTCGCGCTGCAGCTTCGCCACGAAGAATGTCGGATAGGCGTGGTGCACGGATGCGCCCTTGAACACCTCGGGATTGTGCCAGCGATAATGGATGCGCGTCTTGCCGTAGAGGCGACCATCATCGGGAAATTCCTCGCAGAAGTCGATTTTCGCGCCCACGACGCCACATCTCAGCCATTCTCCCCAGACGACGTCCAGGTACCACTGCCAGGCTTCGGGATTCGTGATGTCGAGAATGAAGCGTCCCTTCCCGCGATTGCCGACATCGGGATTCTCCTTGTCGCCCATCCACACCTCGGGAACGCGCTCCACGTTCCGCTCGGCAATCGTGCCATCGCGCTCGATGTCCGCATGAACAAGGAACTCGGGCTTGAAGCCGGGCGCCTTCATCGAAAGAGGATGTCCGCAGGCCATCCAGATCATCATGCGGATGCCCTCGCCATCCAGATAATCTGCCGCAGCCTTGGTCTTCGCCGCCTTGTTCGCATGGAACTCAGGGGAATCGCCGAAGATGTCATTACCCCAGGGTTCGCAGATGAAGGCCGTAGGATTGACGCCGTCCGCGCGGTATTTCGCAAGCACATCCTTCACCCCATATCCCACGCAGCGACGATCCCGCACCTTGCGGGACGTCACGCCCTCCAGAACCGAAAGCTCGGGCGAGTAGCGGCAGACGACGGGACCTTCGCTCCATTTCTCCGGCATCGTCGGATGGCCCGCCAAATCGACATACCGCCGAATGGCCTCGGCTGGCGTCTTCACCGCGAACACATAGAGATCGAGCGTCCGGCGCTCCTGCTCGAAGCGCCATCTATTCGCAACCGTCTTTCCGAAGTCCGCAACGGCGCTCTCAAAGCCATTGGCGAAAACTCCGCCACCCGCGGATGTGAAGAATAACGGTACGGTCAGATAGGTGCGGCTGGAATTATTGTAGCCGTCGGACGTGCAGAGCACGTTTCGCGAACCCCGCTTGTCGAGGGCGTCCAGCCGTTCGCCCAATCCAAGCACATGCTCATCGGCAGCCAGAGGACCTTCCACCGTCGTCCCCTTCTCGGCAAAGGCCAAACGCGTCAGGCGCTGGACGCACGCGCCGTCTGCCGTGAAGAATGCCAACGTAAACGGATTGTGCCGCAGTTCGGCCTTCGTTCCGTCAGGCGCCGTTGCCACCGTCACGCCGTTCTCGTCCGTCACGGACAGTTCACCGCGCGTTCCCGGCATCGGTTCGCCCATCCAGCGCGCAAGCGCCTGCACGGCTCCCGTCTCCTCGAAGGCTCCAGTCGATGTCGTACTCTGCACGCGCCAGATGGCATTCCCTTCGTTCACCAGACGGCACTTCGTGCCTTCCGTCTCAAAAACCACGTCCGTGGATGCGGCAACCGCCATCCACCCGACAACCGCACAGACTTCCAACAGAACGGTATGACTCATAGGCAACTCTCCACAACGATCAATCAGAGGTCAAATGTGATCAGAAAGGCGGACGAATAGGCATCGGGCTTGCGAAGCGTGAACATGCCGTTCTTCATGGAGACGGGAACGGGCTCGAGGTTCTTCTCGAAGCTGAGGACAACGGCCCGGACGTTCTTCGCCGACGAGACGCCTTTCACCTGAACGGAAATGGAGGAATCGCGGCCGAAGAGATCCGTCACGAGAAGCTTCCCCCTCTTTCCATCGGCACTCTTCGCGGCGAAGGCCGTGACCGTCTTGTCGGAACTCGTGCTCGCACAAATCTCCGTACAGTCACGCTTGATTTCGCCAAACGTCTTCAGGGCGTAGAAGTTCTTGTTGAGTTCTCCTGAATTGTAGTCGCGATAGCCCCAGTTGCCGTAGTGGCGGCAGCCGTAGAAGTAGGCCTGGTCATAGCGCGAGGTCTGGAGACGCGAGAGCGTCGTGAGCGTGAAGCACGCCGAATTGATGTCGTTCATATTATCCGGCGCGCGTGTCGCGGCATTGCGTCCCCAACCGGCCTTGCAGACATAGTGCCACTCGTTGATGATGAACTCGAGCTTGGGGAACCCCTCCTCCTCGCACATCTTCTGTGCCTGGTCGGCCATCTGGAACATGCGGTCCGGATCGTTTCCGTAGTAGTGCCAGGACAGGAAGTCGGGGGAAATGCCCTCGGCCTTGCAGGCCTTGAGAATCGGACGGAACCAGTCCTCGCGCATTGAACAGAGGGCGGGGCCGCCGATCTTGAGCTCCGGGAACTCGCTCTTCAGGCGTTTGAGCACCGTCACGAAGAACTTCACGAAGAGCTCGCGGCGTTCGGCGTTGCGGTTGTTCTTCGGGTCATGGTCGTTGACGCCCCCGTTGAAGCTCCACATATTGTTGCTACCGTCGGGTTCGTTCCAGATCTCCCAATACTGGCAGGCGTTCTGCAGGCCGTCCGCCCAACCGTTGTTGTAGTGGCGGATTGTACCGGCGAAGACCTCGGCCATCTTGTCGAAGTCCGAGGGGATCTCTGCGTTGAAGTGGACAAGGCCCGTGTGCTCAATGGAGGTGCCCAGCCGGAAGAAGATCTTCAGCCCCAGGTCCTTCTGGAGCTTCATCATGAAATCGGTCGGCTTGAAGTAGTAGTTCTTCGGATCCGTAGCATCAAGGTGCTGGAGCGGGAAGATGAAATGCGTATCGAAAATGCGCGCGCCATTGTTGATCAGCGCATGGTCGTGCGTACGTGTATACTCGAAATTCATCTCCTTCACGTACGCATCCCACTTCGCGGAGTGAGCACGCTCATAGAGCGCGGAATAGCCGGACGAATGGAGCGCGGGACGGAACTTCGCCGTCGTCTGCGTGAAATCAGCCGTCACCTGCGCGGCGCATACGGACAGAACCGACAGCATCGCCCAAACAACCATCATCGCATTCTGCTTCATTATTTCGCATTCCTTTCAACTCGAAGTCACTTCATTTACAGACAAATTTCACGCGGCACCACTCGCCCGCATCAATGGCGCGTGTCCAACTTGACGTCATCCAGATACCAGACGGAGGTCGTGGCACCGTAGCTGATGAATCCAATCCACTTCAGCTCCTTGAATCTGTCGGCGAGAAACTTCTCGAACTGCACGCGGGAGGTCACACCACCGCGTGGCGTCACGGCAACAGACCATCGGCCCTTCTCGGGCCCGGACATCGGCAGTGTCAAGACAACGTCGTGCCACACGCCCGGCCACATCGCGCAGACGTCCTTGCCGCCCGCCAGAAGACGGTCCTTGACGACGGAGAGCCGGACGCCATTGACGAGGGGCTGGCCCTTGGGATAGTCGCGCAGTTCAATGGTGGGCTTTGCCCCCGTCTCGATCTTCAGCGCAAAGGAGAGCGTCGCGACGCCCTCGTCCACACCGCAGGCCGCCGTGACAATTGGAGCCCAGCTCGGCTTCAGATCCGGCGCATCGACGAACTTCAAGGACTTCTTCCCCTGCGCCGGATCGGCATCGACGATCTGAAGCTGTCCGGGACGGCCGGTATTTGCATCCAGCGGTGCGAAGGATCCCATGGAGTGGGTCACGTTGCCGACGCGATGACGTTCGAAGTCGGCGCACAGGCGCTCGCGGCGGTACTTCGGAGCCTTGGGCGCGTCCTCGAAGCGATCCCAGCATTCCTCCTCCGAAAGCGCCCGCCACACGGCGTTCGTCTTGTAGACGCCGGTATCATGCCAGTCGAATGGCTTGAAGCCAAGTTTGAGGGCCGGAGAATCGGGTTTGAGCGTCCAGTCGCCCTTCGCGGGATCGACGAAGAGCGGGTCTGCAATCGCACCGTGGGTATCGTGTCCAAGCGCGCGCCACTTCTCCCACGATTCGCCCTTGAATGCCGTCTCCTTCACATTGCCGCCTGCACACCAGTAGGTGTTGTTGTCGGCGGGGAGGTTGTCCCGAGTCGACTCGAAGCTACCGCCGCCGCGGTAGGCCCCGGCTTCGGGTGCCGTCCACCAGAAGATGTTGTTCATCACGCGAATCGTGACATGGTCCTCGGACCGAGAGCGCCAGACACCATCCTTCGAGAACGTCAGGCAGAGGTTGTTTGAGTAGACGTTCTCCTTGCCGTAGTGCTGGTGTATCGCGCCATCGCGGCACTTCTCGACGAGGTTGTCGCAGAAGACGAAACCATGCGAGCCCTCGTCCGTATAGAGGCCCCAGGCGGGCGAACCGTTGTCCGCATAGCCATTCACTTCCCAGATCCAGTTGTTGCGCACGACGCTGCCCGTGTTGTCGCCGAGCGTGTAGACGCCGCCCATATCGGAGAGCGCGCCCTGGCCGATGTGGTGGATGCGATTATGGGCGATGAGGTTGTCGCGATTGACCGTGGGTGCATAGCCCCAGGTCCAGCCGAGCGAGACGCCCGTGTAGAAGAAGTCGCAGATCTCGTTGTGGACGACCCTGCAGTCGTGGGCATGGCCCATCCACACACCAATGCCGGCCTGCAGCACGCGGCCACCATGACGGACGATCGAATCCTCGACCATCAGATGCGAAGAGACCCCGTCGGGACTCTTCTGCCGACTGCGGTTGTCTCCACCGAAGTAGATCCCACCCGCACCGAGATCCTCCACCAGCGAGTGCCTCACCGTCACGTGGCGGCAGCCGCTGCGAAGATAGAGTCCGTGCGCACCCGTGTGGGCGATGCGGCAATTCTCGAACGAGACGTCCTCGACGTCCGTGCCGGCAATCGCGCCTTCCTGCACGTTCGAGGCGGCCTGACTGTTGTAGACGCCCTGTGGGCCGATGAGGAATGCCGTGTGCTCAAAGCCGATTCCATCGAAGGAGACGTTCCGCACGACCTCTCCCTTCACACGGTCGCCGGCGAACTTGACGACCGCCGTCGAGATGGGCACGTAGGCGAAGTCCTTCGCGACCGACTCGCCCGCGAGGGGAATGTAGAAGAGCTTCTTCGCCTTGACGTCATGGAACCATTCGCCCGGGGCGTCGAGGGCTGCACGGAAGTTCTCAAGCGCATAGCGCGGACGCGTGGCACACCAGAAGAAGAGCGGACGCTTCATGCCCTGCTTCATCACAAGGCGGCCAGACTGCGCGTCCACGGATTCCACACGGCCATATCCCATATCCCAGCTCTGCCAGACGGCCACGAGCACGCGATTAAGCTCGTCCTGATGAAGGTTGAAAAGCGGTGCGACGTCGGCCTCATCTGCGAAAAAGGCGCGCGCCGCGAGATCGGCATCCGAATCCTTCATGTAGTGGTAGAAGCGGTTCGGAGAACGCGCGCGCTGGGCCCGATGGTCTCCCACCCAGAGCTGGTCGAACTCGAGCCCCTCCGGTACGTCCGTCACCCACACGCCGTCAGCGCCGACGGTGAACGGCTTCAGTTCACGTCCGCCGTCGAAGACGGTCGTGCGGGCGGAGAACCCGCGAATGCGGAGGTCGGAATCCGCGGCCGTGAGGACAAGCGGCTCCGTGAGCTGGTAGCGTCCGGGCTTCACCCAGATCTCAACCGGACGCCCCTTCACGGCGCCGGAGGCCTTCAGCTCACGGGCTCTGGCCAGCGCCGCCGCGGGCGTCCGGACGTCACCGTCCGGAGCCAGCACGACGTCGCCGACCTCATTGCAACCAGAGAGAATCGCCGCACAGGCGGCCAGAATCATTAGTTTATTCATATGTCACCAATCCTTCGCGCGGACAATTCTCTCCGTTCAGCTCCTTAACGCTGGACGCGGGCGTTGCCGGCGTAGACGTCCCACACCTGCTTTTCGTCCGCGGGCTCGGCGTAGTCGTTCAGTGAGCTAGCCGCCATCACGCCGCTCGCCCAACCGAACTGGGCGCACTTCTCGCCGTTCCAGCCCTTGAGCACACCGTAGAGGAGACCGCCCGTGAAGCCGTCGCCACCGCCAATGCGGTCGAGCACGTCAATGTCACGCGGCTCCTCGACGAACCATTTGCCGTCGGCGCGCACGATGGCTCCCCAGAGGTGGTGGTCGGCGGAGACGACCTGGCGCAGCGTCGTCGCGTACATCTGGGCGTTCGGATACTTCTTGGCGACCTTCTCGATCATCTCCTTGAAGCTCTCGATCTTGCCCTTGAGGTCCTTGCCACCAGCTTCGGGTCCCTTGAAGCCCAGGCAGAGCTGGAAATCCTCCTCGTTGCCGACGAGGATGTCCGCCTGCTTGGCAATCTCGTGGAACGCCTTGGAGAGCTCGGCCTCGCGGCCCTTCCAGAACGTGGCGCGGTAGTTGAGGTCGAAACTGATGAGCGTGCCGTACTTCTTGGCGGCCTTCGCGAGGGCGAGGCAGCACTTCGTCGTCTCGGGGCTCATCGCGGCGATCAGACCGGAGAGATGGAGGATCTGGACGCCGTCCTCGCCGAAGATCTTCTTCGTATCGTAGTCCTTCGGATCGAGCGTGCGACCGACCTCGCCGGCGCGGTCGTTCCAGACGCGCGGAGCGCGGAGGCCGAAGCCGGAATCGGCGATGTTGAACTGATGGCGGTAGCCCCAGGGACCGCCCTGCGCGATGTCCGGGCCAACGTAGGCGATGTTGCGGGCGCGCAGCTGCGCCTTGATGAAGGCTGCCATGGGGCTGCCCTGCACGAAGCGGGTCATCACGAGGCACTCGGGGCCGAGCGAGCTCGTCACGTTGAGCACGTTCGTCTCAGCGCTCGTCGCCTGGAGCATGAAGCGATTGGAGTTGTGCACCGCCATGCGGTTCTCGGGCGTAATGCGCAGACCCATGGAGGAGACACACGCTACGGCGTACTTGCAGTTTTTACGAACCTTCATTTCAGCTGTCCTTTCGTTGTTACTCTTGATTCAATGACGACAAAACTTCATTTCAGCAGATCGCCAGCCTCGAGGGCGATTGCCTCGGCCATGAGGGCGTGTCCGGCAGCGGAGGGATGGAGACGATCCGTCTTGGGATTGTGGATGTACGCGTCCTGGGAAGCCGCGTTCGGGAAGAGCTGCGAGGTGGCATGGAGATCGACGACCTTCACGGCCCACACGTTGCCGGCCTCCTTGACGGCGGCGACATAGTCGTCGAGGAAGAGACCTTTCGCATTCGCGTACGACTCATCCGGCTGCACATTCTTCGGACCGAACTCGGCAGAACCGCGATGGACGGGCGTCAGCAGGACGATTCGCGCCTTCGGGAAATTGTCCTTGAGGTGCTTCATCGCGAGGTTGATGCGTCCGCGGAAGGTCCCCGCGTCGTAGATGAACGACCGCTTCCGGAGCTTCACCTGCGTACCGTTCTTGTTGACCATCTCCTCGGCGAACGTATACCAGTCGCCAAGGGGGACGCCGCCGTTGAAGTCGTTGGTGCCGGCGAAGACGAAGATCACGTCCGCACCCTCCGGATGCTCAGACTGGAATTTCCGGGCCTGCGCGACGATGTGGCTCATCTGCTGGCCGTTGATGCCGTAGACCAGCGGCTCGAAGCCGAAGCGTTCACCCAGAAAGCCCCAGTAGTTCTTCGTGCAGCCGACATGGCGCTTGTCGGTGATCGAGTCGCCGAGGAAGACGATGCGCTTCGAGGGCTTCCGGAACTGCGCGAGCCAGGCGGCGGCCTCGTCGCTCCAGACGTCCGTGGGACGTCCCAGCTTGCGGAGACCGTAGCCGTGACCGCCGCTCGGATAGATGCGAATCGTGGAGGGAACACCCGCGAGGCGCAGGTGATAGTCGTAGGTGACCGCGGTCTCGATCTGGCAGAAGTCGTCCTCGGCCTGAATCGTGAACGACGGCGGCGTCGCGGCGTCGATGGGATAGCCAGGGGCGATGGCCATGCCGGTCCAGCCCTTCCAGGGGGTCTGCGGATCCTTGCGCGTGCGGATGTCCCACGGATAGATCGGCATCTGGAAATCGGGGCGGCACGAATAGTCGTCCGCGTCGTCGATCCGCGCATAGAGGCGCTTCCGCCAGTTCGTCGCCGCGCGGATCGCGAGGTTTGCGCCGGCGGAGAAGCCGATCACACCGACACGCCCCGCGTCGATCCCATACTTGGCCGCATCACGGCGGAGGATGCCGATCGTACGCTGCACGTCGCAGAGGGCGGCGTCGCGCTGGTCGGGGGCGCGGTAGAGCAGTACCGCCGCCGAGAAACCGAGCGAATTGAGCCATTCCGCGACCTCTGTACCCTCCTTGTTCCAGCCGAGGACGGAGTAGCCTCCGCCGGGGAGGATCACCACCACCGGCTTCGCTCCCTCGCCCGACGCGCGATAGAACGTGAAGAACGGATCGTTGATGTCCGTGACCACGAGATTGCGCTGGCCCAGCTCCTTCTCGGTGAACATGATGGGCTTGTCGTTTGCGCGAAGCGGGACCTTCCCCGCCGGCCAGAGCTTCGTCTCGTCGGCGGGGTCGTGCTTCCAGAGCTCCTGGATGAGCGCCGCACGCTTCTCGGGCGTGTCGACGGCGGCAACATACCTCTCACCCGCCGCCCAAAGCGAGGCTGCGGCGAATGTACCGAGGGCAAACAGCGATCCAATCGTCTTCATGTGAATTCCCCCTCAAATCAGCGGCCGAACGCCTGATCGGCGAAGTCGAGCGCCCAGATCCAGTCGTGGCCGGAGAGGCCGTGCTGACCGCCACGACGCACGTAGCCGAGGTGCGTGCCGATGCAGCGCGTATCGAAGTTCGCGGGGAAATCGCCTTTTGGAAGCCCCGGCTTGCCGAGGAATTCCCACGTGGGGGAGGCGGCCTGGCAGGAAAGCCATTCACCCTTCGTGTCGAACCATCCGGCATTGAATCCCTCTACGAGGATGCGGCGCGGCGCGATCGAGGCGACGAGAAGATGCTGGTCAAACTTCATCTCCTGCTCGTTGTCGATGTACTTTCCGTACGCCTTGCAGTACCAGTGCGGGAAGCTCGCCATCTCGGTGGAGACGTTCTCGCCGAAGTCGCGTTTCGCGAGCGGCACGCCGCCGCCGCCCGTCTGGTTCGGCACACAGACGGCGAAGCGCTCGTCGCGCGAACAGGCGAGGAGAGGCGTCTTCGCGAGACGCGAGCAGCCGGTGGCGACGTTCTTCGTCGCATCGATCTCGGGAATCGTGAAGGCCAGATCCAGGCCGCGGGAGAGCCCCCACGCCCACGCGCCAATCGCCGTGATGTTGTCCGTCGCGCTTGGATCGCGCTTCGGCCAGAGTTCGAAAAGTCCCGTGTAGGCATCCTCCTCCTTGTCGCCAAGGCGGACCTCGACGTCGGGCGACATCTCGCAGTAGCAGGCGCTCAGCACAGCGTAGCCGCGGGCGAGAATCGCCTCGAGCGGAAACGGAGAGGAGTTGTCCGTGCGGCGCCCACGGGCACGCGTCTTCTCGGACGCCCTGTGGTCTTCGATGAAGTACTTCTTGTTGTTGCGACTCCAGCCCTGTTGAACGGGAATCTCGGGATCCGTCGCGAGTTCATGATTGCCGCGGTAGTTGAGGAAGAGGACGACGGGGCACTTCTCAGTGTTCTCGCAGACGATTCGTCCGTTCTCTTTCTTCGGAGTGAGGCCCGTGATGTGGTTCGGCAGGAAGAGAATCCAGTCGACACGAGGCCCCGTCTTGTCCTTCTTGAACCACATATGGTATTGGCGGCGGATACCGAGGCCGTCGAGCGTGACACCCTCCTCGAACATCTCCGTCACGACAGCCTCGGGGGGTGGGGGCGTACGGCCGAACATCTCGCGTTCGAAGATCTTCACAATCTCGGCACGACGAGCCGGCCACTCGGACGCATCCTTCAACTTGTGTCCATTCGCGAACGTGAGCGGATCCTCCAACGTATACGGAGCAACCTTCTCCTCGTCGTAGTTCGGCTTGCGCGCCAGGACGCCCAGAGCCAGAGTCGCGCCGAGCACGGCCATTGTCATCTTCATCTGCATACAAACTCTCCTTGAATGAATTGTCTCGAAAGCGAATCAGGGAGCGACGCGAATCTCGTCGATCGACTTCACTTCCGTGGCCAGCATCACCAGACGGTCGACGCCCAATGCGACGCCTCCCGAGGGCGGCATGAACTGCAGCAACCGCAGGAACTCCTCGTCCAACGGATAGTCCGCCTCGCCGATTCCACGCCTCTCCTCCCGCGCGGCCTCAAATCGGTGGCGCTGCTCCTCTGCGTCCGTCAGCTCCGTGAACGCGTTGGCGAGTTCCATGCCGTCCACATAAAGTTCCCAGCGCTCCGCCACGTCGCCGCGGAGTTTCGAGAGCGAGGCCGCCTGCGGCGGATAGTCGATCAGGAACGTCGGCTCTTTCGGCAGATTGGGTTCGATCTTCATCGCCATGTCGAAGTCAAAACGGTCCTGGTCCCAATCCAGGAAGGGATCCCATCCCGCATAGCGCCGATAGGCCTCGCGCACCGTCAATCGCTTGAAACTTGAGCCTTGAAGCTTGAACCCTGAACTTGGGACTTGCCCCAGGACTCCCGAGACCAGTTCTTCCATGTCCTTCAGAATATCGAGGTAGTCCGCATGAGCGCGATACCACTCGAGCATGGTGAACTCGGGGTTGTGACGGCTGCCGTGCTCGCCCTCGCGGAAACACGGCCCCATCTGCCAGATGCGCTCCATGCCGGAGGCGAGGAGTTTCTTCATCTGAAGCTCGGGCGAGGCGCGGAGGAACCAGGCCCCGCTGGCTGGACAGTCGATGTGCGGTTCCGGCGCCGGCGCGGGGATGCGCACGGGCGTTTCGACCTCGACGAACCCGCGCGCATCAAAGAACGCGCGGATCTGCCGCAGCATGCGGGCTCGAATCTCGAGGTTTGCGGGGTTCAGCATGACGAACGGATCCTATTTGCGGGGGCTATCCTCGCAGACAAGGTCGCCGAGGCAATACTGGAGACCGGAAAGCATGTGATGGAGGCGCGCGGAGTCGAGAAAGGCACGCTTGTCGTGTCCGAAAGAAGTGTAGAACACGCGGCCCTCGCCATAGCGGCGGACCCAGGAGACGACGAAATCGCCATCCTCGCGCAGCCAGCGCTTGGAGTCCTTCCACTTCTTGGCGGCCTCGGCGGTCTTCGCATCCTTCATGTCCATCGAGACGAGCACACGGTCCTTGCCGCGCGAGAAGGCCGGCTCCGTCTGCTGGTAGATCTCGTCGCTGCGCGAGAACGGGCTGCCGGCCGATTTGAACGAAGCCATAAGCGGATGGTCGGGCTCCTCATTCACAAAGCTCCACATGCCACCCGCATGCCAGGGATGGCCACGGAAGAGTCCGCCATTCATATCCGCCACGACCTCGCTGTCGTAGAAGGAGTCGACGGCGGAATGGATGAGGCAGAGACCCTTGCCGGACTTGACGTAGTCGATGAGCGTCTTCTCGATCGCAGGGAAACGCTTGACGCTGATGCCGGTGCAGTTGTTGAGGACGATGGCGTCGTACTGCGCGAGCTTCGCCGCATCGCCGAGCAGGGAGATGTCCGTGGAGAAGTCGACGGCAAACGCCTTCGTCTTCTGGGCCGCAATCCCGAACGCCCGATTTCCGTACGCGAGCGCGTCATTGTGGCTGTAGCCGAACGCGCGGGCGAACATCAGAACCCTACGCGGCTTCTTTGGCGCAGCGGCGAGCCTGTCGCCGACGATCTCGGCGATCTTCGCCTCGTCCTGCGGCGTGGCCTGCACCCAGGCGATCGGCCACTGCCAGCCTTCGACGGGGAAGGCGGTCATCATGGAGAAGCGCTTGCCGGCGGCGGCGTAGCTCCAGACGACCTTCTTGTCGCGCGTGACCTCGAAGGCCGTGGCGCGACTGCCATCCTCGACGCCGTTCGCGTAGGTGCCGACGACGAGGTTGCCGTTCTTCTTCTCCCAGATGCCACAGAGGTTGTCCAGCTTGAGCTCAGGCGCGTCGGCACACGTGAACTGCCAGGCGATCTGGTGGTCCGGCGTGAATTCGGTGATGGCGCCCAGGTGGGAGATGAGCGTGTTGCCGTTCGCGCGGCGGAGCGCGTCAAAGGCGAGCGGGGCGTGCCCGCTCGCAAGCTTCGGCGTGGGCTGCTCCCATACGAGCGTGCCCTTCGCATCGTATTCGCGCACCACGTTCGCACTCGAGCAGCAGACGAGATAGGTGCCCTTCTCCGTCTTGCGGACCATGCGGAAGTGGCTGTGGACGCCGGGCATCTTGCCGTCGGCGCCACGAGGGTCGGCCTTGAACTTCACGACGGGCTCGGTGGTGCCCGCCTTCAGTTCGGTGATGTAGTCGGTTCCGTTCTCGGCGACGACGATGTTGCCGTTCTTCAGAACCTCGAAACCGAAGAGTCCCTCCTTCGCGCAAGGCTTGTAGAAGAGCTCCGTGTCGCCCGTGAGGATGTCCGTGCGGTAGAGATCGCCGTTCGACCAGTAGACCCAGTCTCCGTGCTTCCAGACGCGGTGGATGTTGCCGCAGCCGGACTTGTTCCACGCAACGTGTCCGTCGGGGGCCACCAAAAAGGCGCGTCCCGCACCGCACACGAGGAGCGGCTGATCCATACGGCCCTTGACGGTTGAATCGGCAGCAGCAAACAGCACCACGCACGAAGCCAGGACAATACTGAGAATCTTCATGGGCAATCCTTTGTCGGGTTGAAGAAGGAGGAACTCGGATTCCGTTTGATCACGAACCCGGGTGAACGGGGTGTCCGCCAGCCGCACAGAGCGGGCAGGAGGCGGGCTCCCATGTGGTGGGCTGGATCTGGACGAGCGAGAACATCGGGATGTCACCGAACTTCACAGATCCCTTCGAACGGTCCACGAGCAGCACGACGGCGGCGACTTCGGCGCCTGCGGCCTTCACGAGGTCGATCGTCTCCTGGACGCGGCCGCCCTTGGTGACGACGTCCTCGGCGACGACATAGCGCTCGCCTGGCTTCAGAGTAAAACGGCGCATTGCGAGCTTGGTGATCGGCTTGCCGGTGGCGTCCACGCCTTCATCCTGCACCTTCTCGGCAAAGACGCACTTGGTGTCAAGGGCACGGGCAACCTCGTGACCGACGAGAATACCACCCACGGCGGGAGAGATCACACCGTCGATCTTTCCGATGTTGCATGCGGCGTTCATCTTGGCAACAACTTCATCGCAGAGCTTCGCGGCAATGCGGGGGTAGCGGAGCACATTGGCGCACTGGAAGTAGCGGTCGGAGTGAAGCTTGGAGCGCAGCTCGAAGTGTCCGCTCAGCAGAGCGTCGGTGTCGGCGAAGATCTTGAGGATTTCTTCTTCTGTCATCATGGTCTGGTTCCTTGTTCGTTATTCGTTTGATTGAAGTGATTCGGGAAGCGAAAGCAGGTCGATACGCAAAGCGTTGGTCTCCTGTCGGTCGTCGGGCGGATCGTCGACCGGTACAAGCACAGAGCGGTCGGCGACGCTGGGAGGAAGGAGCGGCACGGGGGACGTCGTCACAGGTTCCGCAACATATCCAATGGAGAATTCCACAGGAAGCTCAAGGGGACGCAGCTCCAGTACGTCTTCAGAGATTTCCAAGGCATCGACTCGACTCTCAAACGAAGCCTCGGCAACACCGTTCATCTGCCACGACATACGAACCTTCTGCATGACGGACTCATACGTTGCGGCATCGTAGGTGACAAACGAAGCAAAGGGGCGGCTTGAGGAAACGGATGCTGGCGAGAAGAAGATCGCCTTGCGAGGGATCTGCAGGGCGAGAATCGTCGTGAGGGCCACGACGGCCGCCAGCGGCCAACAGTCGTGGATAAAACGCCTCATTCGCGACGTTCCCCTATCTGAACATGGACCACACCCGCATCGCGGGCAATTCCCGCGAGTCGCATCATGTCGCCCGTGGAGACACGTGCATCCGTCAACAGCAAGAGTGTTCCGGAGGCATCCGACTGAACCCGCACGGCGAGCCGTTCGCTCAGGGCCTTGACGGAATCGCCATCCGAAAGCGAATAACGCGCATCATCGAAGAAGACCAGCGTCTCGCGTCCAGGTCCATCCTGTCGTGTCTCCGGGACGACGATGGCCGCCAGTCCCGGTGTCGCGGAATCCCCGCTGACCGTCGCGGGGAGATTGAACACGAGTCCCGGTCTGGCGACCAGGCGCCCCTCAATGAGTGAGAACTCCACCAACAGCAGCGCCAAGGTAATCCACGGCGCGGCAACCGTAAGCGGCTTCGCCCACTTGCACCCGTGCTTCCAGATTCCCTCTGGCCGGACAGGACGCCATCCCCAGTCCGTCGACTTCACGGCGTGACCTCCCGACGGCCCGCAAGAAGAGCGAGGATATCGCTGGCCGCGGCCTCAAGTTCGACGACAAGACGGTCGAGCCGCACATGCAGCATCCCGTACATAACCTGCACGGAGACCGCGACGACAAGTCCGCCGGCGGTGGCCGTGAGCGACTGCATCGCGCCACCCAGCAAATCGGCACGCGTGACGAGGGCTGACGTGTTGAGGGCAAGCAAGACCCGGGTCATTCCGAGCACCGTGCCCAACAAACCGAGAAGCGGAGCAGCCTGGGCGATGATGGCAAGAAGTGCAAGGCGGCGCTCAAGGCGGGCGACTTCGGCGCGGCCAGCCGCGTCCACGGTTTCACGAATGATACGGGCCGACGCCTCACGGTGGCGCACCGCGGTGGCCACGACGCGGGCGACAGGCGCCGAGGTTTCATCGCAGATTGCCAGCGCCTCGTCGACATTCCCCTGCTCCAGCACATTCGCCACGCCGCGAATGAAATCCTGGTAGTCGATCTGCGCACGACGCAGATCGAGCAAACGACTGAAGAACACAAACACGGACGCGATGCCGAGCAGCACCAGGACCCAGAAGACGGGCCCTCCTACCATCACCCATACACTCATCTGAAATCGCCCTTCTCCTTGAGTCGTGCGATGCGCCGTTTGGCCTCGCTTGCCGACGGCACGCGCGCGGCGTCGAGATACTCCAGGACCTTGATTGCCTGGCGGACCTCGCCACGAGATTCATAGTAATCCGCAAGATTGAAGACGGCACGTGCGAAGATCACTCGAGAATTTCCGTCAAACCAGACTCTTCGAGCGGTGTCTTCGGGCATGTCGGACCGCACTCCGTTCCAATAGGTCAAAACCACATGCGTGTAGAGTTCCTCGGCCGCATCCTCGAAGCGACGAAGCTTCTCATAGGTGCGGCCGATCTTGTAGGAGATCGCGAGCCGCAACGAAGGCGAGAGTTTCTCGTCCTGACGAAGACCATGATAGACCTCCAGGGCACGGTGATAGCATTTGGCGTCATCGGCCCCCATGGCGAACAGGCAGTCCGCACGGGAGACGACAGCGCGGCGCCGCAACGTGTCAGATACGGGCATGCGACTCGCGATGTCGAACACATACAAGGCCTTGTCGAATCGCGCAAGCTCCTTCAGAGCCTCTCCCTGGAGGACCAATGCCTCGGCGACATAGGGCGTCTCGGGCGTGGCCTTCATCGAAGTCTCGACGGGAATCGCATTGGAGACAGCCCGTCCCGCCAGTTCGACAACCCGCGGGAAGTCTGACAATGCGGAGGCGCAGCGCGCAGCACGAACAATCGAGTCCAGCCGTCTCGTCGACGTCGCATACACATTCGTCGCACAAGCCTCGAAGCCGTCAATCGCCCGTGCGAACTCACGGCGCCCGGCATCATACTTGGCAAGCCAGAAGAGAAGATCGCACTTGAGCTGAGAATCCTCCACAGAGGCAAGCAGCGCATTGGCAGCGGCGTAGGCCTCGCCATCGCGTCCATCGCCATAGAGGCAGAGCACGGAAAGGAACCCCATCTCGTCGCGGCGATCGGGACAAAGCTTGGCGACAGTGACGAAATCGGCCTCGGCCTCGCGGAAACGATAGGCGCGATAGAGAGCTCGGCCACGTCCAGAGAGGGCTCGAACACGTTGCTCTGGCGTCGGCATCAAGCCGGACTTCTCCACAAGCACAGAACCATAGTCGGCGATGGCCTGTTCAAAGTGACCTCTAGCCACCTCCAGCGATGCAATCCGAAGGGAGGCTTCCACAGCAGGTTCTCCACCCTCCTTCACAAGCGCGCGAAAGAGACGCTCCGCCTCCTGTGGACGTTCCGCGCGAAGAAGCGATTCCGCCTGACGCAGACGTGCCTGCGGACGGAGCTCCCCTTCCACAATGGCGCCATAGGCCATGGCGGCCTCGGCAAAGCGGCCATCCACTCTTAATGCCTCGGCCTGTTCAAATATGCAGCGCGTCCGAACAACGTCATTCGTTGCAACCTGCGCGGCACGGGCAAACATGCCCACGGCCTCAGCTTGGCGGCCAAGCCGAACAAATGCCAGACCACGGCCTTCAAGCACATGCACATCAAGGGTGTGCTCCGGATAGGCCTGCAACAGGACATCGTACTCATGGGCCGCCGCCGCCGCATCGCCAACCGCAAGCAGAGTGTCGGCCAAGCGCAACTGGGCGCGTCCCGACTCGACCTCGCCAGGGAATCTACGGACCAGAGAAGACACCACAGCATATCCATTCGTTCGCGTGGACGGCTGAGACAGAAGCGTGAACCCGAGCGTGAAACCTGCACGGCGCATCAACTCGGGACGCGCCGCTCGAGCAACGGCGTTCGAAGCTGCCCGCAGGGCATTGTTGGTCACACCTGCGGCAAGGTAGACATCCACAAGCCCACATGAAGCAAGCACGTAAGACCGTTCCTCCGTATTCGTACCACCGGCCACCAGCATCTCGAACAGCCGCCGACTGGTGGCGGCATCACCAGCTTCCGCCGAGAGCTCCGCCGCCAGTAGCCTCGCGGCATCACCTGCAGGTCCCTTCGCGACCGTGGCCCGCTCACGCTCAAGAACCGTGAGAGCGCCTCCCCTGTCGTTAAAGTGCTCAAGTGCACGCGCCCACTCGACAGCGTTCTCCGTGTGCGCGTCCGCATCGGCGGACAGCGCAGACGAAGCTTTGGCAAAAAGCGACATCGCCGCGGCACGATCGGACGCGGCAACTGCCGCACGAGCCGAGAGTCGCAGTGCCAGCACCGCAAAGCCAGGAGACTTGAAGTCCGTCGACAGAATATGGCGAGCGACATCCAGCCGACCTCGCTCAAAATTCGCCCAGGCGCGCCAATAACGGAAACCCTCCGCGGACGCATCAGTCCACGCGTCAAGTTTCGTCAGCATCTCCGCCGGCTTCTTCGCGCCGGCAAGAGCCTCGAGCTCGATGAGACGAGCCGAGGCAATAACCGCGGCATTCGTCGTCGCGGCGGCGGCCGCCTCGGCATGGTTGACCGCAACAGACCAAAGGCCGTCACCAAGAGCACGGCGAGCAACATCCAGCCGAGATGGTGCGGCGAGGAGTGACGCAGCAAGCGCGATGCTGACGATGGCGGCGAAACGCTTCATTGCTCGGAGCCGAGATACCCCATCTCCGCCAGGAGGCGATTGTTCTTCATCCAGTTCGGAACGACCTTGACCCAGAGCTCAAGACGCACCCTGACGCCGAACATTTCGGAAAGCTCGGGCTCGGAGCACTGGCGCACCGCCTTGATGAGTCGGGCACCAGGACCGATGACGATGCCCTTCTGCGATGGACGATTGACGTAGATCGTTACATCGACCTCCCAGCCGGACTTCTTTTCGGAAAGATGTGAAACCGTCACCCCAACCTCATGGGGAACTTCGTCGTGAAGCCGCTGCAGCAGTTTTTCGCGAATGACGTCCGCGATGGCGAGCTTGCGTGGATAGTCCGTAACGATATCCTCGGGGAAAAGAGCCGGACCAACCTCGGCGAAATCGAAAAGTGCGTCCAGCAACTCGTCGCACCCGTTGGGACGGATTGCACAGGCCTTAACCCACTTGGGCTGCGTCTTGGAGTCCATGGAAGTCGAGACATCCTTCCAGAGATCTCGGAACATCGTCTCGTAGAATGGCGCCCGATCAGCTTTGTTGAGTGCAAAGACGCACCTTTCAGGAGCCTCCTTCGCAACACGGCGCATCCACCCCTCGTCCTCAAGCTGTGGCTCATGGCCAGCATCGAAGACGACGAGCAGTACATCCACCCCTGCCGAGGAAGCTCGAGCCATACCGTTGAGAAGCTTGCCAAGGGGGCCAACGGCCTTGTGCAGACCTGGGGTGTCTAGAAGCACGAGTTGACCACGCGGATCCTCCACGATGCCGCGAATCGTGTTGCGCGTTGTCTGTTCCACGGGACTCACAATCGAGACCTTTTCGCCGACGAGACGATTGACGATTGTGGACTTGCCGGCATTCGTGCGGCCGACGACGCCGACGACTGCAGCCTTGCGAGTGCAGTCCTCGTTCACTGGTAGATTTTGTTCCGTCATATGACCTTCATAGTCTATCAAATTCATCAGCAGAACGCCACCTTGCAGAAAAAGAAAAGGACCCCCGCTCTACGCGGAGGTCCCCTGCGATTGAAGAATTCCGGTGTTAGCCGTTCTTCTTCTCGAACTCCTTCATGAAGTCGACGAGGCAGTCGACGCCCGCCATCGGGAAGGCATTGTAGATCGACGCACGGATGCCGCCAACCGAACGATGTCCCTTGAGCGAGCTCATACCAGCAGCCTTCGCCTCGGCGATGAACTTGGCCTCGAGTTCCTCGGTGGGCAGACGCCACGTGATGTTCATGTTCGAACGGAACTCCTTCAGAGCCGTACCACGGTAGAAGCCAGAACCGTCGATGACGTCGTAGATCTTCTTGGCCTTTTCGGCGTTGAGCTTGAAGAGGTTCTCCTTGCCCATCTTCTTGACCCACTTCATGGTTTCGCCGAAGATGTAGATGCCCCAAGTCGGCGGCGTGTTGTAGAGGGAATCCTCATCCACGAACGTGCGGTACTGCAACATTGTCGGAATCGTCTGGGAACCCCTCTCGGCGAGTTCCTTGCGAATGGCGACAACGGCCATGCCGGAAGGACCGAGGTTCTTCTGGGCGCCCGCGTAGAACATCGCGAACTGGTTGTAGTCGCGCTCGCAGGAGAGAATGTCAGACGACATATCGCAGATCAGCGGCGAACCCGACTTCGGGAACTCCTTGAGCTCCGCGCCGGAGATCGTCTCGTTCGAGCAGATGTGCGAGTAGACCGCACCAGGCGTCCACTTCCACTCATCGGCCGTCGGCATGCGGGTGGGGATATCCTTCTGGCAGTTGGCGACAACATTGACGTTGCCGAGCATCTGAGCCTGCTTGAGGGCCTTGTTCGACCAGGTTCCCTGGTTCGCGTAGTCCGCGACCTGGTCCTTGCCGAGGAAGTTCATCGGAATCATCGCGAACTGGAGGGACGCGCCGCCCTGGATGAAACAGACGGACCAGTCGTCGCCGAGGCCACACAGTTCCTTGAACGTGGCAATGGCCTCCTGGTGGATGGCATCATAATCCTTGCCGCGATGGGACATTTCCATCACGGACATTCCGCAGCCCTTGTAGTCAACGAGGTTCTGCTGAGCGTCCTGGAGGACCTCAAGAGGGAGCACGGCGGGGCCGGCGGAGAAGTTGTAGGCACGTGACATGATTCTTTAGACTCCTTATTTGGGGAAAGCGGGGAATATTGTACTCCTTGGACGCGGCTTTGGCAACTCGATTTGTAGGCCGACGTTGAAAAGCACGCCGACCGCGACCATAGCCGTGATCAGGTTAGTCCCCCCATAGCTGATGAACGGCAGTGCAAGTCCCTTCGTGGGGAGGCATTTCGTGACCACGCCAATATTGAACACCGCCTGGAAGAAGATAAGGAACGTCATACCAAAAGCAAGTAGACGCCCCAAACGATCCGGAGCACGGGCCGAGATAATCATACCGCATACGAAGAAAACAGTGAAGAGCGTCAGCAAGGAAATCGAGAAGATAAGCCCCCACTCCTCTGCACCGATTGCGAAGATGAAGTCCGTATGGGCTTCCGGCAGATAGCGGAGCTTCTGCATTGACCGATTGAAGCCAACGCCCGTGATGCCACCATTCTGAATGGCGACCAGAGCCATGTCGGCCTGATGCGCCGCGGCGATTTCCTTGGGACTCATCTCGGCAACAGAACCTCCGGCATTCGCCATTGCCCCACCGAACATACCCTTCCCCCACGAGAGAATACGATTCATTCGGTTCGCATTGAGCGCCAACAGGGATCCGACGCCGCAGAGTCCAACGCCTCCGAGGGCCAGCATATGGGCAATTTTCATTCCCGAAACGAGGAACAACATGCCCCCGGTAAGGCCGATTACCATCGTCGCGCCGAAGTCGGGCTCGGCCAATGCCAGCCCCATCAACACCGCGACAATGGCCACGGACCGTACGGCGCCTCGCCAGAACTTGCCGATCACCCACCCCGCACGATCCAGGAACACCGCCGTCGCGAAGACACTCATCAGCTTCGCGAATTCGCTGGGCTGAAGACGGGTAGTGCCAATGGACACCCACCGCCGAGAACCATTGACCGGAGGGAAAAGAAAAACAAGCCCCATCAATAGCACAACCATCCCATAGGCCACAATGGTCAACCAAGGCCACTCCCGCCATTTGTGATAGTCGAATTTTATGGCCACGAACAGACACGGCAGGGCGACTACCAACCAGGTGACCTGCTTGTAGAGAAAATAACTCGTGTCCGAATGAAGACGAGATCCGTTCCCGTAGCTGGCCGAGGCAAGGACTATGAGTCCCCAGGCCAGCAATGCGAGAACGGATATACCCAGCAGAGTCAGAACACGTCGCACGGAATGTCCCTACCGAGTGTGGCGCCCCTTACTGGGCGCTCTGCTTTGCGTTGGCAGGAAGCTTGAGAACCTGGCCGGGAGCAATCGCCTCGCCCGCCTTCAGGTTGTTGAGGTCCATCAGCTGGCTGGGGCTAATTCCCCACGCAATGGCAACACCGACAATATCGTCGCCTTCCTTGACCGTATACGTCATAGCCGAAGAAGCGGGCGTCGCGTCAACCGGGGCCGAGACGGCGGTGTCGGAAACGGCAGCCTCAACCGGAGCCTGGGCGGGGGCGGTCACAGCAGGCGCTGCCACGTCAGTAGCCGCGGCAGAAGCCGCAGCCTCAACGACAGGCGCCTGCACCGGCTCGGCAACCGTCACAGGCGGCGTGACCTCGGCGGAGGTCTTGACCGGCTCGGCGACAGGGGCGGCGGACTTCTTCGCGGCGGGCTTGACGCCTGCCTTCTTGACTTCCTCCACCGCCGGCTTGGTCGCAACGACCTTCTCGGCGGGAACCAAGATGACCTGGCCGACCTTGAGCGTGTCGCTGGAGAGCTTGTTCATCTCCTTGAGCGCACGAACGGTAATGCCGCTCGCGTACGCGATCTTGCCCAGCATATCGCCGCTGCGGACCTTGTATTCCTTCGTCGGGCCGTTGTAGGACTTGAAGGAGGTCTTCGTCTTGACAGGAGCAGTCGTGCTGGCAGCCACGGGCGCGGGCGCCGCGGCATTCATCACCTTGTCGGACTTGGCTGCAGCAGGAGCTGCGGCGACGGCACTGCCAGGAATCGCGATCTTCTGACCGACGAGGATGCGATTCGGATTGAGGCCCGGATTGGCGGCGACAACGGCAGACATCTTGACGTGGTTGCGCGCGCAGATCGCCGACAGCGTGTCACCACGCTTGACGACCACGGTCGAGGGGGCCGCACCAACAGACTCGGCGGCGGAAGCAGAAGCCGACGCGGTGGCAACAGCGGCCGCAGGACGCTTCTTGGCAGCCGGCAACGGCTTGACCTCACGGACCTGCGACGGAGACAGGGGCTGTTCAACGACAGGCTCGGTGGCCGTCGTGACCTCGATGGCAGAGACAGTGGTCGTCGAAGGCGTCGTTTCCGCATCCGTCGCGACGACAGAGGCCTCGCCCGTAGTCACAGGAGCCGTCGTCGTCTCGCCGACCGTGGCACCAGTGTCAACCACAGGTGGCGGCATATCCGCCGCACCACCGGGCTTCGTCACCTTGCATCCCTGGAACACGAGGCAGGCAACCGCCATGTTCATACCCAGAACCAATCCGAGCTTCTGCGCCTTCATCTTTGTCATCCTCTTTTGCTGGTGTCCCCGTCAACCCGTAGCGCGCCCTCCCGTGCGAGGGTCGCGAACATGTCGCCGCGTGCACCGTAACTTTTAAATTGATCAAAACTTGCCGTTCCAGGAGACAGCAACACCGTCTCCCCAGAACAGGCGTCGCGTCGAGCCGATTCGACCGCACGGTCGATGGTTCCGCAGAGCTCGCACTGCACAGTCTGACACCATGCATCCGAGAACTGCTGAGCGCAACGTCCTATAAGATACACTTTTTTGACCCTGGAACGCAAGCGCGGAATGACGGATTTTGGGTCATCACCCTTGGGCAACCCTCCCGCAATCAGTCTTACGGGCCCCGCACACATCCCGACACCCGCCGCCAACGCCGCGAGAGAGGTCGCCTTTGAATCATCCACCCATCGAACGCCTCCGCGTTCCGCCACCAGCTGCATACGGTGCGGGAGAGGCTGGAATGCGCGAAATCCCGCGGCAATGGCAGTGTCGTCAAGCCCAGCAGCACGCAGCAACGCGACGGCACAGAGTCCATTGGAACACAGAACGGGATTGTCAAAATAGGAACCGGCAAGCAGGCCGACATCCGCCGCGCGCGTTCCGGGAACACGCGGAGAGTCTTCAGAGGCGGACGAGGCGTCGACGCGCACCTTCGCCATCTCCAGCAGACGTCGCTTGAGACCATGGTAGACGGCAGCGCTTCCGTGTCGATCCAGATGATCCTCCTGGAGGTTGAGAATCGCGGCCGCAGCAAACGCGTTCCCCGGCAGATCGGTGGTCTCCATCTGAAAAGAGCTGACCTCAACCACGGCCCACGCGCGTTCCGGCGCCGGGCAATCGAGGACGACCTGGCTGAGCGGCAACCCATAATTACCGCAGGGAACCGCCTCTGCTTCTGCCAACAGAAGCGCCTCCGCCACGAGCTTGACGACGGAGCTCTTGCCCTTCGACCCCGTGACGGCGAGCATACGCCCTCCGCGAGCGAGCCAACGCTCCGCGCCGAGCTGAAGCTCCGACACGATCTTCACGCCCGCCGCGCGGGCCGCGACCAGCCAGGGATGATCCAGCGCGATGCCGGGGCTGGCGACACAGAGATCGAACGACGCATCAACAGGCCAGGCATCGTCTCCGTCGAGTACCTTCACCGTCGCGCCTTCGCGGCGCAGCAGCTCCGCCGCGGACTTGCCGCTTCGGCCATTGCCAAGAACAACCGCGTTCATTTCAACATCTCGTCAAGGTGCATGCCGTGCGAGGCCTTCAACAACACAGCGTCGCCAGGCTGGACCAATCCAGCCAGCTCGGTCCTCGCGGCAGCGCGGTCAACGCCGCCCATGTTCTCGCCCACGAGAATCACCCGATCTAGCGGAAGTTCGGCGGCACGCGCCTTCACCTGCGCATGGAGCACGGCGCTCTGCTCCCCCAATTCAAACATATCGCCAATCACGGCTATCCGACGCCCCTTCACCTCAAGGGCCGCAAAAGTCTCCAACGCCGCAATCATCGACGTCGGGTTCGCATTGTAGGTGTCGTCCACATAGGTGACACCGTCCCGTTCGACCACGCGCCAACGTCCACCGGGGAGGGTGAATTCCTTGAGCGCCGACAGACAGTCCTCCTCGGCGACCCCGAGCTTCGCCGCACAAGCCAACGCAATGAGCGCATTGGAGACGTTGTGCCGACCGGGCAGGCGAATGCGGAGTGCCTCAGCCAGTCGCGCCGCCGCGGCATCCGCCAGCGAAACCGTGACCACAGGCGCGGAACTCAGCGCGCACAGCAGGTCGTAGCGGTCGTTCTCGCGAGCGAGAACCGCGAACGAAGGATGCGAGGAACCAGCGCCCGCGTTGAGCGACGCGAACAGAGTCCCCTTCTCCCGCGCGATTCCGTCCTGCGTCTTGAAGAATTCGATATGGGCGGTGCCAATCGAGGAAATCAGGCCGATGTTCGGCTCGGCAATGTCGACGAGATGCTTGATTTCGCCAGGGTGGTTCGTCCCCATTTCAAGGACAAGGACATCCGCATCGAGCGGGCAATTGAGAATCGTCAGCGGCAACCCCAGGTCATTGTTGTAGTTGCCCGCGGTCGCGTGGACCTTCAGCCCCTTTGTGCGGAGAAACGCCGCAACGAGTTCCTTGGTGCTCGTCTTGCCGGCTGAACCAGTGACGCCGATCACCGTCGCCCCGAGCGTGCGGCGGTATTCATGCGCAACGCGCGCAAGCTCTTCGCGCCCGTCGACTATTCCCGCCGCGCCATTCGCAAGCGCCTGCGGGATGAAATCGTGTCCATCTACCTTTTCGCCCTTGATGGCGACAAAGAGCATTCCAGGCCGAACCTGCCGGGAATCCAGGGTCGCTCCAGTGAACGCCTTCATCGCCTCAGCACACTCCGCGCGTCGAGTTGCGGTAGAACTGAACAAGTTCCTTGATCTCGTCGAACTGCTCAACATCGTTCTCGACACGTTCCAATGCCTGTGTACGATTGAGATCGCTGTGGTAGATGAAACGGAAAGCCTCCTTCAGCGCGCCAATGACGTCCTTCTGGAAACCGCGGCGGGTAAGGCCGACGACGTTCGGACCAATCACCTTGAGAGCCCCCCCGACCATGTCGCCCAGCATGAACGGAGGAAAGTCCTGACGGATCTTGCACATACCGCCGACCATTGCGTGGCGTCCCACGCTGCAGAACTGGTGAGCCCCCGTGCATCCGCCGACGATCGCCCAGTCACTGAGATGAACGTCGCCCGCCAGCTGGACCGAGTTGGAGCAGATCACATGGTTGCCAAGCACGACACCATGCGCCGCATGGCAATAGGCCATGAAGAGGACATCGTCGCCGAGAATCGTCTTCTCACCGTCCGCAGTCCCTAAATGAACCGTCGCGAATTCACGGATGACCGTGCGATTCCCGATTTCGACGTAGGAGACGCTCCCGTCTTTGTATTTCAAGTCCTGCGTCTTCATTCCAACACAGGCATACGGGAAAATCTGGCACTCCTCGCCAATCGTAGTGTGGCCGCTGATGATGGCACCCTGCTGCACAACGGTGCGAGCGCCAATCTTCACGTCCGGTCCAATGTTGGCATAAGGGCCGATTTCGACGCCCTCACCGAGCTGGGCGTTCTTGTCGACGATTGCGGAAGGATGAATGATCACTGACATGGGGAGATGCTCCTTGAGGATTTCCTAGAGATTCTTGGGGATGAGATAGCTGGCAAGAGCGGCGCAGAGGACAACGGGCAGCCAGATGAGCAGATCGGGCCGCACTGCATAGCTCTTATCCATACTGGTCATCAGAATGACGACCAGATAGTAGCTGAGGGCGACCACCAGCGCGATTGCCATACCAATGGACGACTCCTTGCGCTGGGCGCGAATGCCAAGCGGGATGCCCACGAGCACAAAACAGATTGAGGCGAAGGCAAACACCATGCGTTTCTGGAACTCCGTACGCAGTTCACTGAGATGACGCTTGAACACCTTCTTGCCCAGTTTCAGCTCCTTCGCGACAGAATCCTTCTTCTCCGTGCGCTCCCTCCCGTCGTCCTTCTCCAACCGTTCCTTCGCTTTGCGTGCGGCGGCCACCTCCGGGTTTTTGACGTCGGACTTCGCCTCGCGGATTTGATCCATCATCTCAAGGAATCTGAAGTCCTTCACTTTACGCTTGTAGGTACGGTCCTTCAATGCGTCCTTCACGCGGTACTGAAACCGGGCCGCTCGCGCCATACCGGGGTTTCGCTCGTCCAGAGGATCGACGGTCATACCGTGGAGATCAAGCACGACATCGCGCCCCTCGCTCGTCACCAATGCCTTGGCGGCCGTGACCATGCGGTCGACCTTGGGATTCGAGAAGTCGAGCACGATGAGGTCCTTCAGCCAGTTGCCCTCCTTCTCCTCGAAATAGATCTTGACCTTCGGGAAATCGTCGATGACGCGCCCAGGCTCCAGGAGTTCAAGCCCCGCCCCAACGGAGATTCTCCTCGTGAGGTCACGGCGAACCTGATGTCCTCTTGGCACGATCTCGTTGTTGACAAAGACCCCGAGAACGGTACAGCCCACGGCGAACAACAGCGGCCAACGCGTGACAGTGAAGAGATTGACCCCGCAGGCGCGCATCGCCGCGACCTCGCTGTCGGCCGACATACGCGAAAAAACGAGAATGGACGACACCAACAACGCAATGGGAATCGTCCATTGCATCGTCTCAGGAAAACTCACGAGTGCGAAGCGCGCGACAAGATCAACCGGAATTCCCTGAAGCATATACCCGACGATCTGGACCATCAACCCGACAGTCAGCACGAAAGACAGCACCAGGAACGCCAGGAAGAAAGATGTCAGGAAGGCCCCGAAGACATACCGTTCGATCGTCTTCATTCGCCGCCTCCGCCAAAGTTCCACTGGAGACCGACCACTGCAGAGTACAACATCCCGCACGGTGAATCAATGCCCAACATGGCCCGCGCATCGAAACGGAGGTCGAGCGATTCCGTCAAATGGTAGAACGCGCCAATTCCCGCAACAGGTCCCGTGGACGTGCGGTGCCCTCCCCCTGCAAAAACATGTCGAGAACCAAATCGCGACATCACTCCGAGCGTCACGAATGGATCGAATCTCTCGCAACCGAAGAGCTTGTCGAAAGCTTCGAATCCTGAAAGATGGTAAAGCCCATGCACGGCGGCACCGGAAAGGCTGCAGTGCCCCATTCGAGATGACGCGTTCGGCGCAGACAGCCCCTCGACTTCCCAGGCGAGGAAGTCTGACGTGTAGCAACCCACCCGTGCGGAAACCTCTCCAGCCCTTCTCAGAGAATTTCCGTTCCCCGGCAGCAACATTCCCCCCGAGGCTCCCACATACCACGGGAACTCGGTTGCGCAACAGAACAACGAGATGACAACGGTCACCACGGTTAGAATGCGCTGCAGAATCGTCTTGTCTCGCATACCCGAAATCACTTCTTCACCATTTCGGTGATTGCGCTTAAAAACTGGTTCACGTCCGTGAACCTGCGATAGACCGAGGCGAAGCGGATGTACGCCACCTCATCAAGCTCGTGAAGCCGCGCCATGACAAACTGGCCGATGCGGTCAGACGGCACCTCCTCGCCTTCGAGCGAAGCAATCACCGCGCCAATGAGATCCTGCACTTTCGACTCGGGGATTGGACGCTTCTGGCACGCGATGCGAATCGACTTCTCCAGTTTCTCGCGCTGGAAGACCTCTCGTCGACCATCGCGCTTGACCACGAAAAGGTCATCGCGATCAATCTCCTCGTGCGTGGTGAAGCGATAGCCGCACTTCAGACATTCACGCCGACGGCGGATGACCACACCCTCCTTCGACGACCGCGAGTCCAGCACCTTGTCGTCGTCATTACCGCACTTGGGACACTTCACGAAAGGAACCTTTCACCTCGTGCGAAACTCACTTGCCATTCGGGCACATCGTGCAGTGACGGCAATCAAGGTTGACCGGCAGCGGAGCCGGCTCGCCGTGGCGCCTCGCGTTAACGGCCCCAAGATGGTTGATGAGGGCCAGAAGAAGCCCGACAGTAATGAATCCGCCTGCGGGCAGGATGGCAAGCACGATGCTGTTCGAATGGATGTCGGTCAAAGCAATCGAGCCCCACACGGTCAAAGTTCCGGCTCCGATGATCTCACGGACAGCGCCGATCAGGGAGAGCGCAAGCGTGAAGCCAATACCCGTGCCAAGTCCATCGGCGAGCGAATCAACAACACCGTTCTTGCAGGCGAAGGCCTCCGCTCGCCCAAGGATAATGCAGTTGACCACGATCAGCGGAATGAAGATTCCAAGCTTTTCGGAAAGCCCAGGCAGAAAGGCCTGCATCAGCAAGTTCACCGTCGTGACGAACGTCGCAATGATGACGATATAGCAGGGAATGTGCACGGCGTCCGGGATGACGCGGCGCAGGGCGGAGACAAGTCCATTCGAGCAGATAAGCACAAAGGACGCCGCAAGCCCCATTCCCAGAGCGTTCTCCAGGGAGGTCGTCACGGCAAGCGTGGGACAAAGTCCCAGGACCAATCTGAAGATCGGGTTGTTCTTGAAGATTCCATACCAGAAGGCAAGCCAAGTTTTCATAGCACGCATAGTATAGCATAAACGCGCGATCCCGTGGGACCGCGCGTTCGCTTTCAGGATCTGACCTGAATATTATCACATACCACCACGACCACGGAGCGTGCCGTGACGCAGGAAGCCCTCGTACTTGCGGACCAGGAGGTGAGACTCCATGATGCGCAGGGTATCAAGGGCGACACCAACGATGATCAGCAGCGACGTGCCGCCGAAGAACGACACAATGTCCGGCTGATACTGAAGCCCCAGGAAACGGGTCAGCACATGGGGAATAATCGCGACAAGGAGGAGTCCACCACCACCAATGAGGGTGATGCGCGTCATCACTGCGTCAAGGTACTCAGCCGTCGCCAAACCAGGACGGATACCAGGCACGTAGGAACCGTCCTTCTTGAGGTTCTCGGAAATCTCAACGGCATTGAACTGAGTCGCCACCCAGAAGAAGGCGAAGAACAGAATGAAGGCGGCATAGAGGGCAATGTGCGTCAGGCTGTCCGTCCTGGCAAGTTCCATGCCAAAGCGCTGGAGCCAGTCAAGGCATGCATTCTTGCCGGTCGGAATCTGCGCGAGGAGCATCGCCGGAATCTGGAGCAACGGCTGCGCGAAGATAATCGGCATGACGCCTGTGTAGTTGACGCGAAGCGGCATATAGGTCTGCTGCATGCCATAGGTGTTCCCACCACCCATGGAGCGACGCGTCGCGTGGATTGCGACCTTGCGCACACCCTGCGTCAGCATCACCGTCCCCATAATGACGACGAAGCCAAAAAGCAGCAGGAGGACCAGTTCGGCAATCGACCCGTTCGCCACCGTGCCACCAGCCCCATCGGGCGTGCCCGTGCCGAAATAGCGCAACCAGGCCTGCTTGACGGCATTGGGAAGGCGGGAGGTAATGTTGATCATGATGATCAATGAACCACCATTGCCGACACCGAACGTCGTAATCTGATCGGAAATCCACATGATGAAAAGTGTGGCCGAAGTCATGCAGATCACGGTCATCATCTGGAAACCGACACCAGGATTCACAACGACATTCTTGAGATCGGCAATCGTCTTTGCGTCCGTGACATGGAGCATCTGTGCGAGCTCAGCGCCATTCATCAACGCAAGGGAGATCGAAAAGGCCTGTGCCACGCAGATGACAATCGCCAGGTAGCGGGTGATCTGCGAAAGCTGCTGACGGCCCGATTCGCCTTCCTTTTTGAGTTTCTCGAGAGCGGGAATGACCGAAGAGAGCAACTGGATCACGATCTGCGCGGAGATGTACGGCCAGATCGAGAGAGTACCAATGGCGCAGACGGCGAACGAACCACCCGTGAAGGCGTCGAACATACCATACATGCCACCAAGCGCGTGAGAAGCTCTGGCACTTTCAAGCGCGCTGCTCAACGCCACCCAGTTGATGCCGGGGGTCGGAATCAGAGAAATAAGACGGCACACGGCCACGAGCCCGAGCGTAATGAGAATTTTTTTGCGCAGCTCAGGAATCTTGAAGGCATTAGAGAAGCCCGTGAACATTGACATTTGGTTGCTCTCCAAAGGATATTACAGAAAATGGCGAGGGGACCCCGAGGCAGAAGCCCCGTGAGTCCCTTCATCCGGACGCGGACGCGCTGCGAACGCGCCCGGATTTGCTAGCCTCAGGCGACGGAACCGCCAGCGGCCTCGATCTTCGCCTTCGCAGAGGCGGAGCACGGGACCTTGACGGTGAACT
>JAUNMP010000430.1 GCA_030537465.1 bacterium
CTCAATCATCATTCGCTAAGGGAGGCGACGTGAACAGACGAGAATTCCTGATGGGGACGCTTTCTGCGACAGTTGTTGCAGGAGCGTCGGGTGCGAAGGGTGCGGAACAGACCTCGACCGCGAAGCCGGCCGAGCCGCTCTTCGCGACGAAGCCGCATGCACAGCTGATGGCGCCGGATGTCGTGGCGCTTGCCTGGGAGACGTCCGTGGAGGCGACGGGACGGGTGACCTGGCGTCAGGACGAGAACGCGGCCTGGCGCGAGGGCTGGTGGGAGACGGATGGTCTCAAGGACGCGAACGACACGAAGCATCGCTCGGTGCTGGAAGGGGTCGATCCGTCCAAGCCGATCTGGTTCCGCGCCCATTCGCGCGCGATTGCCGAGAACAAGGCCTACTGGGTCAAGTATGCCGGAGAGGAGGAGACGTACGAGGGGCGCCTCGATCCGTTCCTGCCGGATCCGACGGCGTTCTCGTTCGCGATGGTGAACGACATCCATGCGCACCTCGGGACGTATCCGAAGCTTTTGGCGTTCCTGGAGCGCCCCGTGGCCTTCACGGCCTTTGCCGGCGACATCATCCGTGAAAGTTGGAGTGCGGATTACGTCCGTCAGAAGCTGATTGCCCCGCTCGGGGACTGGACCGAGGCGTCGCGGGCTCCGATCTGGTACGTGCGTGGCAATCACGAGACGCGGGCGGGCTATGCGCGGCATCTACGCGACCATCTCGCGCTCCAGCACGGCCATTACTATGGCGCCGTCACCTTCGGCGAGACGCGGATTGTCTTCCTGGATACGGGTGAGGACAAGGAGGATTCGCATCGCGAATATTTCGGCACGGTCGCGTTCGACCACTACCTCGCGCGTCAGACCGACTGGTTGAAACGCGAGGTGGCGTCCGATGCTTGGACGCAGGCGCGTCACCGCATCGTGATCGGCCACATTCCGCCGTTTGTGCGCAAGACGGGGAACGGTCAGTCGTTTGATCCGTTCCAGCCGCGTCTTCGGACGCTTTTCAAGGTGCTTGAAACGGCGAAGGTCTCGCTCTTCTGTGCCGGACATCTGCATCGGTCTGGTTACGAGGCTCCGATTCCCGAGCGTCCTTATCCGATCATCATCGGGGGCGGACAGGCGACGGACAAGATCGCGTGGGCGCAGCCGACGCTGACGCGCGTCGATGTCTCGGCGAAGGGGCTTCGCATCCGCCAATGGCGAATCGACGGAACCCTTCAGCTCGATCAGAGGCTTTAACGCTGTTTTTGCCGACGGCTGCTCTATGCCCGCTACATCGAGACTGAGTTGCTGTCAGAGTACAAGCAACGCATTGCCTCGAAATTGGCTGTTCGGCTCTACGCCAGAGGTTGGTCGGGCTTCGAGCGATTCATCGAAATGTTTTGGGATCTAAAGGAGGCCGTTTAACAGACGCTGGGTCTCGACCTGGCGGATGCAGAAGGGCGTCTCGGTCAGGGAGCCCGTTTGCGAAAGCGCCATGGCGCTGCAGCCGGCCTTGCAGGTCGCCGCCGCGGGACAATTCTGGCAGGCTCCTGTCAGATTCGTGGATTTACGCCGGAAGGCCGCGAAGGAATTCTGATCATTCCAGATGTCGGTGAGCGGGCGGCGGCGAAGATTGTCCTCGACGAAGGCGCCGCCGAGCGAGAGACAGGGTAGAACGTCGCCGTTGGCGCGGATGCCGATCGTGTAGCGTCCAGCAGGACAACCCTGCCAGCGGTCGGCGAGATATTTCAGGCGCGGGGACAGGGGACAGTAGCCGAAGTCGTCCATGGGGAGGATGC
>JAUNMP010000188.1 GCA_030537465.1 bacterium
TCCCGCCAAGAAGGCGGCGGCTCCCGCGAAGAAGGCCGCGCCTGCCAAGAAGGCTCCGGCGAAGAAGGCTGCTAAGAAGTAAGCCCAAGGGCAGTTCCCGGAACTGCTTGAGCTTGCCCGTGCCGATCGGCGGGCAAGCTCGTTTTTTTTTCACAGAGAACGGAGTCTGCCTCGATAGGCTGTGGGCGACAGGCCGATGATGCGCTTGAAGATCTTGTCGAGGTGCTGCGCGGAATAGAACCGCAGTTCTTGGGCGATGGAGGCGATGGTCCGGTCGCTGGTGTCCAGAAGAAACTTGGCGCGGTTGATGCGGCAATTCAGCAGATAGGCGTGGAGGGGAAGGCCCATCGCCCGCTTGAAGTTCTCGGAGAAAGCTGAGGGGGACATCCCGGACTCCAAGGCGACGGTCGCGAGCGGGTAGTCGCTTTCGGGATGTAACTGGATGCGCTGGGCCAGCTCTTCGATGGTGCGAGGCACCTTCTGGGGAACTTGTTCGGCGGTTTCGACGAGGGCGACGAGAAGCTCGAGGGCGGCCGATTTCATTCGGACGCGGCGGCTGGGCGATCCACGGGACTCGGTGTCATAGATGTTGAACAGCCGGTCAAAGGCCTGACGAATGCGCGGCGAGGCGGCGAAGAGACGCTTGGGCATGTGGGTGAGCGCGTGGACGAGCCAGGCGCTCTCTTCCGCATCCAGTCCGAGGATCCGTTGGCGGGCACAGGGGATGGCGAAGAGGATGCGGTAGGTCTTGAGTCCGCTGGGATTGTGCCGGAGATGGTGGGGCTGTCGTGGGGAGGAGACGAAGACATGGCCGGGACGAAAGGGGTATTCCTGGCCCTCGGAATCAAACAGTAGGTTGCCTTTAAGGCAGAGGCAGAATTCCATGCAGCCGAGGTGGATGTGGTATTCAGGGCCGGGACGAATCGACTGGTAGCTGCTCATCCCCAGAACGGGAATGCAGTCGACACCGTCCGGCCGCAGATCCAGCTCGCGGTCGTCTTTCGTGTCCTTGTAGATGATGGGGTCTTCAACCACGATGCGTGATTATAGCATGGAGGTCTGAACACGTGTAAGAAAATCTTATGTGAGATTATACACTCATAAAGAACTTGGGGTGCTATAATTACGATATTGCTTTGCTGGTGGGTGTGTTCCCCCCTCGGTCACAGGAAAGGAATGAGCCATGAGGAATTACATGAAATCGGTCTTCGCTTGGGGATTCTTGATGGGTGCGCTGATAACATCGGCGAGGGATCTCGTCTGGACGGGAAGTGCCAGCGGAAACTGGAATACGACGGACAAGAACTGGGTGGAATCCGGCTCGTCCACGGCGGTGGCCTTCGCGAATGGCGACGCGGTCACCTTCGACGATTCTGCGACCCGGGCGAACTGTCGTGTGGCGGCCAGTGTCAGGCCGGCATCGGTCACCTTCCGAAATAATTCCGATTTCCTGCTTTGGGCATCCGATGGTTCCCGAATTGCAGCGGACAGCGGCCCGACCGACAAGTACGGCACGGGGACGCTCTTTCTCTCCAACAACCTCAGCGTCTCTACGAGCGATGTGCACATCTGGAAGGGGACGGTGAAGAATCTTGTCTCGAACCAGGCCTATTCCTTTGGTGGATACCGAAAAATCTATGTGCATGCCGGTGGCAAGTTGTGGTTCTACGAACGTAATTGCGGCGGCAGTGTGACGGGAGGCTACGCAGATGTGATTGTCTATACGAATGGCGTCTTCGACTTCAGCAAGGGCACCGCTGGCGTTGTGCCGGTCCGCTCGTTGACTCTTGATGGTGGGTCCCTGTCCTATGGTGCAGGAGGGGATAAAACCTACGGTTCGTTGAAAGTCGAGTGTGGTTTTTCGGTTCGGGGAACGGAACCCTACGTCATTGGTCCTTCCGGCGATTACAGCAACTACGTGACCATTGGCTACACTTCCGATACGGTCTTCGACGTGGCCGACATCACGGGGGATTCTGCCGCCGACCTGACGTTGGGGCTGCCGCTGATGAAAGTTTCGCCGAACGCCAACAGCGGATGGCGCGATCCCTATGGCTGTCACGAGATCGTCAAGACGGGTGCGGGCACGATGGTGATTGACGCGGGACTGGTCAGCCCGACGTCGACAAACAACGCGCCTGGTGGCATCTATCGCGTACAAGAGGGCGAACTGGTATTTGCCAAACAGACTTCTCTGTCGTGGGGTTACGCAAAGCCGGTGATCGTCAATACAAATGCCACGCTCCGCTTCACGTCCCGAAACGTGATGACGAGCGATTTGATGCAACGGCCTCTACGTGAAATCCGCGTCGACCATGGCACGTTCAGTTTCGAGGATGCCACGGGGGACTACGAGGGAAGAGGGCACCATCCGTTCGGGGCGTTGACGCTTGACCACGCCACCTTCATCTACACGAACGCGATCGCCTGGGGCGGAAGCGGTTCTCTCGGCATGATGACGCTGGGCGGCAAGCTGACCGTGGTAGCCGACAAGCCACTTGAACTTCTCTCATCCCAGATGCGGGATCCAAGTCGTTGCGGTGTACATCTCTGGAGTGAACCCCAGGAAATCTGGGTGGGACGGACGTCCGCTGATGCCGCCTACGATTTGTGCATCGACCTGCCGCTGTTTGACCGTGCCACGTCTTTCAACAATTCGACCACGAAGGTGACTTCGCAACCATCTGGATTCATCAAGACGGGTCCTGGCACATTGGAACTGCGCCATATGGCGAACGAATTTTCAGGATACACGGAGATCCGCGAGGGAACAGTTCGATTGGACCGTCCAGACTATTCGGCGAAGACTTTTGGTTCTTCCAGCAAGACCTACCTCGGCAACATGATGAAAGAGGGACGGCAGGTCGTCGTCAGCACAAATGGTACGCTGCATATTGCGCAGCGCAACATCTTCTCGTCAATGGAGGTGACCGGCATGCCGTCGCTCAAGAGCGAACTCGTCATTCGCGGCGGTACGCTGGTCTGCAGCAACGCGACCGCTGTCGTTGGTTCGGGAATCGGCAACTTGACGTTCGACGATGCGAATTTTATCTACCACAAGGGCAACAATGCGTGGGGCTTCTGGCAGATCAACGACACGTTCCGCCTGACGGGAACGAAGCCGTACGATCTCCGTTTGAGTTCCGATTCGGCGTTGCATTCGTCTCAGTGTTTTTGCCTGGTCCCGGGGACGAAGACGACGATCGAAGTCGATGACATCACCCAGGATGGCGCGGTTGACGTTTCGCTGGAATTGGGACTGACGCTGCCGGCCAGCGATGGTCGGACCAATTACGTCTACGGCTTCACGAAGTCCGGATCCGGGACGCTGCGCATGGCTCAGAGATACAATGCCAACAGCTATTTGATCAACGGGACCAATCTCGTTCATCAAGGCACTTTGCAAGTCGACAGCGTCTACGGCCTGTCGCGTTCGAAGTTGACGCTCGTCGAAGACGGGGCCACCCTCTGCGGAACGGGCAAGGTGACGAACGTCGAGATCAAGACGGGCGGCGGCTTCGCGGCGACCAAGGGACGGACGGAGCCGTTGCAGGTGACGGGAAATCTCGTGCTGCCGGAGGCTGGACGTGTTGACTTCTATTCGCCGGGCGAGGAGGCGCCGCGTCAGTTCCGCGTGCCGGTCGCAACCGTGGCGGGAACGATCACGGCGCCGAATGATTTCAGCGGATGGACCATGAAGCTGAATGGCGGCGACGCGCCGCCCGGGTTCATGCTCCTCCGTCAGGGACAGTCGCTCATCGCCTGCCGTTCACAGGGGACAATGCTGATTTTCCGGTAAGGTCTCAGGCGGGAGAAAAGAGATGAAGAATTGGATCGTGGCCGGATGCCTGGCATTCGGAGGTTTGTCTCTCGTGGCGGCGCCTTATCAGACATACCTGGACGTCAAGGGGCCGGGCTCCTGCGGTGCGGTGATGTTCGAGGGGCGGGATGGTGCGATCGTCTGTGGCATCAAGGGCTGGTATCGGCAGAGCGTGGACGGCGGACGGACCTGGAAGAAAGCGTATCCGTTCACAAAGGGCGCGAGCACGAACCTGCTGCGGCTGAAGGATGGACGACTTCTCAGCATCGGCGGCGAAACCTGCGAGAACATTCGCACCAATTCGCTCAAGGCCTGCAACTTCTACGCCTATTTCTCGTCCGACGAGGGGCGGACGTGGAATGTGCAGGGGCGTGTGCCCCTCTCGACGGACAATCGCCGCCTCTACCTGATGAACGACCGGGTGATGCGTCTCTCGACGGGACGGATTCTCGTCTCGTTCTCGCTTCACCCGAACGAACTGCTCGACAAGAAGCTCGAGAGCGTCGGCTGGGTGAACGCCTTCTATTCCGACGACGAGGGGCGGACCTGGCACGAAGGGAAGCGACGTCCGACATCCGCCGCCGATCAGTTGTGCGAGCCGAACGTGTTCGAGAAGAAGGATGGTTCGCTCGTCATGTTGGCGCGCACCGGGAAGGGCTATCTCTACCGATGCGACTCAACCGACGGTGGCGAGAACTGGAGCGTGGAGCATCCGACAACGCTCCGTTCGCCCTGTGCGCCGTTCTACATGAAGAAGGATCCGTTTACGGGCTGGACGTTTATCGCCTGGGACAACTCCTTCCCGGCTCATATCCATCAATACCCGCGCTCGCCGCTCAGTCTGGCCGTCACCCGCGACGAGGGGGAGACGTGGGAGTTCATTGGCGACATTGAAGACGATCCGATGAGCAGCTATGGGTATCCGTCGATCCATTTCACGAAGCAATCGATTCTGGTGACCTATTATGAGGAGATCGGCTGTCGGACGTTCAATGCTAAGGAACAGCGGTGCAAGCTGACGATCCTGGACCGGGATGAACTGACCGTGGATCGCGTCGAGAAGATACCCTTGAAGTGAGGTTGTGCGTATGAAATCATTCTTTGTGAGTGGGCTGATGGCCCTGGCGGCGATGGGAACACCGGCCGACGACTGGGCCGTGAAGCGTCAGGCGGCCGTTGATCGGGTGCGTCCGCTCGTCTACAACACCGATGGCTGCGACATGCTGTACTGGCCGTCGAATCTGCCGGTGAGCGTCTCCAACTTCACGGGGCGACGCTTGGTGTTCACGAAGGGGACGCAGGCCACGACGATTTCCTATTGTCCGCAGAGCGCCGGATTTGGACACTTCACCTGTCGCAAGGCGGGGGAGCCCTTCACGGGGACTGTCCCCCATCCGAACGGGGGACAGTACAATGCCGCGTCGGAATTCTTTGCGCGGAATACGGATTCGCTGCAGATGGCGTCCGAATACTGTGCGACGAATGGGCTTGAGACGTTTGTCTCGATCCGCGTGAACGACCAGCACGACTCGGCGTCCCGCCCCGGCCGCATTCTGGCTCTCTATCCACAGTTCAAGATCGACCACCCCGAATGTCTCATGGGCGCGCTGGATCCAGATTCGCCGCGCCGCAAGGAACTCTACAAGGGCTATGCCGGTTGGAGCTGCGTCGATTTCGACCACGAGCGTGTGCGTGAGACGATGAAGCGCTTTGTGCGCGAACTCGTTACGAACTACGATGTCGACGGGATCGAGTATGATTTCAATCGGCACTTCATGCTCTTCCGTTCGGTGGCGGTGGGTGGTGTCGCCACGGCGGAGGACGTCGCGAAGATGACGCAGCTGATGCGTGATCTGAAGGCGATCACGGAGGAGGTGGGTCGGAAGAAGAACCGTCCGATCGTGATCGCCATGCGCATGCCGGATTCGGTGGACTATGATCTGGCGGTGGGGGCGGACGTCGTGACCTGGTTCCGCGAGAAACTCGTGGACATCTGGATCGGCGGCGGCTACTTCCTGCTCAATCCTGTCAAAGAATCCGTTGAATTGGCCCATCGCCATGGCATCAAGTTCTACTGGTCGCTGGATGAATCGCGCATTCCGCGGATGGCGAAGCGGATGAACCATCCGATTCTTCCCGGCCGCAACTCGGATGCGTTCTATGCGGCGCGCTATTCCGCCGCCCAGGAAGCGGGATGCGATGGCGTCTATCTCTTCAATCTGGAATATGCGCCGCTGCAGCGGATCGCGTCAATCGATCCACGCAATACAAAAGGCATTGAAAAGGTCTATTTCGCCCAGGACCGGGGTTCGGGGGGCTACAATCCCGACAATTGGTTGAAGGATGGACATCGCTTCTGCACGCTTCCGCAGATCGATCCGGGGCGGCCTCGGACGCTCAAGGCCGGCGAGGCCTTTGCGTTCAGCCTGTTCCTCGGGAACGACTTCTCGGCGGATGCCACGGTGACGGTGGAGGCGTTGACGGGCTTGAAATCGGAGGGGTTGACGCTGACGATCAACGGGAAGGGCTATCCGTGCACGTCTGTCAAAGGTGGTTTGTTCACGTTCTGTCCGCCAACGGGGTCCTTGCATCGGGGGGACAACGACTTCAAGGTGGTGTTCGCCCAGGAGGCGACCTTCAATGATTTTGCCGTTCGGATCCAATATGGCTCGGAACGTTCGTTCCCCGTGGTCGACATCTCGGATCGCGTCGAGAACCAGACGGTTCTGGCACGCGGCACGAAGGACCGTTACGAAGGGCATCCGACAACGGTGATGACGCAGGACGGGCGCGTGATCGCCGTGTGGTGCGCCCCGCACGGGGGCGGGGCGGGCTGGGCCGCCGAGTCGAAGGATGGCGGCCGGAGCTGGACGCGCATCGACGACCGGTTTCCCGCGGAATTCAAGAAGCACGTGAACTGTCCGAGCATCTACCGACTGGTCGGTCCGGATGGCAAAGCCCGTTTGTGGGTCTGGAGCCAGTCGAAGCAGCTGCCGGGGGACAAGCCCGGTGATTTCTGGAGCTGCCGCAAGACATTGTCGCAGTCCATGCCGAGCGTGATGAGCGAGGACGAAGGCCTCACCTGGCGGGAATGTCCGCCGCTCGGAGAGAAGTTCCGCTGCGTGATGGCGTTCTCGTCGATCGTGCGGCTGAAGGATGGTTCGTATCTCGGGCTTTTCCACCGCGGGCCGCCCGGCGCGGACCGATCGCCGCTCGAGGTGGTCCAGAGCGTGACGACGGACGGTGGTTTCACCTGGAGCGAGCCGCGGGTCGTTTGCGCCATTCGCGGCAAGAACCCGTGTGAACCCTATGTGTTCCGTTCGCCGGATGGCAATGAACTGTGCTGCGTGATGCGCGAGAATACGCACACGGGTTGCTCGCTCGTGATGTTCTCGCAGGACGAGGGCAAAACCTGGTCGACGCCCGAGGATACGCCGTGGGCGCTGACGGGCGACCGGCATCAGGGCGTGCGCTTGCCCGACGGCCGCGAGGTCATCGTGTTTCGCGACATGGCGCCGAAGTCTCCGACGCGCGGACATTTCGTCGGCTGGGTGGGCCCCTATTCCGCCATTAAGTCGAAGGATCCGAAGGGTACCTTCCGCATCAAGCTCCTCCATAACTTCGCGGGATGCGACTGCGGCTATCCGGGCATCCATCTGCTGCCGTCGGGGGAGATCCTGGCGACGACGTATCTCAAGTATCGTGCTGGCGAGGAGAAACAATCCGTCGTCTGTACGCGATTCCGAGTCGGCGAAATCGGGCCGGAATGAAAATTGCGTGATGATTGTGGTCAACTGACAATTGGGAGCTGTCCATGCGTCATTCACTGAAGGCTGTGTTGTTGATTTTCCCTGTGTTCTGTCTGCTGGGTCTTCGGCTTGATGCCGACGTCCTTTATCCGTGCGCGGCGGATGCCGTGCGGATGGAGGGGTGGGGTGGACGGAAAATGGACCGCTTCTTTGCGGAGCGGATCTTCTCTCCCTTTGCACGCGAGGTGGTGTTCGCCGAAGCGCGGGCCGCCTTCGCCATGAAGATGGACGACGCCTCCGGCGTCGGCGGATACTGGCAGGGGGAGTTCTGGGGCAAGCTCATGATGGGCGCGGCGCGGATCGCGCAGTATACGGGGGACGCCGAGCTGAAGCGCTTCATCGTCGACGAATGCCGGCGATTGATGGCCTATCAGGATGCGGACGGCTACCTTGGTTCGTATAAGGACAAGACGCTCGTTTACATTCGCGACGAGCAGGCCTGTCGCAAGGCGCACGGATGGCTGGCGCAGTGGAATCTCTGGAATCGGAAGTACACGATCTGGGGTATGTACATGGCGTGGCGCGTGACGCAGGAGCCGGATATCCTGAAGAGCGTGGAGCGGCAGATGGATCAGTGGATCGACATGATGCACGCGCTCAATCTGCCGCTTCACGAGGCCGGGACGCCGCGTTTCGTCGGGTTGCCGGCGATGTCTGTGCTGAAGCCCCTGTTGCTGCTGTACGAGACTACGGGGAAGTGCGCGTATCTGGACTATGCGGCCGAGATGCTGCCGGACTGGGATCGGGACGACAACGCCGCGCCGAATTTCTTCCGCAATGCGTTCTCCGGGCGGTCTGTGCATGACTGGTACCCCAATCCGGACGAATGGGCCAAAGCCTATGAGATGATGAGCTGTCTGGATGGCCTGCTGGAGTACCATCGCGCCACCGGCGACCGCCGGGCGCTGGAGACGGTGAAGGCGATTCGCGACGATCTCGTCGCCACAGAACTGAATGCGCTCGGCGGCGTGGGGTATCGGGACAAGTTCGCCGGCGCGGTGGAGCGTCCGAATGCCGCCACCGAGGTCTGCGATTCGATCCACTGGATGCGTCTCAACTACGATCTGTATTTGATCACCGGCGAACCGCGGTATCTGGACAGCGTCGAACTCTGCTACTACAACGCCTTTCTGGCCGGTGTCTTCCGGAACGGGAAGTGGGGCGCCTTTGCCGCCCGTTCGCACGTCCACCACCAGACGGCGCAGACGGCCTGTGGATTCAAGCACAACCACTGTTGTGTGAACAACGTCCCGCGGGGCTTTATGGATTTCGCCGAAAGCGTCGTGTCGACCAACGCCGCGGGTGTCGTGCATGTGGGACAGTACCATGATGCGTCGATTCATTTGAAGGGACTGTCCCTTGAAATCCGCGGCAACTATCCCGTGGACGACGTCGTGACGGTGACGGCATCCGCCGAGACGCCGCGGATCGTTCGCTTCCGCGTGCCGGGCTGGAGCGTCCGCGATGCGGATCGCGGCGCGTGGCGTGAGGTTCAGATCCCGGCCGGGACGAGTACGCATCGTCTCGCCTTCGACATGACGGCCCGTGTCGTGCCGTCGAAGGCGAAGCCTGTTGAAGGACCCGTCGCGGAAAATCCCGCGGTCATCAGCTGGGCGAAGGGCGATTTCCTCAATCTCGACGTGTTGGCGCGGGCGCTGGACCGGCCGGCGGC
>JAUNMP010000189.1 GCA_030537465.1 bacterium
TGTCGGGCGGCATGGTCATCGGCACGGTGTCAGAAGGGTTTTGCAATTACCTCAAGAGGGAGCAGAACATGGCATACACAGAGACAAGAGAAATCCAGAACCCGAACTGGTGGTCGCGCATGGGCGGCGCCGTCAAGGGCATGGCCGTGGGGGCCGTGCTGTTTTTGATCGCGTTCCCGATTCTGTTTTGGAACGAAGGTCGCGCGGTGAAGACGGCCCAGGGGCTCTCGGAGGGGGCTGAGGCGGTGGTGAGCGTTGGCGCCGACAAGGTCGACTCCGCGAACGAAGGCAAGCTCGTGCACGTCTCCGGCAAGGCGGATACGAAGGAGACGCTGTCGGACGCGGCGTTTGGCGTCTCCGCGACGGCGCTCCGCCTCGCCCGCTCCGTCGAGGTCTATCAGTGGGTCGAGCACAAGAATGTCACGCGTGAGAAGAAGGGCGACAAGACGATCGAGAAGACCACCTATACCTACTCGAAGGAGTGGTGCTCGCAGCCCGTCGACTCGAGCGCGTTCAAGGAGGCCGGCCACGGCAATCCCCCGATGGCGATGCCGTTCTCCGATCAGGTGCAGATCGCGAAGGACGTCACGCTCGGGGCGTTCCGTCTGACCGAGCGCCATGTCAAGAGAATCGGTGGCTCCAAGGCGTTCCCGTTTGCGCAGGACTTCAAGCTGCCCGAGACGCAGCAGGGGGGACAGTTCCTCAACGGCGACATCTTCATCGCCGCCCCGGCTTCCGTGACGACGCCTGCGGCCGGCGCGCAGAACTCCGCGTTCCCGCTCCAGGCTGCGGCCCAGGCCGTCTCGAATGCCGTGACGAGTGCCGTGCGTCAGATCGCCTCCAACCCCCTGGTCGGCGACATCCGCGTTCGCTTCCGCGTCGTCGAACCCCACGACATCTCGATCTGCGAAAAGCAGGTCGGCGACACGCTGGCAGCCTGGACGGCCAGCAACAAGAAGACCATCTCACTGCAGGAAGACGGCATTCATGACGCGGAGGCGATGTTCGCGAGCGCCCAGAGCGCCAACACGATGATGACGTGGATCCTCCGTCTGGTCGGCTTCCTCGTGATGCTCTTCGGCGTTCGCATGGTTCTCGCGCCGCTCTCGGTTCTCGTCGACGTGATTCCCGTCGTACGTACCGTCGTCTCAATGGGCGTGGGCCTGATCGCGTTTCTGATCTCGGCCGTCTGTTCGCTCTCCGTGATCGCGGTGGCCTGGTTCTTCTACCGTCCTCTGCTGTCAATCACGCTGATTGCGCTCGCCACGGCACTTGTCGTCGCCCTCGTGGTGCTCAAGAAGAAGAAGGCCGCTGCGGTCTGAGAACCCTGATCGAAGTTTTTTGCGAGAGGAGGAGGGGTATGTTGGGTAGGATTCTGTTGGTGGTATTTGCCACAGTACTAGTGACAGCCCCTTCTCTCGCGCAGAGTGCGGGGCCGGGACACCGTCTCGGGCAGGTCAACTACTATCTCGTTGAATTCGAGAAGGAGGTCGCCCGCCAACGTGGCGGCGAGAAGGCCATCTGGCGCAACAAGAAGGACGCGCTGACCCGCGTCCAGGCGCTCAAGGTGGAGTTCCCGGATGACCCCGAGGTCGAGAGGCTCTATCAGCGCGCCCGCCGCGCGCTGATGCAGAGCATGGGACAGCTGAATGAGGTCGATCCCTCCTGGACGCTGTACAAGCGCAATGAGGAGAATCTGCGCAAGATGGTCGCCGCGGAGGGGGAGGCTTGCTGGAAGGGGCTTCTCGCGTCTGCCGGGACCAACTGGCTGGAGAGGCCCTTCCCGGCGCCGGATACGGACGCGGTCTCCGCCGAAGCGGTGACGAACCGACTCGTCGTCCTCGACGGCGTGCGCTATCCAATGGGCCAGTTCTACGGCGGCACAGGCGAATACATCGCCTGCGGAAAGCCGTCCGAGGGTTTCTACTTCGTCGATCTCGGCGGACGGAACTGGCTCGGGCCCTACGAGGCCGTCAAGCGCTACCGGCGCAATGTGGATACGGCCCTTGAGGATGTGGCGTCCTGGACCGTGCTCGGGCGCATCACGGGCGTGACGGCGGAGATTCCCTCTGCCGGCGAGGAGAAGGTCGGCAACATCCAGTTCGGCTGGATCGTGCAGCCGATCGCCCTGCAGGTGCCCGGCCATGTCGTCGCGTTCCACGACGCCGGCGCTCCGTCGTCCGGACGCTTCGCGGGCGAGGAGAAGGCCCTCCAGGCCAAGGCCAACTGGTTCACGGTCAAGGAGATTCCCGCCGATGTGACGCCCGAGCGGTTGATGGAGATCTTCATGACGGCGATCAAGGAGAAGAACTACGACCTCTATGTGCAGTGCGTGGATCCAGACAATATGAAGACGCCGGTCGGAACAGACCTCCTCAAGTACCACTGGGACCTCCACCAGAGCCGGTTCCACAACGAGTACGTGCACGCGACCTTCTCGAAGGCGAAGATTCGCGTGATCAAGGGCTTCGACTCGGGCGACGAGCTGAACAACTTCTTCCTCGACGACGCGCAGAAGGCCAAACTTGTCAAGGCGGGTGGCACGAAGATCGAGGAGGCGACGGTCGAGAGCCGCGCAATCGACGAAAACGGCAAGCAGCTCGGTTCGCCCCATCCGCACCGTCTGATCCGCAAGGGATCCGGCCGTTGGTACGTGCAGGACTATGCCCCGCGTTTCTAAGGAGGAGACAACCATGCAGATCAAGACATTTCTCGCCTGTGCCTGCGCCGCGCTGTCTCTCACGCTCCCCGCGGCCCCTGCGCCGGAGAACGCTCCCGTGCTGACCGTCAAGGAGAACGGCTACGCGGTGCTGACGGAGGCCGTGCTCCAGAAGGCGATCTCGCGGGACTACGAAATCCGGAAGAAGCTGGCGGAGCCGCGGTACTACAAGGACGTCCAGGGCAACTTCAAGGACCTGCTGCGCGATCTCTACGCCGACCCGTTCGACGGGCGGCTGGTGGCGACCGACAAGTCGCTGCCCGACCAGGACCAGAAGGAGCTCTGGGACATCTGGAAGGCGTACGAGGCCTATATGCGCCGGTGCGAAATGCGCCAGGTCATGGGCTCGTTGCTCAGCTTCTACGACGGCAACTCGATGTTCCGGTACGCGGCGCGCGTGGAGCGCGCGAAGGACTTCTACAGGTCCGACCGGATGAAGACGCTCCTGCACGACATGAAGATGTTCAACGCGGACTTCACGCGGCTCGATTCGAAGTTGAAGAGGGACTACGAGGGAGGCGATCGCTTCGGCTTCACGAGCCAGCGTCGGGTCACGCTGTCGCACCTGTTCAACTCCGCGACGTACCTCGGCAGCTACGTCAATGAATACGGCACGCCGAAGAGCTCTTTCTGGAACAGCCTCGCGGTGCTGATGCGCTACAACGCGCGCATGTGCGACGACGAGCTGAGGAAAATGAAGATCTGCAGCGAGGAGCTCGGCAGGAAGCTCTCCATGGTCATGGACGCGCGCCAGAAGGCGGTCAAGACGGCCTCGTTCTACGAGAACGGCTGGCCTGCCCTCGCCGGCATCGTCGAACTGGACGAGCGCATCATCGACTGCATCCTGCTTGCGCAGAGCGAACTCAACGCGTCGATCAAGAAGTTCGAGGATACGAGCACGCCCGAGTTCGCCCTCCGCTCGGGAGTGGAGATGGCGCGGGTCTTCTCGGCGACGGGCGTTGCCACGGATCGGAAGACCGGCCCCGACTATCACGAACTTGTGCTCAAGGGCTACTTCTATCTGAAGGACCAGTACAACAAGCTGAGCTTGAAGCGCAACGGCGTGCCGATTCCCGTTGACGAGAGCTCGGTGAAACGCTGAGCTGGATGCGTGCACTGCAGCACGAACTGACATGAAACGTGTTCTTTCATTTGTCTTGATCTGCGCCTGCATGGTCGAAATGGGATGTGGGCCTGCTTCCCGTCCCGTTGACGAGGGCACCGGTCCCCTGCGTCTCGGCGTCAACCTGGAGACGCCGCCCTACCAGTACCGGAACGAGAAGGGCGAGATCGTCGGCACGGAGATCGACATGGCGAAGACCATCGCCGCGAAGATGGGCCGTCCGCTTGACATCCACGTGATGCCCTTCGAGGAGCTGATCCCGCGTCTGCACGCCGGGGAGCTGGACTTCGGCATCGCGATGATCACCGTGACCCCGGCCCGCCGCCGCGACGTGGACTTCTCGGACTCCTATGATTCCCAGGGGTGCTGCTTCCTCTATCGCACCGGGGAGACCGTGCCGACGATGATCACGTCCTTTCAGCTGCTCGTGGGAACGGTGAACGCCACGACGCCGGACATCTACCTCAGTCTCCACAATCTCAACCCACGTCGCTTCGCGACCGGGGAAGACGCGATTGAGGCGTTGGAGACCGGGAAGATCGACGCCGTCTTCTACGATGCCGTTCCCCTGCGCCACGCCGCGGCGAACAGTGGCGGCAAGCTGAGCGTGACGCCGCTCGAGACGCGTGAGAACTATGCGATTGCCGTCCGCAAGGGGCAGCCCAGACTGTTGGCAGTCTGCAACGAGGTCGTCCAGGAGGTGCTGAAGAAATGACGCTTCCACGCAGATTGGCCCTCAAGCTCGCCCTCTCCGTGCTGGTGGCCTTCGTGATCGTGCTGATTCCCCTGTGGTTTCTGCAGGACTACATGGCGGAACGGGATGCCTACCAGGAGATTTCGGAGACGCTGGAGGACGTGCTGGCCGACATGGACGACCAGGCCGACACCTATCTGATCCGCATGGCCATGACCGCGCGCGACGCCGTGAAGAAGATGGACGACCTCTCGGTGCCGAAGCTCCGGGCGCTGGCCGACAGCCTGGGCGTGGACGAGATCTGCCTGGTCGACGCCAAGGGCATTCTCACGCACAGCGCGCGTTCCGAGGACATCGGGCTCGACTTCAACAAGGTGGGGGGCCAGGCCGCCGAGTTCCTCTGCCTGCTCAAGGACGAGACGGAATTCGCCCAGCCGTTCTGCCAGATCTCCCTCAAGGGGAAAAACGAGTCGCGCAAATACGTCGGCGTGTGGCGCCCCGAGGGGGGCTTTGTCCAGGTGGGCTGCCTGGCGCCGACGCTTCGCGCGCTCATCCAGTCAGAGCTCACGGGTATCACCCACAACTGGCACATCGGCGCCCACGGCTCGATCTTCGTGGTGACGCAGGCCGGGCGGATCATCTCCGCGACGGATCCAGAACTGGATGGTTCGCTCTGGAAGACCCCGGGGAACGACATGTACTGGCGGTCCGCGGAACGCGACGGCTTCACCGTCTACGGCGTGGTGCCCAAGGCCTCTGCCGCCATCGAGCGGAACGTGTCGCTGGGCATCGGATCCGTCTTCGTCGGTGGCGCCCTGATTCTGCTGACCATCTTCGTGGCCCTCGTCATCGCGGGCTTCGTCAAGGCGCAGATGGCCGCCCAGGCCGCGAAGGACATGGCCATGGCGAAGGAAATCCAGGAGGGGTCCCTGCCGCGCACCTTCCCGCCGTTCCCGGACGTGAAGGAGTTCGACGTCTACGCCCAGATGCGGACGGCAAAGGAGGTCGGCGGAGACTTCTACGACTTCTACTTCGTGGGGCCGGGCCACATCCTCTTCCTGATCGCCGACGTGAGCGGAAAGGGAGTTCCCGCGGCGCTCTTCATGATGAAGGCGAAGTCCACGGTCAAGAGCCTGGCGACGACGGGACGGCCGATCTCCGAGGTGATCTCGGCCGCGAACGACGCGCTGTGCGAGGGCAACGACGCGAACATGTTCGTGACCCTCTGGGCGGGCGTCCTCGAAATCGCGACCGGACGCGTGACCTGCGTGAACGCGGGGCACAATCCGCCGTTCGTCCGCATGGCCGACGGCTCGGTGCGGATGCTCAAGGGGAAGCGCGGCCTCGTGCTCGGCGCCATGTCGGGTATCCGCTATGTCTCGGACGAATTCTTCCTGGAGGCCGGTGCGGACCTCTATCTCTACACGGACGGCATCACCGAGCAGCCGGATCAGTCGGGGGAGATGTTCGGCGAGGCGCGGACGCAGAAGGTTCTGACGGGAGCTCCCGCCGCGCTGAAGACGGTGTGCGAACGCATGCAGGCAGCCGTCGACGCCCACGCCGCTTCGACCGAACAGGCGGACGACTGCACACAGCTTATTCTGAGATATCGCGGAGGCGAACAGAAAATGAACAAGACATACGTACCGACAATGGAGGATCTCGCGAAGGCCACAGCCGACCTGGAAGCCGCCCTGGAGGAGGTCCCGCTCAAGACGAAGATGCAGCTCATGGTCGCGGCGGACGAGATCTTCGCGAATATCGTCCGCTATTCGCACGCCACCCAGTGGTCGCTCAAGGTGGAATTCGCCGAACATCCGAAGTCCGTGCGTCTCACGTTCGCGGACGATGGTGCCGCCTTCGATCCCCTGGAGGTCCGCGACCCGGATACGGCGCTTGCGGCGGAGGACCGTCAGGTTGGCGGACTGGGCATTCTCATCGTGAAGAAGACGATGTCCCCCGTCACCTATCAGCGCAAGGATGGACGCAACATTCTGACGATGGGCAAGACGTTCGAGTGACGAAAAGAGGGGAAGACCGATGAAAACTCCGCAGGAAGTTGAAGAATACCTCGCCCGAATCCGCAAGACGATCGCGGATTCGCAGTCTGTGATCGACGCGGCGAACCTTCGCATCCAGGAGACGGACCGTCTGCTCGAGAGCCAGGGCCTGACGCGCGAACAGGTGCTGAACTTCAAGGTCACGCCCGAACATCGTCTGGCCGTCAACGAGGAGCTGCGCCGCCGCGGACTGCCCCCCCTCGAGGAAGACGACGCCTCTTCCAGCTTCGACGCCGCGACGGCGGAACTGCGCGGCCAGGCCGACGCCCCGGCCCCCGCCCCGGACGACGAACTGGCCGAGCGCCAGCGCCGCTTCGGAAATCTGATGCACGAATTCCGGATTTGATGTAACCTTTCCTGTGGTTCGTTCGTAGTCGGTGCGTCTAGAAGCATGAAAGGACTTTCCCATGAGCGTCACAGTTGAAAATTCGAATCGTCTGAGCTTTTCCGAACCCCTGCTGGGGGATGCCGCTCCCGTCGCGACCGGGAAGACGCCTCCCGCCCTGTTCACTGGTCCAGGGGTGACGGTGACCGAGGCCACCGATTTCCAGCGTCTGATGGACGAACTCAAGATGGCCCAGGAGGAGGAGCGGCAGAAACTGACCGTCCGCCAGTTCGCGATCGCGCTCCAGCAGCTCACGGCGCAGAACCTCCATCTGACGGCGGCCCAGACGGCCGCCATCGGAAAGGTCGAGGAGGCGACCACGGCGCTGGAGGCCGCCAAGCGGGTGGCCGAATCGGCCACGCAGGAGGTCGCGGAGAAGGGCGAGGCCGTCACCGAGGCCCAGAAGACGGTCGACGCGCTCATGGCGGAACTCGCGAAGCAGTCCCTCTCCGTGGCCAATCTGGAGAAGACTCTGGCCGCCCTCAAGGCGACGATGGACGGCAAGTCGGCCGTGCTCGACGTGATGATCAAGAATCTGAACGAGCTCGTCGAGGCGCAGAAGAAGTCCCGCGAGGAGCGGGAGAAGGAGATCCACGCCAAGGAGCAGAAGGCCGAGGAGGAGGCCACCGAGGTGAAGGAGAAGGCCGCCGAGACGAAGGAGGACGAGGATCTCCAGCGCCAGATCGACGACCTCTCCGACCAGATCAAGGCTCTTCGGACGGAGATTTCCGGCCTCCAGAGCCAGGCCAATACGCTTTCCGGAGAGATTTCGGCGGGGAAAGATGCGATTTCCACCCAGAAAAATGCGGTTTCGGCGGCGCAGGGCGCGCTCAAGAAGGCCCAGGACGAGTTGACCGCCGCCCAGACCGCATCCGCCCTGGCGAAGGGCGTGGTCGAGGCCTCCGAGGCCAACATCCAGGCGGCGCTGGCCGCTCTGGACAAGGTGAGCCTCGCGGCCGTGGCGGCCGCTCTGGACGCGGCGTCGGTCAAGATCCTGAAGCTGCCGGACGAGAAGGCGACCGACGACAAGGCCGACGAGAAGGCCGAGGCGATCAAGCAGCTGGCGGAGTCCCTCACCCGGGCCATCGAGGAGGAGAACGACGAGGACCTCGAGAAGCTCGTCGCCAAGCTTCCGGACGCGCTCGACTGGTTCGCGCGGCACACCGTCACCGATCCCCTGAACGCCGGCTTGCCCGACTCCTGCATCCCGGCCTGACGGGTGGGCAGATCAAATCGTCGTAGGATGCCACATTTTATCCCTGATGCTGGTACCGCTGGCCGCTGATGCCGTCGAGGTGAAGCTGATTAACACGGGGAGGATGACGTGGAACATCTTCGACTATGGCTACTGGATCGAGTACGAGATCGACGGGAAGAGGTTCCGCAGCGACACGGATGCGGGCCAGCGCACCAACCAGTTGGCGTGGGAGCTCATGTCGGAGGAAGACAAGCTGAAGGTGATCAGGGCCTATGACATGGGCGGCATCAAGGACGTCGAATGGGCGCTTCGGGACGGCACCTCGACGGCCAATGACTGGATTCGTTCGATGGGCTGCGGCTCGATCGAGGGCCTATCCCTCGCGAAGGAGTTCTTGCAAGGACAGGAGGAGTCGTTATGAAAGACAGGAGAGTCGAGGCGGTCGAGTCTTTGGTGGAACGGTTGATGACGGTCCGCCTTTTTGACGGGATGCCGCGTGAAGTGGTCTCCGAATTCGTTCGCCGGATTGGCGGGGAGGTCCGTCAGTTCAAAAAGGGCGAGACGGTCGTCTACGAGGGTACGAAGGCGAAGTGGGTCGTGCCCATTTTCTCCGGACGACTCACGATTTTCGAGTCCGGCTCGGGGGGCGTGCGGCACTCTGTGCGTGTCGTTGAGGCAGGCCAGATTTTTGGGTCGACGATGGTGACGAGCAACCTCGAGTACTATCCCGGTGCAGTGGTTGCGGCCGAGCCCAGTGAGGTGGTGTTCCTGTCGATTCCGAAGATCAGGGAACTCTGGCACGAGGGAACATGTCCGAAGTTCTTCGAGAATCTCTATTCGATCGTCAGCGGACAGGTACTCGAGTGCTGGCGCAAGATGTCGATTCTCTCCAGCAAGAAGGTTGAGGACCGTTTCATGCTCTACTTGCGTTGGTATGCGTCCGAGGTCGGCGAGAGCGACGTGACGCTGCCGTTCGCGACTTCCGAGGCCTGCGCCCATTATCTTGGCGTGACGCGCACAGCCCTGTCGCTCGCGGTTCGGCGTCTCGTCGACCGCGGCGAGATCGTCCACCCCGGACACTCCCGCTTCGTCATCTGCGGTATCGTGTAGGG
>JAUNMP010000431.1 GCA_030537465.1 bacterium
CCGTCAGGCGGACGTCCGGCACGACTTCGCCGAGGTTTTGCAATTACCTCGTTAGTGAATTACGATGATCGCCCGCTAACGCATTAGGGAAAACATCAACTTGCGTCGACTTCCGAAAGACCCACTTGGCAGAGCCAACCGAATCCTTCCTGAATTTCCGCGGCAAGTGTACCACAATTTTCGGGAATTGCGCAAGGGCTAATCTTCACCTAATTTTCGTGCGTCGGAACGCCTTATTCCTACCATTTTAATCGTGAATCAAAGAGGCCCGTTTCATGATTTTGTGGTAAACTATGCGCCTCGAGGATTTGACGCAATGAACAAGACAGTCTATTTCGACAACAATGCCACGACTCTGGTCGCGCCGGAAGTGCGCGACGCGATGATGCCCTTCTTCGGCGAACTCTACGGCAATCCGTCCTCCATGCACTTCTTCGGCGGACAGGTCGCCTCCTACGTGACGAAGGCGCGTGAAGAGGTCGCGGCGTTCCTGAACTGCGAGCCGGACGAGGTCTACTTCACCTCCTGCGCCTCGGAGAGCGACAACACCGCGATCCGCGGCTCGGCCGACTGGTACGGCAAGTCGATGAAGATGATCACCACCGCCGTCGAACACCCCGCCGTGCTTCAGCCCGCGCGTCGTCTCAAGGCCCTCGGCCACGAGGAAGTCGAGCTCCCCGTCAATTCCGTCGGTCAGATCGACCTCGATCAGCTCCGCGCCGAGCTCAAGGGCACGAAAAACGCCCTCGTCTCCGTGATGTGGGCGAACAACGAGACGGGCGTCGTCTTCCCCATCCAGCAGGTTGCCGAAATCGCCAAGGAATACGGCGCCACCGTGCACACGGACGCCGTCCAGGTCGCGGGCAAGATCCCGATCGACGTCAGGAAGGTCCCCGTGGACATGCTCTCGATCTCCGGACACAAGTTCCACGCGCCCAAGGGCGTGGGCGTCTTCTACCTGCGCCGCGGCACGAAGCTCAAGCCGTTCATGCTCGGTGGCCACCAGGAAAGCGGACGCCGCGCCGGCACCGAGAACGTCCCCTACATCGTCGGCATCGCCAAGGCCTGCGAGCTTGCAACCGCCCATATGGCGGACGAAGCCCGCACGCTCACCCCGCTGCGCGACAAGCTCGAGGCCGGCATCCTCGCCTCCTGCCCGAACGTCCGCGTCAACGGCGACCGCGCCAACCGCCTGCCCAACACGCTGAACGTCTCCTTCGAGTACATCGAGGGCGAGGCGATCGCCTACCACCTCTCCGACGCCGGCATCTGCATCTCCACGGGTTCCGCCTGTGCGTCCGGTTCGCTCGACCCCTCCCATGTCATCCGCGCGATGGGCGTACCCTTCATCGCCGTGCACGGCTCCGTGCGCTTCTCCCTCTCGCGCTACAACACGATGGAAGAAGTCGACTACGTGCTCGAGAAGCTGCCGCCGATCATCAAGAACCTGCGCGACCTCTCGCCGTTTGGTCCGGACAAGGATCCCACGACGTTCCAATGAAGAATGAAGAATGAAGAGTGAAAAATGGGAGGCGGATGACCGCCTCCCATTTTCAGTTTGAGGAACTTAGTCATTCCTCATTTCCCACTCTTCATTCTTCATTCGACTGAAGGTCGACGATCGCTGCGGCAACATTCGCGAAGAGCGTGGGGAGCTTCGCCGACGGAACCGTCGAGAACGCGAGACGGATGAGTCCGGAGAGGACGATCGTGCCCGTGGAGTACTTCTCGATGAGATGCCTGCGGACCTTTTCGGCGTCGACGCCGATCGGCTTCA
>JAUNMP010000190.1 GCA_030537465.1 bacterium
GGCGATCTTGTCGAGGCCTTCGGAGAGCGCGGCGATGATGTCGTCCGGGTGCTCGAGGCCGATCGAGAGGCGGATGAGCTCGGGCTGGAGCCCCGCCTTGCGCTGCTCCTCGTCGGAGACCTGCGAATGCGTGGTGGAGGCGGGATGGATGATCAGGCTCTTCGCATCGCCGACATTGGCGAGAATCGAGAAGAGCGGGATGGAGTCCACCAGCGTGCGCGCCTCAGTGCTACCGCCCTTCACGCCGAAGACGACCATGCCGCCAGCGCCGTCCGGGAGGTACTTCTTCGCGAGTTCTGGATCCGAGAGCGTCGGATACTTGACCCAGGCCACCTTCGGGTGCTTGGAGAGGAACTCCGCGACCTTGAGCGCGTTGGACGAGTGCTTTGCCGCGCGCAGCGGAAGCGACTCGACACCCTGCAGGAAGATCCAGGCCGCGTCGGGGGCGAGCGTCGGACCCTGGTTGCGGAGACCCACCGTGCGGAGACGCAGGATGAACGCGAGGTTGAGCGGCAAATCGTGCGCAAAGCGGAGCCCATGGTAGCCGCGGTCGGGCTCATTGTAGAGCGCGAACTTCGGGTTCTTCCAGTTAAAGGTGCCGGCGTCGATCACCACGCCGCCAATGCCTGCGCCGTGGCCGCCGATCCACTTCGAGAGCGAGTGGATGACGATGTCCGCGCCATGTTCAATCGGACGCAGCAGCGTCGGGGGCGTGAAGGTCGAGTCCACCACGAGCGGTAGATCGTGCTTGTGGGCGATCTCGGCGTACTTCTCGATGTCCGCCACGCCGAGAGTCGGGTTGCCGACCGTCTCGATGTAGACGAGGCGCGTCTTCTCGTTGATCGCCGCCTCGACCGCGTCGAAGTCATTCAGGTTCGTGAAGCGGACCGTGATGCCCTGCTGCGGAAGAATCGCGTCGAACTGGGTGAAGGTCCCGCCGTAGAGGTTGTTCGCAGAGACGATCTCGTCTCCACACTTCGCGATGTTGGTGATCGTGAAGTAGATCGCCGCCGTGCCGGAGGAGAGCGTCAGCGCGGCCACGCCGCCCTCAAGCGCCGCGAGGCGTTTCTCCAGCGCGTCGTTCGTCGGGTTCATGAGGCGGGCATAGATATTGCCCGGCACCTTGAGCGCGAACAGGTCCGCGCCATGCTGGGAGTTGTCAAAGTTGAACGCCGTCGTCCGGTAGACCGGCACGTTGCGCGCCTTCGTGTCCGACTCGGGGACTTCCTGTCCCGCATGGACCGCCAGTGTCTCCAGGTGATACTTTCTCTTCTGTTCGCTCATCTCATGACCTCTCTTTCGCTAACCCCTTCCGTGGGGAACGGCAATAGTTTACCGAATCGGTAGCCTATTTACCAATCGGAAGGATCCGCTGTCTGCCATAGGATTTCCCTATAGCCATTCAAGATGGCGAAAGGACGTGAGACAGCCCAGGGCAAACGCCCCAATCGACAGGCGATCACTCGTTCCGACAGCCATCCAGCGACGACTTACCGTCATCATCCCGGCGTTCTTCGGCGAGCTTCCTCATCGCCTCGGCGGCCTCCGGGGAAAGGACTCTCGGCTGGGGTCCCTTGACGCGCGGATCGCGATTCTTCGGCCAGATGCGGTCGCCCAAAAGCAGTTCTGACAACTTTCCCATGACACTAATCCTCCTTCGATCAATCCTGTCTTGATCCTCACTCGTTCCAGTTTTTCCGTCCCCATTCCACTCGCGCCACCTGTCTCATTGCTGAAAGTCTTTCCGTCCTGCCGCGCCCCCGTAATCAGAAACGTCGACTTTCGAGGATCATTCACAAACCGATCAAAGCCGCATCTATTTCCCGCTTAAGCATCTCTCAATCCATCCTTCGCGCGAAACAACACCACATCAGAGTCGTGTTTTCCCATTGTCGCGACAACAAATCTGTCGTCTTTTTCAGACACCTGATGTCGGCCTCGCACAATTCGCGGAACGAATAGATGTCTGTTGCCGAAAGAAATTTCAGCCAACCAACGACTCATACACCGCCTTGTCGCCCGCCGAGAAGCAGCAGAAGATCACCTCAAGATCAAGATGATCGGACAACACGGCCTTCACCTCGCGAACGGCGATTTCGGCGGCATCGCAAATGGGATAACCGTACACCCCGGTCGAGATGCAGGGGAACGCCACCGTCTTGCAGCCGTTCTCGATGGCGACCGCAAGCGAGTTGCGGTAGCACCCCGCGAGCTTCTCCGGCTCACCATGCTGACCGTCCCGATAAACGGGTCCGACCGTGTGGATCACGAACTTGGCTGGCAACTTGAACCCCGGCGTGATCCGCGCCTCGCCCGTCGGGCATCGCACCCCCGGACGCACCTCGGAAACCTTAAGACACGCCTCATAGAGTTCGTGCCCTGCCGCCCGATGGATCGCGCCGTCCACCCCGCCCCCACCCAGCATCACCTGGTTCGCGGCATTGACAATGGCATCCACCGCCAGCTTCGTGATGTCACTATGTTCAATTCTGATCATCGTCCTCACTCCTTAGCCACAAATAACCACGTTCTCATCTTTACATTCCTCTTGCCTTGCGGATCGTGTCCCATGCATCATTGATCCGCGCCATCTGCTCCGTAGCCGCCGCGACGCGCTCGTCTGACGCGCCAGCGGCACGGAGGACGTCAGGATGACACTTCTTGGCCGCAAAGCGGTAAGCGCGGCGGACGGCGGCATCGTCGTCGGCACTGGAGCATCCGATCAGCTCGTATGCCTTCTGCAACGCCGTCATTGGACGCGGTGGCGGTTCGCGCCTCGTCCGCTCATGCGTGTCTTTTCCTTTTGATCGACGGGCTTCTTCTTGCGTCTTCTGGTCGTTGTGCGTCCACTCTCGGAACGTCGCGGAACGTTTCCGAAAAAAGATGTCGAAATAAGACTCCGGCAGATTCAGGTACTTACAAACACCCTTTAGATTGTCCTTGTGAACAGATTTCAGAAGGCCCGTGGCACAACTGATGTCCCAGAGGAGTTCATACACGACAAGACAATCCTCTGGCGACGCATACTTATTTGCGAACTCCCACGCCTGCCGGTAAAGCGAAAGTCGGCTCCGCTTCGACTCATTGAACACCCGGACGCAGAACTTGCGCCGTGCCGCTGCCCTCGGAAACCTTGCGAACGCGCCCTCGGCGGCATGGGTTTCCCACGCATCAACCTTTCCGTCCGACCTTGCCATCTTCGCCAGCATGCCAAACAGCCGCCGCAAAAACATGTCCTCGCGCTGCTTCAACCGCTTCTTGATGTTGATGTCTTCACCCATATTCACAGCAGCACTTGACCGCATAAACCCAACTATTCATTGCTCAAAAGCAGACATTGTCCGTTCTCATCACCACCAAGAGCATCCTCAAGCGCATCAAGCTGTGTTTCCATTTCAACATAGATGTTTTGCAGTGCGATTTCGACATCTTCTGAATCATCATCACCGATCTCACTTATCTGATCTCCAAATTCATCGTGAAGCCGTCTAAGCTCTTCAAGAATCTCATGTGGTGTGGGAGATTCAATGTTGGAATAACTTTTGTTTATGGTGATCTCGCCGATCTGAAGATCGTACTGAAGTTTCATCAACTCATCAAAAGTCGGCATTGCCACCGGCTTTTTGCCTGTCTGGCGACAATTAACAACAACACCAGCTATAGGCGCTTTTACGGCATCGCAGATGCGCTTTACCTCGTCAAGCACCGCCTCTTCAACCGCCGATCCCCGCTTGCCGGGATTGACGATGTTGTAAGTGATAGTGACAGATTTTTCCACAGCGAGTTTCCTTTGATAAAATTGTTGTTGCATTATGCCGACATTATCGGTCACTCCTCTACTGCAAATGATCAAACATCAGCATTGCGGGAGATTCAATAGAGGCTCATAGACAGCATTGTCGCCAGCCGAGAAACAGCAGAAGACCACCTCAAGATCGGGATGGGTGGCCAGCACGGCCTTTACCTCGCGAAAATATCCCCCGCCGCAAGGCGCCGCGAAGCGGTTGGCTACAAGGGGTGCGTTCTCCGCCGCATCGCGGATGGGATAGCCGTACACCCCGGTCGAAATGCAGGGGAAGGCAACCGACTTGCAGCCGTTCTCGATGGCAACCGCCAGCGAATTGCGATAGCCCCCTGCCAACTTCTCCGGCTCACCGTGCTGCCCGTCCCGATAGACGGGGCCAACCGTGTGAATCACGAACTTGGCGGGCAGCTTGAACCCCGGCGTAATCCGCGCCTCGCCCGTCGGACATCGCACCCCCGGACGCACCTCGGAAACCTTGAGACACGCCTCATAGAGTTCTCGCCCTGCACCCCGCGTAGCCGCCCGCTTCGCGGCTCGACTTCGTCGAGGGGGATACTCCCGATGGATCGCACCGTCCACCCCACCACCGCCCAACATCACCTGGTTCGCGGCGTTGACGATGGCATCCACCGCCAGCTTCGTGATATCACCCTGTTCAATTCGGATCATGTTTATGCCTTTTCACGAATCAAACCGTCAACACACAACACCCCATCTGGGATGTCAATTATATGCGATGTTTTTACCTCTCCCCAACGACGAGCAACTATACACATCAGGTTGTAGTCGACAAAATCATGAAATCCACCCTCTGACCACATTGAATGCGTCGCCAACACACTCCCAAGCTTCGTTGGCAACACGCGTGACTTGATTTGTGGCACTTGCGACCTCATCCTTGACCGCATCAACCATTCCTTGATCGTCTGAAGCATCATGTATGTCAACATGCATGTAGCGGACTTCAATACTCTTCGGATAACGAATCACCTCATAGTCGGGGTTCATAGTCCAAATCCGATGAACGGCAAGAAGTGCCAAAGCCGGTCCATAAATTGCTCCCAATTCCCCTCCCTTCGTATATACGCGAACCTTGAAGTCCTTGCGTTCAAGATCTTTTTCAAGCTGGCGAGAGGCCGTCAGCAACTCTCCTATGCCATCAACTTTCACCCTGAAACTCTCATGACTGTTCATCTTCGCCTCGCCCCAAGACGGATCGGCCTGATACTCCACCCACGATTTACAATCCGTCTGAGCATTCGCCTTGTCTCGTGCCGACTGTGAAAAGACATCCACAACAGGACGCCCCACGCCCTGAACACCAACAATCCCATACTTTTGAATAAACGCCTCAATCGAACGTTCCAATGCAGCCGCCCCCTCTGAGAGTGCCGTCACATCGGCAAAGGAAATAGAACCAAATGCCGTCGTTAAGACTTCGCTCAGACCTTTGACGTATTCCGACTTTGCGTTTGTAATCGCCCGATAAATGCCTCGATGCTGTTCGGCTACGCGATCTTTAGAAGAGACAACCGACCCGCAGCTCCCACTATAATGCTTCAATTCGCCTTGAATAGTAGCGTCAAGCTTCGTTGCAACAGGAGTGACGCTTTCAATCGGTAACGCAAACTTTTCGCTCACATCCAAAAAGCATTCATTCAAGCGCGGTTTAACGTCATCCCAAAGATCAAGAAGCACACTTTGAACCGAAGCATCCAACTTGAGCCCCTTCTCCTCAAGGAAATTGCCGACCTTGGCATCGACGTCCTTGCTCCAACCATTAAACAGTCCGTCGTTGGACGCCTTGACTGCTACAACAAATTGCCGCGCCAAAGCCATTTGCAGCCGTTCATACGCCCCATCACGATCATACTTTAGGCAAATCATTCCATCCTTATCGTCCACCCCCACGACACAACTCTCGCCGTACCGTTCCATCAGATTCCAATAGCCACGGTTCCCCTCCCTACTCTTCGCCTCGAAATAAAGCTTGCTCAACAACCGGCTCGAATTGGGTACATTATAATCCTGACAAACGACCAACTCCATCAACGATGTCGCCTTTTGCAGATAGACGGCACCCTTGCTTTCCTCATATGCAGAGGCATAGCAAATCGCACATTGGGTGATCAGATCTGGCGCAGAACACGCCAAGCCCCGCATTTCATCCGCCATATCCCCCACCGAATCGACGGCCTTCGCCCATGAGCCTACTTTTAGATGTTCAATCTGAACAAGACGAAGCCGGGCCGCTGCACCAACCATATCCTCACGCAGCAATCCCAAGTCCCTTTCCCGAAACGCATTAAAGGCATCATGCGCCTTATTCACATACGCATGGTAATCATCCTTCTTGTCCGGGTCATCCCTGAACTTCAATGCAGAAAGGAATGCACTTTCGCCAAGTTCGTACCAATAGTACGGGTAGGCCTCAAAGTTCTTCTTGTATTGGGAAAGCTTGAAATACCTCCATGCCGGATCGCGTTCTTCGAGAATCTGGTTATACTTCTCGATCTGCGGAATCGTCAAGCGCCACGCATCCTCAAAGTTATACCGCTCCGCCAAACGCCATGCCGTCTCGAAAAGCGAATACCTCAATGCATGGAGCTGTTCGATCAACGAGCGTTCGAGCTTCCATTTCTCGTCCTCATAGGTGATCTTTGCGTCTGCCCGTGCGCGATTCACATTGCAGAAGGCACCAACCGCCATAATCGCAGCAGAAACTGCCGCCCACGGCGTCGGGTTCGTTGCCGATGCGAACAAGATGCATGCGCCTTGCGAAGATGCGCTCCAAATCGCGTTGTTCAATTTCTGCCGATACCTAACGTCAGCTCGCTTGCGATCTCCCGCCTGCAGGCGATAAAACGTCACCGTGTCCAAGATCGACTTGAACGCCGACAGCAACGCCTCGTCCTTGACCATGTTCTCAAGGTTCAAGTTGTTGAGAATGGCCTGATACTCGACGTCCATCACCTCCAGGCTATCAGTCTCCAGAATGTGGGAAATCGATGTCGCGCAAAGATTGAGCGCCATCGCCGCCTTACGCTTCTCCTCGACGGTCGGCTCCAACTTTGCGGCGACCTCGTTCGGCTTACCTCCGAACAGTTTCTCAATGAGATTCATCTTACGTCTCCTTCGTTTTGAACGACCGTGGTTGAAATGGGTTCTGGGTTGACATGCCGAACGTCAAACAGCATCTTGATCGGCACATGATCAGACATGCGTTTCTGGTACTTCTTGAAATTACTCTCGTAATACCTGTCCGGAGCGTCGATTCGTTCAACAATCTGCACATACGGATGCTCACGATCTGAATACGAGACATGATCGTAATCGTTCTCGGTGTAACCACCCGGGTCTTTTTCATCCTTGCCTGGATAAATGGTCGAGCCAAGAATCTGCCGCGTCCGCATGTACCCGACTTCCGACTTGTATTCGGCATCTATTTTCGCACAATCAACCCACGACAAGTTATAGTCACCGACGATAAACGTGTAGGCAGGTCTAAAGCTTCCTTCAGACCTATCCTTGCCAACTCGCGGAAACAGCCGTGCCGACAATGCTCGATATTCCTCGCGGCGCAAGTCCATGTCACTCAATTCATTGCCACGATCATGCAGATACTTGTTCTCGCGGAAAATGATGTGAGTCGTAATCACCCGAAGCTCGACGAATGGCACACACCACCCGACAGGAACAAATCGCGCAACGCAAGGTGGTCGCATGATCGAACGACTCCATTCCGTCCTAATCTCCGGCTCATGCCACCCCACGATAGTCTGCTTGCCATCTTCGTTAGACCTCGTCTTCGGCGCAAGGTCAACCCGCCGCGCATTCCACAAGAAAGCATATCCTTCGCCCCTGTCGTTCCCACATGTCTGCCGCGAAACCATGCGATACCGCCAGTCACTCAGAAAACCGCCATTGAGCCGCCAACACAGCAGCTTCATCGGCAAATCACTGAATATCTCCTGCACGGCCACAACATCAGCGCGTTCATCCCTTATGATCTTCGCAATGGCATCCCAATCACGATCCAGCCGTGCCGAATCGTAGATATTGCGGAGGTTGAAAGATAGGACAGAATAGGCCATATTCAAAAAACTGCCAACAATCACAACGTGACTGTCGATTTCACATGCATCCCACAGTCTCAAATGGGGCTCATGGTAAATATCGGATCAACCGCCCCTGAGGCTATGGCCCGGAAATGTTTATTTGCCGAGCCACAGGCCTTTACCTTTACTCAATACCCATTACGGATTTTCTCCTTCGCACCGTCCTCGCCATACCGCTCTTTCAGAACGGCAAAAGCGGCCGTCTTTTCGGAGAACTTGCTCCCGAAAATACCTTCGCCACGTGCTATAGAGATCAGGCGGCTGTCAGAATACGACTGATACTCGCTGCGACAACGCTGCATGTTCTGTGCTCCCTCAACCATCTGATTCCCGACACTCTTCAACCCGCTGCCCAAAATATCCCAGAATCCCATTTTGATTTCCTTTCTTTTGTTGCTTGACTTAACGACTACAGTAATCTTCACGGTAATCCCACTGTTTGGTCGGCCATACGGAAGCCGACAGACGGGCGACATACCCCCCAGACCCGGTGCGAACCTCGTAAGTGGAACCGTTTTTCAAGACAGCACCACAAGGCCCCCAGCCAACTAATTCTCCCGAGAGCGTCACGCTTGAAAGATTGTCCGTCTTCAACCGAACGATCCGCGAACCAATACGTTCACACGATATGACTTTTGCCATTTTCATCACCCTTCATTTGCCTCTGTTAGCACATAACACGCAGATACGTGTCGTGCATCTCCCATTGTTTCTTTCCGAAATCATACGGAGTCATCGCTGAAACGGCATTCGTTCCATTGGCGTTGTGCGCCCAGTAGGAATTACCGCGCTTCACGACAAACCCGCTCGGACCATAACCAACGAGCCCATCGCAACGCATGTGAACCATCAGCACACCGCGGGCATCATAGATGTCCGCATACCCGCTCTTGTATTCAGCCCTTGCAACCTCTCTCATTTCGACCCCCAAAAGTTCTTCTTACACCAATCGAATGTTGATCCGATTGGGCTCGTATCACGCTTGAACAGCGACACGACACCCGCCCCGGCAACCGCCGCAACAGTGGCAACCGACTTCGCACCAACAATTGCGACTTTCTCGAGCATCTCCTTGCCCTTCTCCATTTCTTCGGGTGTGTATTGACGACGAGGAGTTTCGGGTTGCGCGGAGCAACGCTCGGCGCGAGCAGCCCGCTCATAGTCCCTAAACGCCTGATCAGCTTGTGCCGATGCCTTTTCTACCTCTTTCCACGATTCTTCAAGCTTCGCTTCCTCTGCCTCGAAATCATCCATATCTGACATATTCACCTCTGTTGTTCACGCGCCACTTTGATTGACATAGGAGGTAATTGCAAAACCTCGGCGTTGACGGCTTGT
>JAUNMP010000191.1 GCA_030537465.1 bacterium
GGCGACGGAGTCGCCGGAATGTTCAACTGAGGAGGGTTTTGCAATTACCTCAACATAGCTACTTCTCGAACACCGATACGGTGATTCTGTCGACGCCGGAGGCCGAGGGCGGCGTGATTCGGTCTCTGACCGTGGCGCAGGGGCGGATGAAGTTTGAGAACTTCGGTTGGGTGGACTTCACGAACGACATCGTGGTGGCCGGAACCGCGTCCAGTGCGGCACGGTTGATCGTGGGCGCGAATTCCACGCTGGACCAGCATTGCAAGCAGTATTCGCGCGCGACGCCGAACGATCCGGTTTCCTATCTCCGGGCCGGCGCCACTTCCCGAGGGGCGCGTGGCGTCCTGGAGGTCCTTTCGGGTGGCGTTCTGACAAACTCGCTGCTGCTGGCCAACTCCTACGATCGGGCCGTCGGCGCGGCGTACATCCGGCAGGGAGGACAGTACTTCAACACGGGACGCGCCGGCTGGGACACCTCCTTCCCCTCGTCCCTGTCCGAAGGTTTTCTTGAGGTCGACGGGGGGACTTTCAACACGGGCAGTGGCTTCTACATCGGCAGTTCGGCCAATGGCCTCGGCATGACCTATGTGAAGGGGGGCTTGTTTACGATTCGCGGAACCTGGAAGGGGGCGGATTCGAACGGTCCGCACGTGGCGCGCGAGGGCCTGGGCGTGTTCTACCAGACCGGTGGTTCGGTCGTTTCGCCGAATACGCTCTGGGTCGGTTCGTCCAACTACCGCAACAATGACACCTTCAATTTCAGCCATGCCGCCTACACGGTCGACGGCGCTGCCGCGGTAACGCGCGTGGGTAACATCGTCTACGCCGGCGCACGCGGATTCTGCAACGCCTACCTCAACCTTGATGACGGAGGTACGATCGAGACGACGGCCGTGCTGACGCCGCTCGTCCAGCCGCTGGCGGGCAATGATGGATTGGTTCGCGTGCTTTCGAACCAGGTCGTCTATGTGGGGTTTGACGGTGGTCGTCTTCGCGCCAACGGCGATTCGACGCAGTTCCTGGGCGGTCTGGACCAGACGGCGACCTACACGTGGAAGGATGCGACCGAGACCCGGCGGTCGGGAACCGTCACGGGGAACACGACGCCCGATTTTGTCACCGTCTATGCGGGCGGCGCGATTCTCGACAGCTCGAATTTCACGGTCAAGGTCAATGCCCCGCTCGTGAGGCCTCCGGTCGCGGGCGGCATTGCGGCGCTGACGCTTCCCGCGTCGCTCCCCAAGTACATTGCCGCGCCGCTCGTGAAGATCACCGGCGATGGACAAGGCGCGTCCGCCGTGGCGCTCTTCGATTCGACAAACGGCGTCGTCACGGGCATTCGGATGACCTCGCCCGGCTGGGGGTATTCTGCGGCAAACACGACCGCCGTTCTCTATCATGGCACCGAAGCCTATTCCGCGTCGGACCCGACCAACATCACGCTCGCCGTCTCTGTGGGCGACAATGCGCTCACGGGCGGCCTGACCGTGGAGGGGTCGGGCACGGTCGAGCTGGCGGCGGCCAATACCTACGGTGGCGCGACGTTCGTGAAGGGCGGAACGCTCAAAGTCGCCCACGACCAGGCGATTCCCGCCGGTAGCCGGATTCTGCTGGGAGACCTGGGCGTTCTTGACATGTGCGGTCGTCATCTGCCGGTGGGCTGCATCGTCGCGCTCGCCGATCCCGATGCGTTTGCGAACCACGACCATTCCTTTACGTTGATGGAGAACGTCGTCGACGACATTGCGGTTGTGAACGCCGACGAGCTGCCGCGTGGCTGGTCCGTTCGCGTGTCCAACGGTAAACTCCGGGCCAACAACGGCAAGGGCACGCTCGTCGTCTTTCGCTGAAAGGGGCGCGCATGCGATTCTTTTTCTGCGGGATTCTCTTCGCCTGCGCGTGCGGGACGGCGATGGCGCAGGTCGAGTTCGTCCGAACGGGCGACGGCTATCGCATCGACGACGGTCGCGGTCTGGTCGTTTCCGGACGCATCGGGGGAGCGCGCATCTTCCGGTCCGTGCAGCTGGACGGACAGCCGATCGGCAGTTTCGGTCTGCGTGTCCACTACGACTTCGAGGGCCGTCGGTGGATGAACGGCAGCCGCGTGGTTTCCGCCGACTGGTGTGCGACGAACAATACGCTGACCGTGCGCGTCGCCGGCAAGGACAGGGGCTTCTCCTTCGAGGCCGTCGAGGCGATCGCTTTCGGTTCCGTCAGGGCGCAGTTCCGGGCGGAAGTACTTGAGGTCGCGAACACGGGGACGCGTCCGTTTCCGGTGAAACGCGTCTACTTCGACACGGTCGCGCCCTATGCGGCGGAAACCGAGGGCGCCGACGAAAAGCCATTTGTCGTCCGGGACGCGTCGGGACGTCCGATGGCCTCGTGGCGCGCGTGGGACGGTCGGGTCTGGGGCGCGACCACGGACTCGCGGCGCGTCTCGACCTGGCACTGCTGGCTGGGCGCGGGCGGAACCGCGCACGCCGACAATGCTCTGATCCTTGACCTCGACGCCCCGCTGGCGCCGGGCGAGGTCCACCGCCCGGCCAAGGCGGCCCGCATTTCGGCCGTGATGTTTGCGAAGCCCGGCGTGAACGTCCGCCCGTCTTCCGCGCCCGCCTTCGCCGACGTGCCGGGACGCCCTCGGCTTTTCCTGCGCCCCGAGATTCTCCCCCGGCTGCGCGACCGCTGTGCGGACGGCGATCTGGAGGGACTCTATCTCTCCTGGCATCGGGCCGCACGCCAGGAGATCGGTGTGGCGCTGCCGTCGGAACCGCCGTGGCTGCCGAAGCGGCAGCCCGATCACGCGCGCGAGTACGCTCGCGCCTTTCGGACGGTGCGTCCGCCCACGCGTGCGATGCAGATGGCGGCGCTCGTCTACCAGTTGGGCGGAGATGCCGCCGTCGGCGCGGAGGCGAAACGGCGCGTGCTCTACTACTTCGGCTGGGATCCCAAGGGCCCGTCTTCGACGTTGCACAACGACGAGCCGGCGATGAGCATCCTGCGCAATGGCTGTCGGGCCTATGACTGGACCTACGGCCTCTACACGGCGGAGGAACGCGCGAAGATCGAGGCCTGCATCGTTGAGCGAGCCCGCCAGGTTCATTCGGTCCTCGTGCGCAGCAAGTTCCACGAGAATCCACGGAATTCCCATCTCGGTCGGCAGATCGGATTTCTCGCCGAGGCCTGCTGCGCCATCATGCCGGAACATCCGGAGATGCGTGAATGGTATGACTATGTGATGGACGTCTATCGGCGGCTCTATCCGGCCTGGGGAACGGAGGATGGAGGCTGGAACGAGGGACCGCACTATTGGTCCGCCTACATGGACTTCGGACTCGATTCCCTGACGGCCGTCAAGCTCGCGAGGGGGGAGGACATTGTCTCGACGAAGCCGTTCTTCAAGGCGACGCCCTGGTACTTCATCTACCAGTGTCCGCCCGGTTCGCCGATTTCTCCGTTCGGCGACGGCTGGCAGGCCGGTCCCCAGCGGAGCACGGCTCTGCGGTCCTTCGCAGTTCTCCACGGCGACCCCGTCCTGCTCTGGTTCGCCGAACGCGCGGGTGTTTCGGGCGTGTCCGGGGTGCGTGACCTGGTGCTGGACCCGTCCTTGACGGGGCTTGTCGCCCGTCCGCCCGAAAACCTGCCGGGAACGCGGTGCTTCCCGGGCGAGGGGTTGGTCATGTCCCATTCCTGTCTCACGAACGCCGCGGAAGACGTGGCCTTCTTCTTCCGGTCGACCCCCTACGGGGCGGTTTCGCATGGGCATGCGGACCAGAACGCCTTCTGCCTTTCGGCCTACGGCGAGCCGCTGGTCATCGCGAGCGGGTACTACAACTACTGGGGATCGCCGCACCATTTCAAGTGGATGCGCCAGACCCAGGCGAAGAGCGCGATCACCTATGATGGCGGCAAGGGGCAGCCCTACAGTGCGTCTTCCGTCGGACGGATTGTCGGGTTCCGCGCGGAAGGCGACCGCGCCGAGTTCTCCGGCGAGGCGACGGCGGCCTACGGGGGGGAGTTGACGAAGGCCCGGCGCGATGTCGTTCGCCTGGATCGCGACCTGTTTCTGATCCGCGACGATCTGGCGTCCGGTGAACCTCGGAGCTTTGAGTTCAATCTCCATGCGACGGACAAGATGCGGTTGGACGAAACGGCCCAACGCGTAACGGTTGTACGACCGCGGGCGACCTTGGATCTACGGTTTGTCGGAGGGGCTCCGCTGCGGTTTTCGCAGACGGATCGTTTTGCCGTCGAGCTGGATGAACACGTCCTTCGGAAGGATTCCGGTTATCCTTCCCAATGGCATTTCCGCGCGGCGACCGAGCGGGTGTCTGAAGCCGAGATCGTGACCTTGCTCGAAGTTCGTCGTCCGGGCGAACCGTCGCGCGTCGCGTCTGTCCGGCAGATTGACGAGAACGGTCGTCGAGTCGTCAACGTGCTTCTGACTGACGGTCGTGTGCTCTGCGGACTAGGTCGCGGAAGTTGAAAGGACGCGTTCGTGTTGCAGATTGCCCCCATCCAGTAGTTTGTGTCTGAAAATCAGATACGTGTGGACAGTCTAGGCGACTTTTGGTAAAGTGTCACAGGCTTGACTTGGGCGTCCGGGGTTGGGTTCGTGAGAAGAAACTTGGACATGGTTCAGATTCGGACTGGATGATTTGGCTATGATGACTCGTTCGCAACTTGCATTTATTGTCGCCTCGGGCTTTGTTCTGGTGGCGTTTGCCAAAGTCAGCACGGTTGGTCGCAATGTCACCGTGACCGGACCGGATGCCGTGGCGGTCAATGGCCCCGAAATCCAGATCGATGTGCAGAACGGCGCGACGGCGACCGTGACGCCGCCAGCTGCCGATTCGGTGCTGGTGCATCTGCAGGACCGGCTTGTCGTCGATGCCGTGTCGGCGGAAAGCTGGAAGGACAAGGTCGGACTCTGGCTCGACGCTTCCAAACCGGAGACGATCAATTACTATTGTTCTGCGTCCGGCAATCCCGTGACGTTCTGCGGCAACAAGACGATTGAACCCAAAATCGGCAGTTGGAATTGTTTGATGGCCGTGTAGATGTGGAGAACGTGGAGAGTTCTGAGAGTTAGGTGTGGATAGCTTGTCGGATCGAATGATCCTACTCATTCACCATTTAGGTGAAAAGATAGAAACAGGAAATATCTTTCTATCCTATCGTTCTACAAGATCTCCGCCTCTACACGGCGAAATACCGCAAGAAAAAGGTTTCTCAACTGCCGAATCTAGGTTGAAAGATGGCTGGACGCGCGTCAGGACGGTATTCATACCTGGCGGTTGGCGCAGTATCGGCGTGCCGTCGGTGGAACAGCCTATTCGACGCATCCCGTGTACGTACCCGCCACGGAAACGAACTCGGCCTATGTGAGTTTTAACAAGAATGTCGCATGGGGCCGTCGGGCCTGGCTGTTCACGGCCGTGAATGCCGGACAGGAACTCGCGCTTGAAACCGTCGTCGAGGGCGACACGGTGAGCGTCCGCACCCGTTCGACTGGCGGCATGACGCTTTTCATCCGTTGATGCCCATTTATTGCAAAAACTGTCGTGGCATCGGTGGCTTTATCGAAACCGTCCTATCTGTTTGCGGAAATAGGTGCAATTCTGGTAGGGCGGCATCGACGATGCCGCCGCTTGAACGAAGGGGGCAATTACCTCATTTGGTGCACTACACCAAGGTTTAGTAAACGGACATGTAGTTTGTGAAATTCTATGGTCGCATTGAAGAAGTTGGACTTTGCGCAAATCGCGTGAGATTTCACTGAAGTTTGCCAAGTTCTCCATTGGAGGGATCGTAAAGGCAAATTTCGTGTGATCGTTTCTTCAGGACCTGCCGCACGTCCGCCGACGCGCGCTGGGTGAGATTCCGGTCGCCTGGCTGAAGGCGGTCGAGAAGTGCGCGGGCGAGGAGAAGCCTGTCTGGGCGGCGATCGTCTTGAGCGGGAGGTCTGTGACGTGCAGGAGGTGTTCGGCCTCGACGATCCGGAGGCGGAGGACCTCTTGGCGTACGGAGGTGCCGAGTGCCGCGGAGAAAAGCCGGTCGAGCCGCGTGCGGGAGATGCCGAGATGTTCGGCGATTTCGGCTGAACCGAACGGACGCCCGAGATTTTCGTGGATGTAGGTGAGCGCGGCGGATACGGTTGGGTCGGACGAGGCGACGACGTCCGTCGAATCACGTGCGACGATGCCGGTTGGATTGATCCAGACAATTTCGGGCACGGGCTTTCGGCTGGACGACATCAGCCGGTCGAGAAGCGCCGCGCCGGTGTAGCCGACGCGGGCGAGGTTGTGCCCGATCGACGAAAGCGGAATGGCCTGGTTCTCGCAGACGAGCGTATCGTCGCCAATGCCCATGATTGCCACATCTTGTGGTACGGCGATGTCCGCCTCGAGACAGGCCGTGAGGACGCGGGCCGCGTCGGCGTCGTCGTATCCGAGGACGGCCAATGGCTTTGGCGCCTTGCGGAGAAGCGTCGCGAGGCGTCGCGTGAAGACCTTCCAGTTGTCGAATTCCTGCTCGGTCAGCCGTTCGGAGAGAACCCATTTCTCGGGCTGTGCGCCGATGGCGGTCTGCCAGGTGTCGGCAAAGCCCTTGAACCGTAGGGCGTGCGAATGGCTCCAGATGGTGGAGAACCAGACGGCATACCGGAAGTGCCGCGCCAGGAGGTGCTCGGCGGCGAGGCGGCCGCAGGCCGCGTGGTCGCCGGAGACGCGGGGAACGCGGATCTCGGGATGGTCGATCGTCAGGTCGACGACGGGAATGCGTTTGCGGATGAGGCTACGGATGAAGTCAAGCGTCTGCCGGTCGCCGCGCGCGGAGACGAGCGCCCCGTCGCCGGTCCAGCCGATTGGTAGCCGCGACAGCCGATCGGCGATCACGAGGTGCCATTTGTGCGTGCGGGCGAACCGTGCAATGCCGCCGAGCCGCACGTGAGACATCGGTTTCGTCAGGATGAGGACGCTCTTCTGCTTCATGGCGGAGAGTATAGCACACCCTGACGCGATTTTGAAAGTCTTCCTTAAAACTTGTAAGAACTGGGGAGAAGGGGCTTAGTCAAAACATGATAGAATGATCATCAGATTTTTATGTCTGATCTTGGGACGAAGTCCTCGCAGAGCCGCATGTTGGATTTCTGCCCGAGCGAACAAACGGTAGACGGTGAAGGTGATTCTAGTTCAGCAAACTGAATGGGGTGTTCGAATGAGCGAATTGAAGGTGATCAAGCGGTCTCTGGCCGTACTCTGTGTGTTGTCCGGCTTGACAGTCTGGGGTGAGACCTATACTTGGAAGGGTGGTACGGGGGCGTTCGCCACGGCGGAGAACTGGACGACGAGTGGTGGCGCGCATGCCGTGCCGAGCGGAACGACGAGCGATCTCGCGTTTCCAGCAGGCGGAACCGTCACGGACGTCGGCGCGTTCACCGTCAACAACATGTCGCTTGGCGGGGCGGTCGATCTGCAGTTCGGCGCGTCCGGCGGCTCGTTTGTCGTGAACGGCGTCATCAGCGGCGCCGGTTCGCTCAAGTCGACCGGCAACGCGGCGGTGGAGTGTAAGATGTACCTCTACGGCAACAATACCTTTACGGGTGGCTATGTGAATTATGGCGGGCAGACGGTTGTCGGTCACAACAACTGCCTGGGTACGGGCCCCGCGACGTTTTTCGGCAATGGCAAGCCCTCGTATTGCCTCTATGTTGCCAAGGACGTGACCCTGCCGAATGATGTGACGATCGGCCAGGCGACGGGAAGCAGCTGGGGTGGCCCGATTCACGCGAACTACAAGAATCTCACGTTTGCGGGCACGGTTCACTACCAGATGAGATGTGCGTCGGGAGGACAGTCCTGCGTGCGATTCACCACAGGCCTGACGACGCACAAGGGAAATGTCTATCTGGACGATTCCTCCGGCACGGGCTTCGTCTGCGACGGAAACGTGGTCTTCGAGAAGTCGATTCTGCCGACGACTTCGGGGAAGTCTTTTGGTTTTCAGATCAACGCCGGAACACCGACGGTCACATTGAAGGGATCCGGCAATGCGCTCGAACATCTCAAATGGGCGAACAGCGCCGGCACGTATGTCTTCGGTGCGAAGAACGTCTTCGCGTCGCCGAAGTCCATCGTCACGGGTGCCGGGAATGCCACCACGGGTGATTTCTTTGTCGACATGGGGGGCTTCGACCAGATGGTCGAGTCGTTTTACGACACGCCGAACAAACTTGTCGACTCGGCCCTCCGCCGCGTTTCCAGCGTGATGCCGGCGACGCTCACGATGCGGGCGACCGTCAATCGGGCGCTTCGGGGCTCGTTCAACGACAAGGTCACGCTGTGCTGGGCGCCGACTGGTTCCTACACTTATACGATCCAGGGCGTCGAGTCGACAACGTCCGAGGGACTGATTGTGTCGAACGGTACGGTGAACGTGACGGGCGGGGCGAGTTTCCCGAACGTCTCGTCGATCAGCGTCTCGCCGGGCGCCGCGCTGTCGTTCGCGAGCGGCTGCGCCTGCAGCACGACGCTCAAGACGCTCGTGCTCGGCACGGGCGCCGGCACGTCGTTTGCGCTTGCCGACGGCGGTACGTTGACGGTGGATGCGTTCTACACCGTCGATGCGGCGGGCGTCCGCACCAAGCTGCCCGGCGGCGGCACCTATACGTCGGCGGACGTTCCCGCGCTGGGGGCGAACGTCACGGTGAAGACGTCGGCGGGACTTGCGGTCTACGCGGGACCGAACGGCGGCAAATGGAGCGTGGCCGACAACTGGGAGGACAAAATGGTGCCGGGCCCCGCGTCCGAGATCCGCGTCGCGAACGGCGTCTCGTCGATTGACGTCGATGTCGAGGCCGAGATCACCGCCTTCACGGCGCCGACGGACACCGCGTTGACGCTCGTGGGTTCGGGCAAACTCGTGCTCGCAGCCGGCCAGGTCCTGTTCGAGAACGCCAAGGACCTCCTCGTCCAGTGTGAAATCGCCGGCGACGGCCTGCTTCTGAGCCGTGGTGCGGGGGCGCTCAAACTCGAGCACGCGAACACCTATACAGGCGGTACCCTCCGCGATACAGATGTCGTTGCGGGCAGCAGTTTCGCCGGGTCGATTTACGTGGGCGACAATCACGCGCTGGGAACCGGCAAGGTGGAGATGAACGCCCATGCGGGTCTCACCGTCTACGCCGCTGTGACAGAGGTCGCGAACGACATCTCGTGGGATTTTTCATACACGA
>JAUNMP010000432.1 GCA_030537465.1 bacterium
GGGAAATCCACGCGCGGCGCTTGCGCCCCCTTCGGGACTGCCCAGTACACCGTTGACGGAAGTGCCGTCGTGAAATCATGGATACGCAGTGCGCTTTCAAGCGCAACAACGCCTTCACTTCCCCTCGCCGCAAGAATCTCAAGTTCGGGATAAAGCGAAACCTCGGCATCCACAGGCGCATATACGCCAGCCATCAGGCGGCGAAGCTCTCCCGACGCCACCATTGCCGCAAGCCGCGCCCGTTCGACGCCAAGCGACGCCGCCTCTCGAACGGAGAAAGCTCTTCGCGGCAGTATTTTAGATTCCTTGCACATACAAAACATCTATAGTATACATCATCTATAGGCATTTTGTAAACAGGGCGAAAATCTGGGCCCCATCCTGAAATCTGGCTGACGAAGTCCACACAAACCCGCACGCCGAGTCGACACGCATGAGCCCACCTTCAGTCTCAATACAGTTTGGATTCAGTTTCAGTTCAGATTGGATTCAGTATCCCTTTTCATCCATTTATACATTCCCCAACGTCATTGTCGCAGGATGCCCCCAGTCTGGATGTCTTATTAGACCTTCTCGATTTTGAGTTTTACGCCGAGCCGTTTGGAGATTCTTGACAGCAGCGACATCTTCGTCGCGGTGGACGAGTGCGTCTTGACCACAAGACCTCCACCCACAGGAGCGATCTGTGTCGGCATCTTCTTGAATGCCGACGGCTTGGCGACAAGTGGTTCGCCACCGAGGATGATGCCGAGTGCGGCCACATCCTCCGTTCCGAGATGGGTGATCGCCTTCGCGAAGACGATCTTCGCCTTCTTGTCGGCGACGACAGTTCCATCCGGGAACGTGACGGTGAAGTTGCTCTTGGGGGCGACCTTCCCGACCTTGCGCGTGAAACCTGTCCGGGTCTTGCGGATCTTCGTCGGCAGCTGGACGATTTCCCTCACCTCGGGCGCCGCCGAGTCAATACGCGCTTCGAGTTTCTTCCATTCGTCACCCAGCTTCTCGATCTTCTTGACGAATTCGCCGAGCTTCTGGGCATAGGCAATCGCCTCCTGCGCCGGCTTGATCCGTCCGACCTTCAACGCATCGCCGCCAGCCGAAAAGATGCGCTTCGCCTCCTTGTCCACCTCTTCCCGTACAAGGTCAAGAGCCGAAAGTACATCCGAATGTTTACTGATTTTGAGTGTGCTCATCTTAATTCTTCTTCCCTTCAACAACGGCAATCTCCTCGTCCGTCAAACCGTAAAGTTTGTACACCAATGCATCGATCTCAGATTCCATCGCAGACGTGTCCGCATCGGGATCAACCTTCTTGGCATCAAGAACCTTGCTCACAAGATCTGAAATTGGTAGTTGCTCCAGCTTCCCAATATCCGGCAATGGAATCGCCAGTAGTGGTTCCTTGTCTATCTGATAGTTCTCTCCCTGCATCTTGCCCTTATGACGAAGCCAATAAGCTACAAGCGTAGAGTTCAAGACCCCTGTCAAATATCTCATATCCCAACGATTGGTTTTGATGACATTAACAGCCATCATAACATATGCAGCTTTAGTGGTATATGCGAAAATTGGATGCCCAACGCTCTTGCGAACAGCAAGGATTTTTTCGCCAGGAACAAAGAAATGCTCGTCTCGCGGCCAATGAAGGTGCATATAAGAGATGCGCCCATTCTGATTCTCGCGCCTCTGCTCCATAATTTCGCGATACTTGTACAAATGTGATTTCAGGGTCGGCGCATCATCCGCCCAATTTTGCTTAGTGA
>JAUNMP010000192.1 GCA_030537465.1 bacterium
GTATTGTCCCAGGCCTTGTAGGCGTAGGCGAGGCCGGTGCGGTCGATTCCCTTGTAGGCGGCGAAGGACTGGAGCTGCTCGGGCGTGTAGTCGGCAGTCGAGTCGTAGGCCGTCGTAGTGTTGTGCGCCCAGTAGAGGCCGGGGACAAGGGTGGGCACGCGCGTCGCGAAGCGGAGCGTGCCGCCCTGGATGTCCGTCGCGCCCGCGACCATGAGCGAACCGAACACGGTGAGCGCGCCATCGCCCGTCTTGGAGAGGGACGCCGCGCGACAGGATGCGAGGTCGATGTGGCCCGTCACGACGGCCGTCCCGTCGAACTTCAGGTCGGGCAGGTCGAACGTCTTCGCCGTGTGGAGACCGAGCGTCGCATTCTTCAGCTTGAGCGCGGGCGTAGCTGGCAGAGCCCCGTTCGCAGCGAGGGCGAGTCCACCCGTCACGCAGAGGTCGTCGCCGGCGCCACGAATGCCCGTCACCTCGACGCCGCCCGCGAAGGTGTTCGCGCCGCCCAGACGCAGCCAGCAACCGCCATTGACCGCGAAGCCGCCCGGCCCCGAGACAGGACCCATGAAGCTCACGCCCATGCCAACGTTACCACCGGACGTCAGCCGACCATTCAGTTCGACGGGGCCGATGAAGAAGCCCGTGTTCTTCGTGCCGTGCAGGCCGGTCGCGGGATCCATCTTCTGTCCGTCCCAGCCGACGTTCTCGACCCTCGTGTTGTCCGCAAAGACATAGCGGGCGCCATGGTGCGACAACAGGACGCTCAGGCGCATCATCGTGCCTGCCGCGTACGTCACCGTCTGGTCCGGCGTACCGACCGCGCCCGTGCTGCTCTCGTAACCGAAGAAGCCGCGCCGCACCTCAATGTCGCCCGGATTGCGGACGTCCGTTGCGACGATCATGAATCCCTTCCCGGGCGTAAAGTCCGTCGTCAGCTTGTATCCGGCGAGGTCGACCACGTCGTAGCGGAAGTTGAGGGACTCGGTGCCGGCGATCTTCGTGTCGCCCGCGAGCGCGATGTTGAAGCCGAGGTTCGCGGTGTAGACCGTGTTCGTCACCGCGCCGAGGCCCCGGTACCCCTCGCCGCGGAGGACGAGCGCATGGCCGATCGAGACGCTGGTCATGCTGTCGGATCCGCCGGCCTGCGTGTTCCAGATCGTGCCGCCGTCCACACACCGTGCCCCGAGGCGCCGTCACGGCGCCGAAACCGAGCTTCGTCGCGTTCTTGTAGATGCCGTCGACGACGTAGACGTCCTTTGTGTGCGGCGCCATCTCGTCGCCGGCGACGAGCGTACCGCCGCCGGCCTTCTGGAGGGGACGGTCCCCGATCTGCGCGACGTCTTCCGCAGTGATCGTGTACGTCTCGCCTTCCGGCACCGTGATCTGCCAGCGGCCGTCCACTTCCTCCCAGGTCGGCGCAGCCGCGGCCGCAACCGACATCGACAACGCCGCCACAACAATTTTCAGAGCCATCTTCTTCATTTTTCCTCCACACGGACTCGCCTGGATACTCCCCCTGTGGGAGAATCACCTTTCACAAAATTTGGGCAATTATACCAAATTTACACTTATGCAATCAAGTTCGACCGATAATACGGGCCATGACCAGATCATGGTTCATTTCGGCGTTCGGGACGTCCGCACGGCGGGTTGACGCATCATCAGCTCTTCGATGACCTGCGCGAGTTCATCCGGAGGCAGCTTGGCAAGAAGACGCGCATGCGGACCGTCCGGTTCGGCCGCCCAGGTATTTGAACCGTCCTCTTTCACCGTCACACGCCCGCGTTCAAGGCCAAAATACTGGTCTACCGAACGAATGGCCGCAAGAACGGCCGTCTGGTCCCAACTGTTCCGCCCCCGTTTGCCTCCTTGGGACATCGCCGTGAAATAGGCGTCGCGAACGGGATTGCCGTCGTCGGGTAGCAGGATGAGACGTCTGCCGGTCAGAACGGGCGTCCCGATTTCGTAACCCGCGCAGATCACCAGAGTCGGCCATTCGGCGAAAAGGCGTTGCGAGGCGCGAACATTGCCCTTCAGGTTGCATTCCCTTCCAGATGGGAACTCGCCGCCCATGATGACAAGCCGGCGGACCTTCCGGACGACAAGGTCGCGTCCAGCAAGCGGCGAGAGGAAATCGGGTTTCGAGTCGAGGAGCCGTGGCAGGTTCGTCATATTGCCGATGGCGATGAAAACGACCGATCCGTCCGGCGCGTCCGCAAGCGCGCGGCGATAGACGCGTACCGCGTCTGGCGCCTCGGCGCTCGTACGATGGCGGAAACGGGGATATTTCGCCTTCAGCACTTCCGGCCACTTGACCTTGTGCCAGAAGTCGCCGCACGCACGGGGCTTGAGCGGCCAATCGGGGACGCCCCCGACAGGCAGGAACGTACGGCCGTAATAGTCGTTGAGGATCTCGATGCACGGCACGGCGTCGCGGGAGGTCGAACAGCTGCCGACGGCCAGCACTTCGCATTCGCCGAGGTCCGCGAGGGCATGCATCGTCGCAAGCGCGCCGACATCGTCGTAATCGCCGCCAATGTCGGTATCGAGCACCACCTTGGGAATGAAGGCCTCAGCCCGCCCCCCGCAAGAACAGATGCCCGCCACGGGCACTGTCTCGGCCCTCATGCTCACGCCTGACAACGCCGCAACAATCAGAGTCGCGGCAAAGCTCCTGAACACTGCCCGTATCGACATTTCCTTCCCCTTTTCTCGGCGTTTTCAACACTTTTCCTCGCCCCAGGCTCATTGACACGGTCCCTTCGGGACCGCGACGGACAAGAGTCTGATAGCCAGGACGCAGTCCCATCCGGTAGTCTCACCGGAAGATCAGCACGCAGCCGGACATGCGCTTGACGAAGACGTGGAGACCATCCTCCTGCCGCTCCGTCAGGAACTGGCACGCGGTGGTGCTGACATTGGCAATTTTGAGCTTCGCACAGTCGAATGCCGTTGCGTCCTTCAACACGAAGAGCTCGACCTGACGCACGTTCGGATCGTTCAGCGCCGGCACGCCGATATTGACCGACGCAACGGCTTCGCCATTCGCCTGGACGAACGGAATCTCGCCGCCGACATCCAACTAACTTATGGACCATCTTCACGAGTGGGAGAATGTCTTTCACCGTTAGCCCAAACGCTCCTGAATCCACACCTTGAAGAAGGGATTGAAGAATCGATACGAACCTTTGCGAAGGAAAACAATTCGATCGGCGACAAAGCGATCAATCGTCTTCTTCATCGCGCCCGAATTTGTCATCCGAGCTTCTTCCATAAAGTCAGAAGAGAAGACCTTCGCCTCCGGATTTGCGGCAAGGGCCCGTAAAACACGCAGCTGTTTCGGCGTCAAACGGTCAATCGTCACCTCAAAACCAGCGCTCTCGCGCGCAAAGATGCAATCGAAGGCTGCGGGAAGATCGGCCTCCCCCACACCCGAACCAGCAACCGTTCGCTCCCACAAGGCGTCGCACAATTCTTGCACGTCACCCGAAACGCCATCGGCAAAGTCGATTACCTTCGAAAGAAACTCAGGGGCCGCGAGACGTCCGCCGTCGCGAAAACGCCGTTGAAGAAACTTGACGAACTCCACCTTGTCAATCGGCCCAACTTCAAACGGCAGTGCCGACTTAAAGAAAGGACTGTCGGGGTCGCTGAAGATCTTCAACATGTCGTTTCGAACGCTACCCAGATAGAAATACGGCGTATCGCTCTGGAATTGAATCATACTGCGCATTTCCGCGAGAATTCCCCAGGGATTTTCCTGAATCTTGAGAATGTCCTGAAATTCATCGAAGATCACGCAAAGACCATTTTCCCTTGCAAGCTTCTCAATAGCCCCCATCGCAACGCGCAAGGATTCCGGTTGATCCGCCAGGCGCTCGTCAATCGAGATGACCGGCGTGCCATCTTTCGCGTCAATTCCCAGAGTCGGACGCAACCGCGAAACAAGTTCCATGGCTCGTTTGAGAAAGGGTTCCTTATCCTTCACATCCGCCACACCATTCAAGACCCGCTGACAGAAGTCGGCGAGCGAACGAATATAATAGAGGTCAATGTAAAGGAGTTTCGAACCAGCGAGACCGCCGATCGCCTTGCGCACAAGCGACGTCTTCCCCATGCGGCGCTCTCCGTAAATCACGAGGTTCTGTCCAGATTTGGCATAGCCGACAAGCTGCCGCTCAAGATCTTTGCGCGGACAGAAAAAATCGCCTTCAACCACCGAACCATACCGAAAAGGGTTATTCATGCCTCTTTGCCTTTCGTGTTTCAATATCATACCACGAAACTTACCCAAGCGGTAAAACTTTTTTCACCGTTCAGAAAGTTCCATCTGGTGAAACTACGACGTCCTGGCTGCCGCCGACACCCCAAACACACCATTGCACACGGTCTCCATCTTCCATCGTTAAACGCAAGTCAAGGGGTTCAAAGACCTGACAAACACAGCCCCCCGAGCTCGACGTATTAGAGTCCCAGACCGTTGAGAACGCCGCAGTAGTAGCCGAAGCTTTCGGCGAGGGCCAGCGCGTTCTTCCCGAAGTCGCGTTCGTACTCGATGTGGCACACGCCCGTGTAGTTGACGTCCGCAAGGGCCTTGAAGACGCCGCGGATGTCGAGCGCACCGCCCACGCCCGGCACGGCGCCACCGCTGCGGTCCGCCTTGTGGAGGTTCTTCAGATGCACGTCGTAGATGCGGTCGCCGTACTTGCGGATCGCCGCGACAGGATCGTATCCCGCACGCTGCTCATGGCCGATGTCCAGACAGCAGCCAATGCGCCGGTCGCGGTTCGTAACACGCGCCATCACCGCCTCGGCCGTGGGATAGAGTTTGGGCATGTCCGGCCCGTGGTTGTGGATCGCCGCCCGGATGTCATATTCCTTCACGAGCTTTTCGAGAAGATCGAGCGCCTTTTCGGACTCGACGTTCTGGGTCTTCTCCTGGCCTTCGATCTTGACCCGCTCAAACGGCACGACGATGACCGTGCCGACACCCGCCTTCTTCGCCTGCTCGAACAGCTTGCGCGCAGTCTTCTCCTCCGAAATGTAGAGCGGCCCGCTCGCGCGCAGTTCGACGCCGGCGGCCTTGCATTTCGCGCGGAAGTCGGCAATCTGGGCGTCGTCGGCATCCAGCGGCAGGAAGTAGTCCTTGATGCAGAGATGATGGCAGTGGATCGTCTTCATCGTCGCAAGCGCCTCGTCAAGCGGCGTCTTCCAGAACGAGAACCCGGCCATGCCGATTTTGAACGGCGCCGCAGCCACGGCCGAAAGGCCGAAAGTCACAAGCAAACCCGCCGTCAACAAACGTTTCATAACAATCCCTGCCAATCTGTCGCCGTCAATTAACCAGAATCACCATTCCCCCGTCAATGCGCCCGGTCTCCGGGCCATAGGAGGCGAACCCGCCGCTATTGGACAAGTAGAGTTTCCGCTCCACCGCATCCCAGAGCATCGCCGCGCCGATATTCGTCATCACAGGACGGAAGTCACGCACGAGCACGCCGTCCTTCCAGATCTTCACGCGGTAGAGCCGCGCCTTCGAGAGGTTCTTCACCGAACCGCCGATGTTGTTGCCGAAGAGCGTCAGGTTCACGACCGCGTCGATGTCGTCCGCCTTCGCGGCCGTATAGACGCGTCCGTCGTACGCTCCGCCGACGATGTCCATCGTCTGACTGCCCGCGTTCAGCTCCGTCGTCACCCGATAGCGTGTATTCGCGGCGACCGCGAGACCGTTCGCGCTGCTGCCGGCGCCACCCGTCGGACCCGGATAGACAAAGTTCCCGTAGGCGAGGCTCGCGCAGCTCCACGCCGTGTGCCAGAGCATGATGCGCGTCTCGGTCGAACCGCTGGCGCGCGCATCGAGGAAGGCCCAGTCGTCACCGACCTTCAGCCACGCCATGTCCATGAAGGCCTTGAGCCCGTTCTGCCCGCGAACGCCGGTATCGACGTACTGGGAGCCGTTGGAGTCGACATATTCCAGATAGGTCGTCGGCTGGACGGAATTCTCAATCGCCGTGACAGGTCCCCATTTCGCATAGTCCACGCCGGGGAAGAACACGGCGTCGGAAACGGCGTCGTAGAGTCCCGCACGCCCGTCCTTGATGCAGGGACGGAAATCGCGCAGCAACTCGCCGTCGCGGCTGATCTTCAGGCCATAGCAGCGCGTCTTCGACGTGTAGACGGTCTGTCCGCCCTTGTCGCAGGCGTGCAGGTAGAGCCCCACGCCCGTATTGACGACACCCGATTCGGCTCTTGAAATCGTCGTGGTACCGTCGACCTCCAGTGTCTGCACGCCATCTGCTAGCGTCGCCTTGAACGCGTATTTCCGGTTCGCCACCCAGATGGGTGCGTTGGCACCGTAGATGCCCTGGGTCCCATAGCCCAGCCATTGTCCGGCATTCTTGGCCGCGTGGACGAAGTAGATGCGCGAATTGCCGTCCGCCAGGCAGGCGCCGAGGAACGTCTTGTCGTATTCGACGGCCGTCCAGGACATCTCGCCCTCGACCACGAGGCCTGCGTTCGCCGTGACGCCCGTGTGCAGCCACTGCGCCCCATCGCTCTCGACATATTCGACCCAGGCGTCCGGTCTACCAGCGACAACCGGCGTCGGCGACTGCAGCAAATGCGGTCCCTGCGCCTTGGAGTTCGTCCCCAGGAAGACGCGGTGCGAGACCTGGTCGTAGAGGCCAGCGAGGCCATCCTTGCGGCAGGGACGGAAATCGCGCACGAGCGCGCCGTCCTGCCAGATCTTCAATCCATAGCAGCGTGCCGCCGCACGGTTGCTCGCACTTCCCCCGATGTTGTTCGCGAAGAGATAGAGATTGCAGCCCGCGTCGAACGACTGGGCATCGGACGCGGAATAGACGCGCACACCGTCCAGATCCAGCGACTGGGTCCCTGCATTGAGTTCTGTCACGACGTGATAGCGGCGATTGGCCTCGAGCGGAATCCGCGAACCGTTCCGCGTCGGGTAGATGAAGCCCCCGTAGCCCATGCCCAGCACACCGTTGGCCGTGTGGAAGAACATGACACGGGTATTCGTCGTCGACGAGCCACGCGCATCGAGGAAGGCAACGTCGCCTCCGACCGCGGTGAACATCCCGTCGATCTCGACCTTCGTACCGCTGCGGGCGCGCACGCCCGTATCCAAGTGCTGCAGCCCCGTGGATTCGATGTACTCGACAAACGCGTCCGGTGCACTGCTGGCGAACAGTTCGGGCGTCGTCGCCTCGGCCCTGATCGCCGCGCCCTTCGCGCCATACTGGCCGCGGGGCTGGACCGTGAAGCGGTAATGCGTGGACGGCTCCAGCTGAATTTCGGGGAAAAGATATGTCGCCGTGCCCGTGCGTTCAGAGGGCTCCATCCAGTACTCGGAGAACATCTCGGCATGCGCCGCAGTCGTCCAGAAACCATCCGTCCCCTGCGTCTGCGCCTCAATCCAATACGTCATCGCCCCTTCGACCTGCGGAAAGGTCAGGCGCACGCCCTGGCACGGATCGCCCTCGGCCGCAGCCGCCAGCGCGGCGCCGGCCGCGAATTCGGGCGCGACCTCGTTCGCGACGAGCCGCTCGCGGTTGTAGGGCGCCGTCGCCGCGGCGAACGGCAAAGGAACGATCCACGGCGACTCGGAACAGATCTCCGAACCGTCCAGGATGTCCCAGCGACGCGCGACAAGGCGGTTGGAGTAGACGTCCACCACGAGCACCGCGTTGGAGAGCTTGCCGCCCTTCGCCGCCTGGCCGTCCAGCAAGCCTTCCCAGGTGGCCAGACAGCACGCATTGACCACGGTGAACGTGCCCTGCCAGATGAACTGGTCGTTGCGCAGCGAACCATGGACATGGCCCGAAAGTTCGACGACCTGCGGGTACTTGTCGAAGATCGCGCGCTTGGACGCATTCGCCCACTGTCCGTGCGTGTTGTAGATCGTGTTCGACGGCGGCTCGTGCTCGCAGACGAAGACGGGCTGGCCGGGATGCGCCTCGCAGGCCGCCTTCACGCGCGCCTCATACTCCTCCCAGGAAAGGAAACCTTCCTTGCCGATGGCAAAGGGCATCGTGAGGAAGGCATAGCCGTTCACCTCGCGCGTATCGGTGTGCGCATTCTCCACGTCCAGCAGCTGCAGGGTCTCGGCCGCGGCTTCAAGTTGGGAGAGGCCGTTCAGCCCCATCTGCGTGTCGTGGTTGCCGACGGCCGTGATCTGACGCGGCGGCGTGACGCCGGCGAAGACCTCGTCGAACACCTGGCGGTAGGCGCGGTAGCCGTCCGGGTAGTGCGCGTTCGCGACGTCGCCCGTGTGGACGATCAGCTCGACGCCCTTCGACCGGAACAGCGCGAGCGCCTTGCGGACGCGCGCGCAGCTTGCGACATCGTGATCGACGTGCGTGTCCGTCAGGAAGCCGAAGCGAAGCGCGGGCTGTTCGTCCGCCGCGAGCGCCGGCCGCGCGAGGGTCGCCAGCGTGCCGCCCAGAAAGGTTCGTCTCGAGATATCCATCGTTCGGTTCCTGTCAACAACTCTATCGGACGAGAATCACCGTGCTCTTCGGCGGCGTCACGTAGTCGCCGACGACGGGGCCCCAGCTCTTGAGCGTGCCGGCGCCTGGCTGGTAGATTTTCTCCCCGACGCGGTCCCACAACGCATTCAGTCCACTGTCGAGACGGACGGGGACAAAGTCGCGCACGAGCTTGCCGTCCTGCCAGAGCTTCAGACCATAGAGCCGCACCGCGCTCTGGCACGCCGCCGTACCGAAGTTGTTGTAGGCGAAGAGATACATCGTGCAACCCGTATCAAGGCCGCCGGTCCGCGCGATGTCGAGCCGGGGCGTGCCGTCCACAACGATCGTCTGGCGGTCCGCGAGGAAGGAGGAGGTCACCTCATAGGGGCGCTCCAGCTCGATCATCAGATGGTTTGGATCGTCACGCCAGTTCGGAGACGAGACATCCGCCGAATTGAAGTAGGTGAACTGCAGGTAGCCGAATGACATCGAGTTGTGCGCGTCGTGCCACATGTAGAAGCGCGTGTCGCCACTGTCCTTGCGGGAGCCGAGGAATCCGACATCAGGATCGGCCTTCAGGTAGAGCCAAGCCATCTTGAACGAGGCCACGGTGCCGCTGCGGCCGACGACGCCCGTGTCGATCCACTGGCTGCCGTCGCTCTCCACGTACTCGAG
>JAUNMP010000193.1 GCA_030537465.1 bacterium
TGTCGGGCGGCATGGTCATCGGCACGGTGTCAGAGGGGTTTTGCAATTACCTCATAAAGCACAAGGCGTATGTTGCCCTTCCGGCACTGCCACTCTACGTGGCGGTGAATCCTCGTCGGCCGGATTTGGCCGAGGCCTGTGACCGTGCCGCCACGATTCTCAACGAATTGGATCCGGATTTCATCCGAAGGATCACCAGGAAGCATTTTGCCTGGCGGAAGGAGATTCTGCCCCTGCATGACATCTCGCGCGACCAAGATCTTTCCGGTGCCGTGTCGACGGTTCTCGCAGAAGGGGCATCTTTTGCCGTGGAGGGCCATGGCACCACCCAGAAGTCCGAATCCGGGCAGGATGTAGGTCCTTTTGTCATCGCGATTATTCTGCTGGCGTCCGCAGGAGTTCTTGGATATGTTCGTCTGATGCGGGCGTTGGCGGCGGCGAGGACCGCCGCGCGGGCGAAGGCGAACTTCCTGGCGACGATGAGCCATGAGATTCGGACGCCGCTCAATGCCGTGGTTGGTTTTACGGAACTTCTGGATGACCCTCAGCTGGACTCCGCTGCGCGCCGTGAATACCTTGATGGCATCAAGTTCGCATCTGGCGCGCTGGTCTCCCTCATCGACGATGTGCTGGACCTCTCGAAGCTGGAGGCCGAGCGCATGGATGTGCTGAATGGCTCCGTTGATCCTGTTCGTCTTGTCTCGGAGATGGAGTCCGTCTTTTCGTTCCGTACGGCGGAGAAGGGTGTAGCTCTGCGATGCAGCGCGGCCAAAGGCGTGCCGTGTTTGGCCCTGCGGGAGTCCTGTGTACGGCAGATGCTGCTCAACCTCATCGGCAATGCGGTTAAATTCACGGATGAAGGGGCGATCCACTGTCGCATCGCCGCCGTGCAGGATGGCAAGGACACGGTCACCTTCCTCGCCGTTGTACGTGATACAGGCTGTGGCATTCCCGCCGAGAAGCTTGCCACGCTGTTCGATCCATTCGTCCAGGCTTCGGATTCGTCACGGGATCGTGTCTACAAGGGAACGGGGCTTGGCCTTGCCATCGTGAAGCGCCTCGTGGAGGCGGCGCGAGGCACACTGGAGGTCCGTAGCGAGGTCGGACGGGGCACGGCTTTCGCCGTCCGAATTCCGCACGTCAAAACGTTGGGCCCCTCTTCGATTCTCTCCGTTGTGGAGCCGCCGAAGATCGGGCGGGAACTCCCTCCGTTCGAACAGCTGTCTTTTCTGTTGGTCGACGATGTGCCCATCAATCTCAAGGTTCTCCAGCTCCATCTTCGGAATCTGGGATGCGAGGACGTCCGCACCGCGGAATCTGGCGCGGAGGCCCTGCATCTTCTGAAGCTTCGTCCCGCGCACATCGTGCTCACTGATCTTTGGATGCCGGAGATGACGGGTGAACAGCTGGTGCGTGCAATCCGAAAGGATCCGGATCTGGCGGGAATGAAGACCGTGGTCATCACGGCCGATGCGGACGCAGGAGCGACTTTTGACCTGACGGCCTTCGACGCCTTGACCACCAAGCCGATTACCACGGCGAAGCTCAAGGCTGTCATCTCGAAATTTCTAATGCCCCACTCACAGAATTAGGCTATAATCTCGTCGTCGATTTTCGACGGAACTTTCAAGGAAAGGATGACTCGATGAAGAAGCTGATGTTTTTTGCCGCCCTTGCCGCCGCAGGATGCCTGTTCGGCGCCCAGCCCGCACTGGATACGTTCATCTCCCACCGCGGTGAATCCGTGGACGCGCCTGAGAATACACTGCCTGCCTACAAGACGGCTGTTGACCGCGGCTTCGGCTTTGAATGCGACATCTACCTTTCGGCGGACAAGCGCGTGTTCACTTTTCACGACGGAAATCTGAAGCGCACGAGTGCGGGTGCCTGCACGAAGAAATGTTCCGAGGCCAACTGGGAGACGGAAATCTCCAAGGTAGACGTGGGCGGCTGGGGAAAGTGGAAGGGTTCGAAGTTCTCTCCCACGCGTCCGGCGCTCCTTGAAGAGGTGCTGGAGCTCGCAGTCGATGGGCGCCAGATCTACGTCGAAGTGAAACCTGGTCCTGAGATCGTCCCCTACGTCAAGGAGATCTTCGCGAAGCAGAAGAAGGCGACCCCGAAGAACACGCTCTTCATCTCCTTCAACCGCAAGAGCTGTGCCGAACTCAAGCGCCTGATGCCTGAATACAAGGTCTACTGGCTCACAGGGTCGAAGCTCGGCCGGGGCAAGGATGCCAAGCCCATCACGACGGACTATGTGATCAACGCCCTCAAGGAGACGAAGTCCGACGGCGTCGACTGCCACTTCAGCGCCGATGTCATCACGGCGGACTTCATCAAGACGATCCGAGATGCCGGCTATGAGTTCCACGCATGGACGATCGACAATCTCAAGACGTCGCTCCTTGCCTTCGAGCGCGGTGCCCAGACGGTGACGACCAACTGCGCGAAGAAGCAGCTGGACGAATTCAAGGCGAGCGCGAAGTGATGAAGTGCCAGGTTCTGATTGGTGGGTTCGCTCTCGCCTGCGCGGCGACGGCGGCCGTGGTGAGGAGCACGACGCTGACGGTCGAGCTGGACGAGTCCACGAAGGGCGCCGTCTCCCGCATGATCACGGCCAACGGCGCGGAACTCGGTTCCTTGTCCGGAAAGACGTTCCTCTTCGAACTGAAGGCGACGCGTGTGGACGACTTCAAGAAGAGTGAGATGTTTGCCGCGTCGGATGCGACGACCTTCTCCGTGGAGAAGACTGCGGAGGGCGTGAAGCTCGTCTATGGCGGCTTCAAGAAGGCGGGCGTCGAGTCCGTCGTTTGCACCGTACGTGGTTCTGGTGCCTGTGTTCGCTGGGGAATCTCCGCGCGGATGACGCCGGGCTGGGCGCTTGAGGAGACGACTTATCCCCGCACGCTCGTGTCGTCCGTCCTTGGGACGGATGGTGGCGACGATCGGTTCGCCTACGGTACCGCGAAGGGCGGCGTCACGCACAATCCCGGTGCGAAGGGTGCGGGGTGGAGGGCCTACTCCAAGATGCCCGGTCCGCTCGTCGCGCAGTTCGCCACTGTCTACGACGATCGGGCGGGATTCTATTTCGCAACCGAAGACGGTGCCTGCCACTGCAAGTTCATCGGCGCCGAGTGCACGAAGGATGGTATTCTCGTCACAACCCGCCGCATGGGCTTTGACGAAGGGGAGGTCGTTCAGGCATATGAGGTCGTGACGGGTGGGTTCGAGGGAACGCCCGGGAATCCCTGCACGTGGCATGACGCGGCCGACCTCTACAAGAAGTGGGCGGAGAAGCAGCCTTGGACGACGAAGCCCTTCCGCGATCGTGATGACATCCCTGTCTGGATGCGCGATGCGCCGGCGATGGTGCGCTTCCATCGTGAATGGCTGCAGCATCCCGAGAAGATCCGCGCGTGGATGGCCGACTACTGGAAGAGGGAGTTTGTGTCCGCGCCGCTCGTGATGGCCTACTGGGGCTGGGAGAAGCGCGGCAACTGGGTGACACCCGACTACTTCCCCGTGGTTCCCGACAACGAGCGGTTCGCGGCGCTTGTCGCGGATATGAAGAAGCTTGGCGGCCATGCCTTCCCCTGGCCGAGTGGCTATCATTGGACCACGACCTACGACAGGAAACCGGACGGATCGTTCGTCTGGGACGATCGCGAGCGTTTCGCGAAGATCGCCGAGTTCCACGCCGTCTTCAATCGCGACGGCAAACGCTATGTTCGCACGCCCAGCTGGCTGCGCGGTGGCGACTGCGCCTGCATGTGCGGCGGAGATCCCTGGACGCGCAATTGGTGGAACAACGACATCTGCCTGCCGCTCGCGAAGCTCGGCTGTGAGATGATTCAGGTGGACCAGGTCGTGGGCGGGGCCTTCCCCGCATGCTGGGCGAAGAACCATCCGCATGGTCCCGGCGAGGGACTCTGGAAGACGAAGGTCTTCCTGGAGCAGTTGGAGACGATGCGCGAGGTGATGCGCACGGCGGAGAAGGATTCCATCGTGTGCGTGGAGGAGCCCTGCGAATTCTACAACCATCTCGTCGGCATTCAGGACTACCGCGACTGCGAGTGCCGTGCGGACGAGTGGGCGAGCGTGTTCAACTACATCTACCACGAGTATGTGCCGTGCTTCCAGTCCAACCCTCGCCGCGGGAACCGCGTGTGGCAGGCTCACGAGGTGGCGGACGGCCAGATCCCGTTCCTCTCGCCCAGCGAGAACGACCTGGGAGGTGAGCATCCGGCGCTGATCAACGGCGATTTCGAGATCGCGTCCGACGGACGTTTCCGTGGCTGGGAGAAGCTCGGCGGCTACAACGGCGTCAGGTGGGATGGACGGATGTTCGTCGACACGGAGACGAGGCACGATGGCGCGAATGCCATTCGGCTCGAGGTCAAGAAGGGCGAGAATGCCGTTCAGGTCTCCCAGAACGTCCCAGTTGATGATGCCGCCTTCAAGTCTGGCCGGACCTATCGTCTCTCCGCCTGGCTGAAGACGGACCATTCGTCGCAGCCGAACACCGTGAACTACTGCTTCCTCGGTTCGCGTGGCCGCGGTGGCTCATTGGGCTTCCCAAAGCCCGAGGAGGGATGGAAATTCGTCTCGAGTGACTTCCAGGTCCCTGGGGATGCGGATAGTCTACGTATCATGATGCATCTGGCGGGAGATGCGAAGGCCTGGGTCGACTCGATGAAGGTCGAAGAGGTTCTCAAGGATGGGACGACGAAGGAAATCATTCTCTCCGGTCGCGGCTCCTACGATGCCTTCATGCGCCGTTGGGTGGATCTCTATCACGGCGAGGGCCGAGACTGGCTGGCCTTCGGCCGCCAGGTGAAGCCGCCGCGGTTGATCTGCGCGTCGCAGAGCTATTCGATGACGTTCCATGGCGGTGCGAAGCAGCAGGGCAGCAAGCCCGTGGCTTTTTGCAATGCCTATGAGTCGCTAGATGGGCACCGTGCCGTGGTTGTGGTGAACGCCACCGCCGAGAACCAAACAGTGACGCTTCTCGGGAATGGCACGAGACTGACGTTGACGCTCGCTCCCGACGAAATCCGTCTGATGAGATGAACGCGTGGTGACTGGCGAAGACAAGGACGTTGGTGATTCCGTGGATATGGAAGAGACGGAGACAATGCAGGCGAGTCTGACGGAGGAGCGTCTGCGTCTGGAACGTGAGGCTCTCGCCGTGGAGCGCGAACGCCTTGTGGCGGCCCGTGCGCACGCGGAGGCTGAGGCTCGTCTGGTGAAGCCGGCGCCTCCGCTGCTTGTTGTGACGTCGGTGGTCCTATTGGCGTTGCTCTGCTTTGCAGGGGGACTCCTGACGGGAATCATTGTGACCGAGAACCGTCAGCAACGACAGCGTGAGGAACGCCTTGCCAGGGCACTTTCCCAGATTGACACCATTGCGGCCGAAGTCCAGGGCACCAACGCCCCGGCCATCTCCGTGGAAGGCACCAATCAGCCAGCGGGCGCACACCGGAACGTGTCGGTTGTCGTAATCCAGTAGAACATTGAAGGTTGAAAGTTGAAGGTCGAGAGTTGAAGGTCTATGCGTTCATTGTGTCGGCGCTGACGGGGATGTGCGCGTTGGCGGCCGCTGTGGCAGAACCGTCAGTCGAGCTTTCCGCGACGTCGACGAATCTGGTCGTGACGGAATCGACTTCGTTCTCGGTATGCTTGTGGTTGCCGCCTCTGGAGGGAGAGCTCCGGGATATTCCGCCGTATTTGAATCAGCGGCCGCCCCATGTTGAAGCTGCCTTTCTTGAGCCGAAGTGGTCGCCCGGGACGATAACGGCTGTTGATCCACGGCATATGCCGCCTGTCGAACTGCGGAGCCGAGACCGCAATGCGCCCGTCTACACGCTGAACAACTACGTCTCGGATGACTTCTTCGGCGGGGGAAGGGATCCGTTCTCTCTCTTCGACGATGATGATTTCTTCGGCCGAACGCTTGGGCCGAGGCCACAGCGATTCCCATTCAAGACCCGGCGTGCCGAACGTGGTGGCGTCATGGGCTGGGAGTTTCGACTCGAGACAGATTCCTATCAGGCGACAACGCCCGGGAAAGTCGAGCTCGCACCAGTCTCCGTGAAGGTGCCTGTGATCACGGGTGTAAGTATGCGCACGCAGCGCGACCGCTTTGGACGTGCGCGGCAAGTGAACGTGCCGACGGTCAAAGAGGTCGTCCTGCGTACAGAACCGCTTGTGGTCACCGTGTCAGAACCACCTGCTGCAGGATGCCCGAAATCATTCTGCGGGGCGATTTCCTCGAATCTGACTGTGGCGGCGTCGCTTGACACGAACATCTGCACGGCGGGCGACCCGCTGATTCTCACGCTCGACGTATCGGGCGCGAGCAATCCGGCCAGTGTGCATGTCCCATCCTTTGCCGCCGAACTGGAGAGGGCGGGTGTCTTTCGTGTTGACGCGGCCTCGCTGAGGACGGAGACACTGGCGAACTCCAGACGTTTTTCCTGGCGCGTTAAGACATTGAAGCCCGGAACCGTCGAGTTCCCGGCGCTGACGGTGGGCTATTACGATCTCCCGCATCGAAGCTATGTCGAGGTTCGGACGGAATCGATTCCCGTTCAGGTCAAAGCGGGGAGACAAGTCGTGTTGGGTGCTTTGGATGAAACGGGAGAGGAGGTCGAAAAGTTCCCACAGCCCGATGGGGTGGACTTGGATCCGCGGGGTGCAGTCACCGAGCCGCTAGTGCCGCATCTGACCATCAGCCTGGCGTTGCTGTTGGGGGCTCCTCTGTTCTTTCTCATCATTCGCCTGTTTCCGCCGATTCGGAGACGGATTGCTGTGCGAAATGCCGCCTACCGTCGGTCCACGGCCTTTGCAAAGTGTCGCCGTGCGTTGAAGGGGCGCGATGACGAGAGACGACTGGCTGCGGTCCGCAGGTTCTTCGAGGTTCGCTATGGCGTGAATGGGGCCTCCGTGACGGCTGCGGATGCACGTCTCCTGATGGCGGAGGACTTCTCCGCTGAGGAGATCGACCTCGTGGCGAATGCCCTCTCGGACTTCGACCGTACGAACTACTCGGCGAAGCGGACCATCGTCTCTCTTCTCATTGCCTCCCTCGCCGTCTTTGGAACATTTGCGGCGTCGCCCGAGTTTACCTACCGCCGTGCGTCGTCGCTGGCTACGCGCGCGGTGACTGAGAGTGATTTCGGGAAGGCCGCCCAGGCCTACGCCGACTGTGTGGATCAGGGAATCGTCAACCCCATCCTGCTCTCGAACCTTGGAGCTTGCGCGGTTATGGGCGGAGAGATGAAGCGAGCCCTTGCCGCCTATGGCCGGGTGGAGCTCCGGACAGGCGAGACTGCAACCACACGCCGCGGCATCCGAGCCGCTCTCTCCAGATTGAAGAACGACGCGCGCGAGGATCTTCCTCTGACGCGATTCTTCTTCCGTCCGCACTTTCTTTACTCGCTGGATGTGCGTCTTCTCTTCGCCGCGACAATCTGGACGGTATGTTGGTTGCTTGCCTTGCTGCCTCCCGGAGGGGCGAAACGATTCCTGCTGACGGTGGCCGCCTTCGTCTGCATGGCGGCTCTGGCCTCTGTCGCGGTCTCGTTGGTGGAGGAGCATTTCGCGGAAGGAGTTGTCTATGTCGCGAAATAGACTGCTGTTCGCCGTCGCGGCGTTGGTCGTGACATGGGCGGCCAACGCCCAGTTCTTCAACTTCAATTTCGGGCATGGGAATTCTGGACCCGCCGACTTGAAGGGGAGCGTGCGCCTGGAACCCTCTGGCGCGGTTGTGGGAATCCCCTGCAGCTTGGTCTTCTCGTTCGCCACGGAGAAAACAATCCAGATTCAGAACATCTCGGGTCTTCCCAACGAGGGAATCGAGTTCCTGGCGGACACAATCGAGCCCCATGCCGACAACACCTATCGTCTCCCCGTTCGGTTCCTTGAGCCCTGCACGAACGTGCTTCAGTTGACAGTGGAGGGAATGCAGACGGTCGAACGAGGCTCGGGGTCATTCCGAATGACGTCGTCCTCGAGTTTCCGCAAGCGACTTCCCCCTGTGAGAATCGAAGTGCGGAGTCTCCCCGACCATGGTCGTCCGCAGAACTTCTCCGGTGCGGTTGGGACGAAGTTTACGATGACGCAGAGACTTGAGCCAGACCATGTCCATCCGGGAGATCTCGTCACTGCAACCTATGAGCTGAAGTTCGACGGGTACTGTCCCTCGAACACATGGCCCACCATCGAACATCTCTCGAAGGAGTTCAGAGCATATGAGCCCAAGGAGGTGTCGCGTACGCCGAATTCATTCAAGTGGACACAGATTCTCGTGCCGCGCACGACGGCTGCGACGAACTCCCCGCTTGTCTCGCTCAACTATTACAATTCCCGCATTCGTCGATATGAGGTTGCGCGTGCATATCCGAAAAAAATAGTTTTCGTTTCGGACAAGGCCGCGAGCACGGAGAACACAGCCGTGGTGGTGACCTCCTCGGAATTGGCGTCGAATGCCGCCTCTTCTCCCGCCACAACAACCAGAAGCGTCCAGGAACTGCGTTTCGGTCCGTCCGACACCTCGCCGGTGATTGCGACGCTCCCACCCGATACGTCCGTGAAGGAGCTGGCAAGGTCCAACGGCTGGCGGCGGCTTGAGACGCCGCGCGCGATTGGATGGAGCCGTTAACCTAGGATGGTTCTCACCGCGGCGAGCAGATTAGGCGCAACGGTGTGTCCTGATGCCCGTAGACGGTCTGGGCATTGATGCCCGCAGTCGACCAGGACGGGGACTGCTCCCAGGGTCTGTGCGACCTCTGCGTCATGGAGCGTGTCTCCGATGAGGAATAGCTTGAGGGGCTTGGATGTCGAGAGGGTGAGTGCGCCGATCAATTCGCGCCCCCGGGAAAGCTTGGTCGCGCCATCAAGATTGTCGACGCCGTAGATCATCTCGAAGAAGTTCTGGACGCCTTCTGCGGCTGTATCGCGAAGGAGCAGATCCTGGCGAAGGGCGCTGAGAATGGATTGGCGCACGCCCTTGTTCCGCACGTACTCGAGCGCAGTGGTGGTGTCGGGGCGGATGTGCTGGGGTTCCGCATGCAGATTGTTGTGGAACTCCACGCAGATGCGTTCCCATTCCTGATCGGGATTCATGCCGATCTGGA
>JAUNMP010000194.1 GCA_030537465.1 bacterium
TCATCCAGTGGATGTACCCCTACCTCACGCCGCACGGACTGATCATGAAGATCAATCCGGAGATGCACGCGATGAACGCGTCCATCATCCGCAACGACATGGAGTTCTGGGACTGGTACCAGCGCCGCCTCCTGCGCGATCCGGCCTTCCGCCGCGACTTCCCCGCTCAGAAGAGCTTCTCGAAGCTTCGCGCCGCCATTGCCGGCCTCTACGCGCACTCCGGGCGCCATTCGCTGGCCGATCAGGCCTTCCGCGAGGCCGTTCTTCTCTATCCCGCCTCGCCTGAAGCAACCTTCCGCTACGCCCAGGAAGTGCTGATGCCTGCAGGGCGCTGGGATGCGATTCGCGATCTTCTGGACTATACCGACCGTGTTGACCCCAACAACAGCCGCACGAAGCAGATGCGTGCCTATGTCGAGAAGTTGCAGGCTGTCACCGCCTCCATCGCCCAGCTTCAGGCAAAAGCCGCCAAGGGGACCCTCTCTGGAAGAGAATACATCACCCTGGCACAGAACCTCCAGGCCCTTGGTCGTAATGGTCAGGCCGCAGAAACCGTCCGCAAGGCTCTGGCCACTCCAGAAGGGTCCCTATTCGACGTATCCTTCCAGGCTGGCCGAATTCTCGCACAGTGCGGGTTGAGGGGTGACGCGGCCAACGCGATGAAGCGCGTGTTGCCTGCGCTCAATGATGCTGTCGATCCGCGAGTCAAGCTGGAGGTGGGCGCCATCCTCGCCGAGGGAGGACTCTTCTCCGAAGCGGATACCCTGTTCAACGCCTACCTTCGTGCCAATCCCAAGGACATTGACGCCCTGCTTCAGCATGCCATTGTCAAGGATGCCCTCGGCAAACAGCAAGATGCCTTGCAGACAATCATCCAGGCGTACAGGAGCAACCCTGAGGCGACCTCGCAGCGGCTTGGTTCCAGCAAAGAGCTCCAACGCATCGCGGCCCCCCTCTTCAGGCGCCAGTGATGTTGTTTGACCGGACATTCCACCCCGATGAAGCCAACCAGGCCTTCACCGTCGGGCGGTTACTGGAGACGGGGACCTACACATACAAACCCACGGACCACCATGGTCCCACGCTCTACTACGCGGCGGCCCCCCTCCAGAAGATGTTCGGCCGCACGACGACTGTGGATCTCGACGGCACGCTCCTCCGCTGCACTCCGTTGATCTTTGGCGCATTGACGCTTCTCTTCCTTGCGCAGGCAGTCCACGGCCTCGTCCGGTTCTTCGGGAAACGGGACGCCGTGGGGGGAGGACGACTGATTCCCCTGCTCGCGGGTGGCACGGCGGCCCTCCTGCTCGGCACATCCCCCCTGTTCGTCTTCTACGCAACAGACTTCATCCAGGAGCCCCTCCTCGCCTGCTTTACCGCCATGGCCCTCAAATGCGCCATTGGCTACGCCGTAGCCCGACAGCCTCCGGAAGATCCCCTTCGTCCCCGCCGCCTCAAACCAGGAAGCTGGGCGATCTTCTTCGGCTTCTCCATCGGACTCTGCTTCGCGACCAAGGAAACCTGCTCACTGTCCTTCGCCGCAGCGATCCTCGCAACGGCACCCTTCCTCGCCATTCATCTAAAACGAAATGGAATCCGCGCGCTCGCTGACATCATCCGGCCCAATGATGTAGTCCTCGGACTCCTTGCGTTCGTCCTGACATCTGTCGTCCTCTTCTCGTCATTCTGCCAGGACTGGATGGGCGTCTACAACGCCTTCATCGCTGCGCCGCTCTCCTATGTCCATCGGGCGGCCGGTGATGCCTCCGCAGGCGGTGCCGACTGGCATATCCACCCCTGGTGGCAGTATCTATCCTGGCTTTTTCTCGGACAACCCACGGCCTGTCCCGCGAATAGGACTCCGGGGCTTGCCTTCGCGCACATACACCCACTTCTTCAATGGTCGGCACTGCTGCTGCCGATCGGACTCTATGCGGCATTTGGAAGAATTCGCGCCCGCATGCCCCGGACGCTCGTTCTGACCTTTCTCGGAGCTTCACTCTACTTTGTCGCCCTCGTGGCGCTCTACTCGATCATTCCCTACAAGACACCCTGGTGCGCGCTCCAGATCCTCCTCGGTTTCATCCTCACTGTAGCCCTGGGCTATGCCCTGTTCGCGGACGTCTTTCTCGACTTCCTGCAACGCCATCGCACAACCGCACTCACGGGCAGACAGATCACCATCATTCGCAGCGCATGTCTCCTCGTCCCTCTTGCCTTTTGCATCGGCGAGCACATTCCTGGGCTTCGGTTGGTCAATGCGAGTCCAGACTCCCGCGCCATTCCCTACAACTATGCGCACTCCTCGCCTGAAGTGAAGGATCTCGCCTGCTGCGTAGATGCGGCAATGCGGGCGGTGGATCCCAAGACAGCCTTCGCCGCCATCGCCCTCCCTCCTGAAGACTCCTGGCCTTTCCCCTGGTACAATCGCGCCTGGGAGAACCGAACTGGCTACTGGACAAAGTTCGAAGACCTCATCGCCCTCGAGAAGACCGGCGCAAAGCCCACCGTCGTCGTTGTTCCAATGACGGAGGGGCATCTCGTGCAGCCGCTCTTCCCGCACCTGAAGCACACGAAGCGCTTCTATATGCGCCCCCGCGTCCGCGTCCGCGTGTTCTGGTAAGAACGATCGGCGCGGCTTTTTCACCACGCCGACCATTCTTCATTTTTCATTCTCCACTACTCGCTCTTCATTAGATCAGGTGTCCCATCTTCTCGCGCTTTGTATCCAAGTAGCGCTTGTCGAATTCGTTTGGGTCAATGACGATTGGCACCCGCTCGGTGATTTCGATGCCGTAACCGGCAAGGCCCTTGATTTTGCAGGGATTGTTGGTCATGAGCCGAACCTCGCGAATCCCAAGATCGGCGAGCATCTGGGCTCCTTCTCCGTACTCGCGCAAATCCGGAGCAAAACCGAGCTTCACATTGGCCTCGACTGTATCGAGCCCCTTCTCCTGCAGATGGTAGGCGTGGAGCTTGTTCGCAAGGCCAATTCCGCGACCTTCCTGCCGCATGTAGAGAACCGCACCGCGTCCCTCCTTCTCGATCATACGCATGGCCTGATGGAGCTGATGCCCGCAGTCACAGCGTTCGCTGCCCAGTACATCGCCCGTGAAACATTCGGAGTGGACGCGCACAAGTGCCGGCCCTCCCTGCGCGAGATCTCCCTTGAAAATCGCCAGATGCTCGAATCCAGTGATGCGGGAACGATACATTCTCAGACGGAAACGACCAAAATCCGTCGGCAGGTCTACATCCTCGACCATGTCCACCAAACGCTCGCGATTACGCCGATATTCAATCAGCGAGGCGATAGTCATGAACTTGAGCTGATGCTTCTGGACGAACTTCTCAAGGTCTGGCATACGGGCCATCGTCCCATCATCCTTCATGATCTCGCAGCAGAGACCGACCTCCTTGAGTCCGGCGAGTCGGCAGAGATCCACCGTGGCCTCGGTGTGGCCGGCACGCTTCAATACGCCACCTGCGCGAGCTTCCAGCGGGAACATATGGCCGGGGCGGCGGAAATCGGAAGGCTTCGCGCCATCACGGACCGTTGCCAAAGCCGTCATTGAACGTTCCGCGGCGGAAATTCCCGTCGTTGTATCAGTGCCATCGATGGAAACCGTGAAGGCCGTCTGGTGGTTGTCCGTGTTGTTGGACACCATCTGCGGCAGTTCCAGCTTTTCGCACCAGGAACGGCTCATCGGCATGCAGATGAGACCCTTCGCGTACGAGGCCATGAAATTGACATTGGCCGTTGTCGCAAACTCCGCCGCGCAGATGCAGTCGCCTTCGTTCTCTCGATCCTCGTCGTCCGTGACCACGATGATCTCGCCGCGCTTCAGCGCCGCCAGACACTCTTCAACCGAATCAAAGTCAATCGCCATAAACTTCCCACCTTGGCCGAGCGAACATCTCGGCATTGCAACCCAGGATTTCCGTTCTCCGCAGCCGATCAACGGCGTCTCTTCGGTGGCGCCATCAGAGCCTTTGCGGCTTTCACTGCCTCGGGGTCTGCCATCAGCTTCTTGTAGTCGGCCTCGTATTTGGCCTTCTCCGAGGGCCAGGTCTTCACGAACCAGTTGATGTCACGCAGGGCGGCGCCTTTGTCTCCAGCCTCCAAATCCTCGGCGATCCAGGTCTCAAGGTTCTTCTTCGCCGTCTCAATCGAATCGAGAATAGCCTGCGCCTCTTCCGCCTCACCAGGCTTCTTGCTCTTCAGCGCGGCCTTGAAGGGTGCCAATCCTGAGCCTTCGGCCTTGACCTTGCCCATCACGAAATTCTTTTGGTAGTTCTTGAACTTCTTGAGTGCAACGCCATTGATGAGCTGGCCGGGGACCGGCATCTCGGTCAGAGCATTGACGACGGCGGCTTCCGCCTCGCGGTCGTCCCCACCCTCATAGACCACCGTGCCAGAGGCGTCCAGCACTCGAAAGCGATCCGCCCCTGGGCGCACCTTGCTCGCAAACACAAAGGTCGAACCATGGCTATCGGAGAAACCGGCCGCGAACTTCTTCACTGTCGTAGCCTTGTCCGACCCCTCTCCGAAACCGGCGATCAGCGCGACCTTGTGCCGAAAGGGATTCTTAGCCGATCCATCCTGTGCGAACGCCGAAAACGCCGCCAACGCGGCAATCGCCAAAACTTTCAACTTCATCTTCTAATCCTCTTCTCACACGCTCAGCGTATTTCCTTCTCGTACGGAATCTGCATCCTGTAGGCCGCGGCAAAGGCACGAAGCTCCGCCAAGAGCTTCTTGTCGGGGTGCGCGGTATATCTGGCAATCATGGAATAGAGACGGCGCTGGGCCCAGGCATCCTTCACCGAATCACCCAACTGCTCGGCCTTCGCGAACGGCAGGCGGAACATGTTCTCGAACACCACGGTACCATTGAGTCCACGAAGGGAGAATACAAGATCCTTCTGGTCCGCGGGACACATCCCGTAGATTACAATGGGCTCATCCTCGCAGAGATTGGAGACGAGCTGCGGATAGGTCTCGGAGCGGGACGACGCGGCGAACATAACCGAGATGTCGGAGAGTACGGGGCGCTGGAACTTCGTGGCGAGCGCCGGGATGCCGTCCGCGGCAGACCAACGGAGTCCTTCGTGCCGCGACCAGGTCCCTCGACTTCCGCGCGTCAGCATATCCATCAAATAGGCGTTCGCGTTCTGCTTGACACCATACATGAAGATCGAAATGAGACCGCCATTGAGCTCCGAGAACTTGGAGATGATCTCCGCGCTGCGCGTCATTCCGCTCGTCGCCTCTCCATCGGTGATGACCAAGGCGACTACGGGACGCGCAGGGTCGCGCGGCATCGCCAACACGCCGCGAAGAGTGCGGAAGACGTCGGTCTGGCCGTGGGCCGTGAGCTTGGCGAGCCAATCATCGGCCTGCTCGAACGAATCCTTCGAAACTTCCACCCAGGCCTTGTCGGGAAAGGCATAGGAGAACTTGTCGCGGAAGGCCACCACGTTGAAGCGGTCTCCCGTGTTGAGCAGACGGAGCGCGGTGGAGATGGCCTTGCGGCAGGACTTCAAACGATCGTTCGCGATGGACCCCGACGCATCCATCAGAAAGACCATGTCCTTGGAAATCACCGGCAGGGGCTTTTCCGCCTTGCTGGAGACGACAATGCGAAAATACTTGATGGCGGGATGCTCCGGATCGATCCAGTATCCCAGACCCAGAGACACGTTCTCGTGAAACGGACGCCCCTGCGCCGTCGTATCGTCGCGGAGGGCCCGAACCGCCTCCTTCTCAATGGCGACAACCTGCTCGTCCACCATCGTTGAGGTCGGGGCAGGCGGCATGGGCCGCTTTTCAGCATTGAGCTTGTCCGTGGCCTTCGCGGCACGATCCGCGGCTCGTGAACTCTCGGCATCGGAGAGGACTCCGTCCGCCGATGGGCGGCCGACGGCCACAAACGGGTCCGAGAACGCCGAAATCTTACGGGCATCGGGGATTGCCGCAGGAAGCGGCAGAGGTATTGCCGCGGCGTCGGCGGCGGAGGCCAACGAGGGCGCCCGCACCACGCCATCCCCCGCGTTCGAGTCAATCGTCTTCGGTGCCGCCATCAGGTCAAAAGCCGGCACGATGTCCATCGCGCCCTTCACACGCTCGACCTTGGGAATCACCATACGCGGCAGGGCAGCCTGATCATCGGGAATCACGGGGGCTTCAATTGCGGCAATCTGTTGCCGGGGAACCCATTCCGTCGGTTCGACCTTCGCCGGCGTGGGAGCCGTCTCGGAAAGCGACGCGGCAACAGAGGAGGCGGAGGCAGGCATCTCCGGGGCCAGGGAGCTCTTCGTCGCCGAAGTCAGGCGCTCGACGCGCGCCTCCTGGTCCTCGGTGTCGGGGGCGGCGGCGGGACGCGCGACCTCGGTTCTCAACTCCGCCATGGGGTCACCATCAACCTTCTGGACCTGCATGACCGGAAGCTCCTTCGTCCACTTCCGATCATTCTTGATCTCCCCGCTGTACGAGGAAAACGCATAGCTTGCGCAGCAGTACATCAACGAGATGTGCACAATGACGGAAACCAGCATCACCACGCTCAGAAGCACAATACTGGCCTCACGGGGGACGAGGTTCGACTTCTCGTCTTCGATTTCGAACTTCTCTTCCATGGATTAACCTCTCGGGTTAGGGCTGCTTCCCTGCCTTCGGATAGCGCTTCGCACGCTCGGCGTCAAGTTCATCGGCCTCCTTGCCACGGCCCTGCTTGCGCAGAATCGCCGCGGCGCGCTCAAGAGCGAACGGGACGACTTCGGCATCATCGAACAGCGTGCCGACCAGCATATGATAGCCCAGCGCCGCAGGGCCATCCCCACGAGCCTCCTCGTTCGCGGCCAGGGCGGCATAGGCCTGGACGCGAACGGCGAGCAGTTCCTTGGAGTGCGCTCGCTCGACTGCGTCTGCCAGATGAGCCTTCGCCTCGTCGAACAGCGCCTGCGACGATTCGATCTTGCCCAATGCCAGAGCGGCCCTGGCGCCGTTCGCCGTCTTGGCCCCCGTCGCCAGCGCCCGCGTATAGGCGGCCGCCGCTGCGTCGGTCTCGCCAAGCCCCTCGTGGGCCTGTCCCGCCAGCATGGCACCGATCTGATTCCAGTCGGCGTCGATGTTACGCGACTCGATGACCTTCGCGGCGTCGAGTGCGGCACCATAGTTCGCAATGCCCGCCATGAATTCGGACAGCCAGGACAACTCCGCGGGCGGCATGCGGTCAACGGCCTTCGATCCGAGCAGACCGGCGAAGATGTCTGCCGCCTCGCGTTCAACTCCTCTTTTCTGGAGAATGAAGGCAAGCTCCAGTCGGGTCTCGCGCTCGAATTCAGCAGACGGTTTCGCCTCCAGCGCCGCACGGAAATGGCGCTCAGCCTCGGGAATGTCGCCGATGCCGTTCGCCGCGACGCCCCACCAGTAAAGGGCTTCGGCGCGCTTCGCGAACTTCGGGAAACGACGGTGCAGCTCATCGAGCGAGCTCTCCGCGGCGCGGTACTCCTTCTTGCGGAGCTCCTCCATCGCACGAGAGTAGAGGGCTTCGCTCGCGAAAGGCGAATCGGGATAGCTTGCCAGAAGCTTCGTCCAGTCCGCCCGCGCCTGCTCCGGGCGCCCCGCGCGAATTTCCGCGGCCCCGGCCTGATAGAGCGCCTGCGCGGCGACCGTCGACTCCGGCCAGTTCTTTGCGAGCACCCGATAGGCGAGCGCGGAATGCGGCCAATCCTCGGTCTTCTCGTAGAGCCACGCGAGGCGATGTACGGCGTTCTGCACTAAATCACCTTCCTGACGACGGGCAACCAGTGTCGCAAACTCAATGGCGCGCGGATAGTTCGTCACGGCAATCGCGGCCTCGCAACCGTAGCTCCAGGCCCGATCCGCAGTCTTGGCTGGCGGATCCGGACGCTTCGCGAGCTCGTCGAGCACAGCAGCATTGTCCCCGGAAGCGGCCAGCACCGTCAAACGTTCGAACCACTCCGTGTCGGCATGGCGCCCACGCGGGAACTTGGCAAGGGCCGCCGAGTAGGCTTCCACGGCATCCTGCCGACGCTCGAGCCTCCTCAATGCCGCGGCGACCAGGTAGTAGGCATCCTCATTCTCCTCATCGCGGAGACGCGCCGCAATCTGCAGCACCTCGCCGTATCGGCCATCCAAATAGTTTGACCAAGCGGCGTAGATCGCGCTCTCCTTTGCGCGCGCCGAGTCGGGGAAACGGGTCGCCAGGCGGCGGAACAGCTGGGCGGCCTCCTTGTAGCGCCCTTCCCGATAGCTCATCATTCCCGCAAAGAACATGGCCTCCTCGGCCAGATGCGCGTCTTCGCCCATCGCCAGATCCAGATAGATTCCCTGAGCCTCACGACGGTCGGTGACCTCATGTGAAACGGAGAGAATTGCCGCGGCGCGCAGGCGCGAGAGGCGCGCGACGTCATTCGTGGATGAGACCCCCGCGGCCTTCCGATACCATTGCACGGCGTCCTGCGGCTTCTTCTGGGACTCAAGCGTCTCGCCCAGCCAATAGAGCGCCGTTGCACGAATCTGGTCGGACGCCCCAACATAGTCGAGCGCCTTCAGCTCGGCAATTCGCGTCTCGCCCGAGAGAAGCAGCGCACGGTTGAGGCGCGCGTAGTCGACATAGCGCGACTGCGGATGCTGCTTGACCAGCCCGGCATATGCAGTCAGGGCGTCCTGCGTACGGCCGACATTGCGGTAAGCCTCGCCCAAACGATACATCACTTCGTCACGGGGAAGCGACTTGACGTCCCGAATCGCCTCGTATTCCTTGAGCGCCTCGGCATAGAGACCACGCCGCGCCAACTGATTGGCGAAGGCCAGACGATCCGCGGGCAGAGCGGACGCAAGCTGCGCCGCGAGCGGCAAACAGGCCACGCAGGCAAGTGCTAGACAAAGTCCTTTGAACATAGGACTGTATTTTAGCATAAATCCCCCTTGACGGCAAAGGGGGAGCGGGTTTATAATGCGTTCCACTTTCCTCAGGGAACTGGGGGTGATCCGGTTTCGACGGAGTGTGTTGAGGTCAGATCGCGCGTCGAGGATTCTCGTTGGCCTCGTTAATAAACGAGAA
>JAUNMP010000195.1 GCA_030537465.1 bacterium
GCTTGCAGTAGTCGCTGAACACGGCGAAGGTCGCGCCGAACGCGCGGTAGCCGCCGTGGGCGACGATGCCGTTCACGACAGCGCTCATGCCAAGCTCGCGAATGCCCCAGTGGAAGTTGCGGCCCGAGAAGTCCTCGGCCGAGTTCCAGCCGAACGGCTTGAGATTCGTCTTGTTCGAGGGCTCCAAGTCGGCGGAGCCGCCCACGAGGAACGGAACCTCGGCGGCGAGGGCGCTCATCACCGTGCCGCATGCGTTGCGCGTCGCAACCGGCTTGGCAGGATCGAACACGGGGAGTTTCGTCTCGAGCTTCTGGGGAAGGGAACCGCGCTGGGCCGTCTCGCGCGCCGCGGCGAGTTCCGCATTCGCGGCCGTCCAGTCCTTGAGCACCTTCTTCCAGCGCAGATTCATGCGATGGCAGGCCGCACCACGGTCCTCGAACCAGTCGTAGACGTCGCCCGGCACGTCAAAGAACTTCTCGGGGTCGAAACCGAGATTCTTCTTGAGGCCGACAAGCTCATCCGGACCAAGAGGCGCACCATGCACACCGCTCGTATCCTGCTTCGTGGGACAGCCAAGGCCGATGTGCGTCTTCGCGATGATCAGCGTGGGCTGACCGACGACCTTGAGCGCCTTGCGGAACGCGCGGTCGATGGAGTCGAAATCGTGTCCGTCGCAGTCGAGCACCTTCCAGCCATAGGCCTCGAAGCGCTTACGCGTGTCGTCCGCCAGCGCGAGGTCGGCCGTGCCCTCGATTGTAATGTTGTTCGAATCGTAGATCAGGCAGAGCTTGTCGAGTTTGAGCTTGCCCGCGAGCGAGCAGACCTCGTGGGAGATGCCCTCCTCCATGTCGCCGTCGCCACAGAGGATCCAGGTGCGGTGGTCGACGACGGGGGCATCGGGATTCGTGTTCCAGCGCGCCGCGTCCATGCGCTCGGCGATTGCCATGCCCACGCCCATGCCGATGCCCTGACCGAGCGGACCCGTGGTGACCTCGACACCTGGCATGACACCGCGCTCGGGATGCCCCGCGCAACGGGAGCCGAGCTGACGGAAGGTCTTGAGCTCGTCGAGCTTCAGGTCGCCCGTGCCCGAGAGATGCAGCAGGGAGTAGACGAGAGAGGAACCGTGTCCGCCCGAGAAGACGAGCCGGTCGCGGTCAGCCCAGGACGGATCCTTGGGATCGAAATTGAGGAACTTGAGCCAGAGGGACGCCGCGACGTCAGCGAGGCCGAGGGCGACACCGGGATGACCACTCTTCGCCTTCTCCACCATATCGGCCGCGAGGCAGCGGATCGTATTCGCCACCAACTTCAGTTGATCGTTCGGACGCTTCAGTTTTCAGTACCGTTGGAGGGTTGAGAGGGTGGTGAAGGCTGAGAGGGTTGAGAGGGACATTCCTACTCCTCGACGGCCTTCCTAGGTTCCACCAGCGGCTAGTATAGCACAAATGAATCAGGTGCGCTTGGACCGAAGGACGCAGTAGCCGCGACGTTTGATGACCTCGACGGTCTGGAAATACTTCTCCTGGAGTGGCTGGAGTCCCGAAGCCGTCTTCACGACCGTAAGACAGATCCCGCCTGGGCGAAGCGCCCGATACGCGGTCTCCAGGAAGATCTCCGCGATACGGTAGTCGCTGTAATACGGAGGATTTCCGACAAAATAGTCAAAATCACCAGATTGGCCACGCGGCAGACCATCATCGGAGAGCACAAGCTCCACGGGGATTCCGGCCCGTGCCGCGTTGACTCGAGTGGCTTCGATGGCACGGGCGTGCGAGTCAATCAGGGTGAGGCGCAACGGAGAAGGGGTCGAAGAGGCGCGACGCCAGGCGTCGGCGACCAGAAGGCCGACAAGTCCGCAACCGCAGCCCATGTCGAGCAGATTCAAATTCTCGACACCGTCCTTCTCCAGTGCCTCGATCTCCCGTGCAGCGACTTCGGCGAGGGAGAGTCCGCCATCGTCGGGACGACGGTGGCAGAAGCAGCCAGGGAACGAGGTGAAGGTCATCTTGTCACCGCCGGGCACGCTCGCCTCCCAGTCGGACGAGAAGTCGCGCACTTTCTTGAGTTCGCCCTTCTTGACTGCACGGAAAAGGACGGCATGCTTCGATTTCTTCACCACGTGGACCGTGGGCCACACGAGCTTCATCGTCTTCAGGGCTGCGTCGGAATCGCCCTCGAAGGCCGCGTAGAGGCTTCCGCCCTCGACGAGACTCTGGTAGATGTCCTGAAGCTGGTCCAGCACAAGCTCGGCCGGCATGGACCGCGGTGTCGTCATGAACAGGGCGGAGTCGTAGGGGGCGACGGTCTCGGAATCGGCGACGGGAGGCAGAACACGCGGCGTACAGAGAACTCCGTCGACAGACAGCCCTGCCTCGACCAGATGATCGTGGATTGCCCGGGCATGGTGGAAGTCAAAGGCATGGGCGAAAACGGATGCCTCGGGCCAGAGCCGCATCGCCTCGCCCACGACGACGCCACTGCGGTTCCCCGCGACAAGGATCCGCCCTGATCGAGGAGGGGTTGCGAGGACATCCTCAAGCAGGATCGCCTCGGCGTAAGTCAACCGCCGTTCCGGCGTCTGTTCGACCTCCTGGGCCCTTCGATTGTTCTTCCTGGAGTCTTTCTTCATGGGGACAAGTATACCACATTCTTCCGCTTGCAACGCGCGCGCGTTTATCCTATACTATCGGCATGTTTTCAAAATTCAAAGGACTCTTTTCCACCGACGTGGGCATCGACCTCGGCACGGCGAACTGCCTCGTGTACGTGAAGGACCGCGGCATCGTGCTGCGGGAACCGAGCGTCGTCGCCATTGAAGAGGGCTCGAAGCGCGTGCTCGCCGTGGGCGACGAGGCCAAGCGGATGCTCGGTCGCACGCCGGGAAACATCATGGCCATCCGTCCGATGAAGTCCGGCGTGATTGCGGACTTCGACATCACGGAGGCGATGATCAGCTATTTCATCAAAAAGGTCTGCCCCAAGAGGTTCTGGAGCAAATACACCAAGCCGCGTGTGGTGATCGCCGTTCCCGGTGACATCACGGAGGTCGAGAAGCGCGCGGTCGAGGATGCCGCGCATGCGGCGGGTGTCGGGGAGGTCTATCTGGTCGAGGAGCCGATGGCGGCGGCGATCGGAGTCGGTCTGCCGGTTTCCGAACCGGCGGGGTCTATGATTGTTGACATTGGCGGCGGTACGTGCGAGGTGGCGATCATCTCGCTCGCCGGCATCGTGCATTCACGCAGCGTGCGTTCGGCGGGTGACGCCATGGACGCCTGCATCGTGAGCCACATGAGGCGCGTTTACAATCTGCTGATTGGCGAACGCACCGCCGAATCGATTAAGATGACGATCGGGTCCGCGTACCCCACGGGTCAGGAGAAGACCATGGAAGTTCGCGGGCGCGACATCGTGGCGGGACTGCCGAAGACGATGACCATCTCTTCCGAGGAGATCCGCGACGCTCTCACCGAACCCGTTTCCAACATTGTCGAAGCTGTCCGCACGACCCTGGGCAACTGTGAACCGGAACTGGCGGCCGACCTGGTCGACCGCGGCATCGTGCTCTCCGGCGGCAGTTCACTTCTGCGGGGCCTCGACAAGCTGATTGCCCAGGAAACGGGGTTGCCCGTGACTCTGGCGGATGATCCCCTTTCGGCGGTGGCCGAGGGGACGGGCGTGGTGATGAGCGAGCTGGACTTCCTCGCCAAGAACAAAAAGGCCTAAGGCTTCGTCAGTCCTTCTTCCGACCGAGGGGTCGGATCCGCGGTCTGTGCCGCGGTCCACGGAAAAGGAGAAGGATTTTTGACTGGTAAAACCGGAATAATCGCCGCTGGCGGCGCATTGCTCGCACTCGTGCTTTGGCTCGTGTGCGGACGTGTTGTCGCAAAGGAGGCCGTATACCCCATCGAAAACGGGCGATCCTGGTTCAGTCGAACCGTGGGCGTGCGCATTGGAGGCCTCTTCAGCGGAGCCGCAACCGCCGCCGAGAACCAGCGACTGAAGCAGGAAAACGAGTCTCTGCATATGGTCCGCGCCGATGCCGTTGCTCTCGCGGAGGAGAATATACGGCTACGCACGATGCTGGGCCTGGACCTTCCCCGCAACCCTTTCCCGACCAATCGCTGGATCTGCGCCCCCGTTCTGAGCAGGAATGGAGCCGGTGGCGTGCAGGGTCTTATCCGAGTGGGACGCGGCAGCTCGGACGGTGTAACGACCAATTCCGCCGTGGCGGTTCCCGCTGGACTGGTGGGACGCGTCGAACAGGTTTCTCCACGTACGGCCGATATCCGTTTGATCACGGATCCCTCCGTCAAGGTCTCCTGCGAAATCGAGACCTCCGACGCCGCGCCTGGAGCCATCCGTGGCATCCTCGAGGGCGGGGGCGCGCGTCTGGTGCACCAGGCCTCCGGGGCCTCGATCCTTTATGTCATTGAACCTCTCCGCGTGCGCCATCTGAAACGACAGCCCCGACTGTCCGCGCACGCACGCATCATCACAAGCGGCCTGGGCGGGCTTTACCCGCGCGGACTGACGGTCGGCTACCTGATCGATGAACAGGACGAGGGTGAAACGGAACTCGAACGCGAGGGGGATGTGCTGCCGGCCGTCGACTTCCCCTCGCTGGAGAACGTGTTCATTCGCCGTGAAGACTAAGATCGTCCAGATTCTGTTCATCTTCCTCTGCACGGTCCTCGCCGCCGCGGCGCAGGATATGCTGCCGTCCTTCGGAGGCACCAAGCCCCCGCTGCTTCTCGCGCTGACCCTCTACTGGGCCTTCTCCGAATCGACAGGAAGCGTCCGGGACCGAGCCTCTGGCAAGAGGCGCACCTTCGCCGTCCGTTGGATCTTCGCCGCATTCGTCACCGGGGCATTCGAAGACGCCCTCAGCGAATTTCCCTTTGGCTGTGCCACGGGATATTATCTCCTGGCCGGAGCCGCAGCCCGTTTCATCAGGCCCTTCGTACACGCCCTCTCACCTATGACGCTCGGTCTGGTGGCCCTAATGGTGGCTGCGCCCTTCCATGAGACCTGGCTCTCTGTCTGGGGTGTAACAGGCTCGACCCCTGCGGCTCTCGTGCGTTTCTTCGCGAGCGCCCTTCCTGCCGCGCCGACCGGAGTCCTGGTCTTCGCGATCCTCCCCCTGGGCGAACAGTTCGCCGGCTTCCATGGCCCCAAACTCGAAGGGAGAGCGATATGAAGACGTCTCCCTGGTTCACCCTCGCGCTTGGCGCAGTCTTCATCTTCGGAGTATTCGTGCTGGGGATCTCGTTATTCCGCCTGCAGGTGCTCAACGTGGCGGACTACAAGGAGGAACAGGCCAAGCAGACGTTCCGTACGGTTCGGGTGCCCGGCATGCGGGGCCGCATTCTCGACTGCAGGGGCCGTGTGCTCGCCGAATGCCGCCCCAGCCATAGCATTCGCTGCTATCTCGAGGGTTTTCGCCAGCGCGGGACCTCCAGCAACACCGTCGCAGCCGTTGACGTGGCTCTTGGCAGATTGTCGACCCTGCTCAACCGCCCACGGCAGGTTTCAACCCGACAGATCGAACACCATGTGAGGCAGTCAAGCGCGGTGCCGCTTGTCGTCTGGCGGGATCTGGACGACGAGGCCTTCGCACGCTTCTGCGAACACGCCGCGGATTTCCCCGGCTTCGAGGACTTCACCGACACGGAACGTGTCTACCCCTATGGGGAACTGGCCGCGCATGTGCTTGGCTACACGGGTCGTGGCGATCCCGAAAGTCAGGACGAGACCCCAATCTACTACAGCGAGAAGGAAATGCGCGGCCGTGCAGGCGTGGAGCTGTATTACGACAGCTATCTCCCCGGAGCGCCGGGACTTCGCCGCGTCGTCGTCGACGCCCGTGGCTTCCGCGCGCCGGTGCCGGAGAACTCGGCTGATGGAGACGTGCCGCCAACCAACGGCCCGGACCTGACGCTGACACTTGATGCGGCAATTCAGCTCTCGGTCGAACGCGAGCTCCGTGGCGTCACCGGCGCAGCCGTCGTCCTCGATCCACGTTCAGGCGCCATTCTCGCAATGGCAAGCGCACCAACCTTCAATCCAAACAACTGCGTGCCACGCCTCACCAGCGAGGTCTACGCCTCGTTGACGAACGCTCCGGCAAAGCGTGGACAGAATCGCGCACTCTCCGAGTCATACGCCCCTGGGTCGACTTTCAAGCCCATCACCGCACTCGCCGCCCTTGCGATGGCCTGGATGCCTGAAGACGAGTACGACTGCAAGGGCGTCTATCGTCTCGGCAATCTTCGACTGCACTGCTGGGATCGGTATGGACACGGGCCAATGAACGTGCGCAGTGCCCTTGAGCAGAGCTGCAACACATTCTTCTGCAACCTCGGCACGGCGGTCGGGTCCAATGCCGTGATCTCCGCAGCCCGCGCCTTCGGCCTGGGCCAGAAGACGAACGTCGACCTCGGCGGCGAAACGAGCGGCGTCGTCCCCGATGACACCTGGAAGCGCCGTTGGTACAATCAACCCTGGTACCCTGGCGACACCTGCCAGATGTGTATCGGACAGGGAATGTTGCTGGTAACACCCCTTCAGATGGCAATGGTTGCCGCGACCCTCGCGAACGGAGGCAAGGTCTACCGCCCCTTCCTTCACGCCCGTTCGGGCGAGGCCCGTCCCAGTACGCTCATTCGCACAATTCCCTTCTCCGAGGAATCCATCGAATTGGTGCGGAGCGGCATGAAGGATGTCGTTGACATCGGAACCGGCCGGAACATCCTCGTACGCGCCGAGACTTCGCCTCAGACAGGGCGCCGCACACGATATCGACTGAATGTGGACTGCGCAGGCAAGACTGGTACGGCCGAAATCGGGCGCGGCGCAACCAAGCGCAAGAACACGTGGATTATCGCCTTCGCGCCATTCGAGAACCCAACCGTTGCGATTGCGATGATCATCGAGCGGGGCGAGTCTGGTGGAAAAACCGTGGCACCGCACGTCCACAACGTGCTCGCGGGAATCTTCGGCGAGACCGTCATCCAGTCCGGACGCGCCGCGATGCCTGGAATAGAAGGGAGGGACTGACGTATGTTCAACGCCCTTCTTTCCAAATTCAAACGCATGGACTGGTTGATGACGGCCTGTGTGCTGGCATTGATAGTCATGGGCACGGTCTTCATCTGGAGTTCTGGCAGCGCCCGTCAGTCAGCCTCACTCCAGACGATCTGGGTCACGCACGCCTACACGGCCGTCTTCGGCCTTGCGATCTATTTCGCCTGCGCCCTGTTGGACTACCGCAAACTGCTCAGCTGGCTGGCCACGCCCATCTATGCAATCTCGCTCGTCCTCCTCGTCGCCGTGCTCGTCTTCGGCGCAAAGGTCTACGGCGGACGACGCTGGCTTTGGTTCTTCCAACCCAGCGAAGTCTCGAAGCTTGCCGTGCTGCTCTTCGTCGCGCATCTCTTTGGACGCATGGGCCGTGAGTCTTTCCGCTGGTTCATGGCAGGGCTCTTGGTGCTCGGCGCCCCGGCCCTGCTCATCCTTGCAGAACCAGACCTCGGCACCGCGCTGGTCCTTGTGCCAGCTGTGCTCGCAATGCTACTCGCCGCCCGAGTCTGGACCAAGGGGCTTGTCACGATTCTGCTTGTGGGAAGCTTTGCCATGGGGGCCGTGCTCGGCACCGTCTATGTGGCCGAGGGCAAACCCGATGCCGACCAACGTGCGCGCATCTATTCCTACGTGCCACTGCGCGAACACCAGCTCAAGCGTCTGCGCGTCTTCCTCTTCCCCGACCGCGACATCACCAACACGGGATACAATCTGCGCCAGGCACAGATCTCCATCGGTTCCGGCTCCATGTGGGGCAAAGGTCTAAAGAAGGGCGAACAGAAGTCCCTGGGCTATCTGCCTCCCTCGGTCTCGATGAACGACTTCATCTTCGCCGTCCTCGCGGAGGAATCAGGCTTCATGGGCGCGCTGACCATGCTCGCGCTCTTCCTCGGCATCCTGCTCGCAGGCATTCGGATCGCCTTCATGTCCAGAGACGACCGGGGACGACTCTTCGTCATCGGCGCAACAACCCTTGTCTTCTGCCACCTGTACATCAACGTCGCGATGTCGATCGGCCTCATGCCCATTACGGGCCTGCCACTGCCGTTCATCAGCGCGGGCCGCACTTTCCTCGTCGTCCTCCTGGCGATGTTGGGAATCGTGCAGAGCGTAGCTGTGCACCAGGAGGAGGACTAGTGTTCAATCTTCAGTGTTCAATCATAAATCCATTCAACCTTAAACCTTAAACAATTAAATATCCAACCTTTCAACCTCACAGAAGGAGACAATCATGTCGGTCATCGAAACAGTTGTGAATACAGTCAGGAACTGGCTGAGAAGAAACAAGCTCAAGCGCGAAATCATCGTGAACGTCGAAAAGCTCGAAACGCGGGTCGCCGTACTCGAGAACGGGCGCCTCGAGGAGTACATGGTCGAACACTCCGAGGACGAGCGCCTGGTGGGCTGCGTCTTCAAGGGACGCATCCAGAACCTGCAGGACGACCTGCAGGCCGCTTTCGTCGACATCGGCCTCAAGAAGAACGCCTTCCTGCACTACTGGGACATGCAGCCCGACGTGGACGCCTTCCTCGATGAAATCGACGATGGCGACGATGACGACGGGCAGAAGAACGGCGGAAAGAACGGCAAGAACGGCGGCCGTCGCCGCGGCAAGGCCCCCCGTCTCACCACCGAGGAAATCCACGAAAAGTTCAAGCCCGGCTCGGAGATCATCGTCCAGGTCACCAAGGGTCCGATTTCCACGAAGGGTCCCCGCGTCACCACGAACCTCTCCATCCCCGGACGCTATCTTGTGATGATGCCCGGCACCAAGACCCGCGGCGTGAGCCGCAAGATCGGCGATGCCGAGGAGCGCAAGCGCCTGAAGAAGATCCTCGACAAGCTCCTCCTTCCCGAGGAAGTCGGTCTCATCGTTCGCACCGCCGGCGTCGGCGCCAAGGGCACGTCCTTCGTGCGCGACATGCGCAACCTGCTCGAGAGCTGGCACGAGCTGCAGGGCAACG
>JAUNMP010000196.1 GCA_030537465.1 bacterium
CCCGTTCTACGCGGCCCACCAGAAGTCGGTGCGTGACGCCCATCGCCACATCGCGCAGGAGTTCCCCGTCTCGACCGTCTACCAGGCCCATATTCCGAGCTATCCCTCCGGGCACTGGCTCTTCGGCTTCGCGTCCAAGAAGTACCACCCGATCGGCAACCTGGACGAGGCGCGCTGGAACAAGCTCCGCATCACCGCGAAGTACTACAACACCGCGCTCCATCGCGGCGCTTTCGCGCTGCCCACCTACGTGCTTGACATTCTGAAGGAAGAGGAGAACTACAAATAATGAAGAAGCTGACGATTCTGGCGGCGGCGGCCGCGGTTCTGTTCATGGCCGGCTGCAAGGCGAAGCGCGAGCTCCACATCTACACGTGGGCGGACTACATCTCGCCCGAAGTCGTAGCCGCCTTCGAGAAGGCCAACGACTGTCGCGTCGTGATCGACACCTTCGACACGAACGAGGCGATGTACGCGAAGCTCAAGGCCGGCGCCGCGGGCTACGACATGATGTTCCCCTCGAGCTACATGGTGAAACTGATGGCGAAGGAGGGCATGATCGAGAAGCTCGACCACGCGCAGTGCCCGAGCCTGCGGAAGAACTTCTACAAGCCCTATGCGAAGATGCTGCCGGAGGACCCGGAGCTTGAGTACGCGGCGCCGTACTCCTCCTCTCCGACGATCCTCTTCTACGATCCGAAGAAGATCCCCGCCGGCGTGGAGATGAACACCTGGGCCGTGCTTGCGAATCCCGCGTTCAAGGGCAAGATCACCATGCTCGACGACATGCGGGAGGTGATCGGCGCCGGACTGATGTCCCTCGGCTATTCAATCAACTCCACGAAGCAGGAGGAGATCGATGCCGCCGTCGAACAGGTCCTGAAGTGGAAGGGGAATGTCCGCAAGTTCGACAGCGAGTCCTACAAGGTCGAGGTGGCGGACGGTTCCAGCTGGATTGGACAGGGCTTCGGCCAGGTCGCCCGTCAGGTGATCCTCGGGGAGTCGGAGGACGGCTCGGACGCGCGTTCCGATCTCGCCTATGCCTATCCCAAGGAGGGCTTCACCGAGTCGTGCGAGGAGATGGTCGTCGCCAAGGGCGCGAAGAACGCCGACCTCGCCTACAAGCTGATCGAATTCCTCTACGGCAATCCCGAGATGGGTGTCGCTAACATGCAGTATGTGCTGGGTATGCTGCCGTGCCAGCCCGCGATCGACAAGCTGGACCCCAAGTTCCGCGAGGCCGTCGTCGCCAAGCCTGAGATCATGGCGTTCGGACAGGTCATCCTCGGCCTCGAGAGCATTCCCGGCGCACCCGAAATGTACGCGAAGGCCTGGGACCGCATCAAGCGGACCAATTGAGGTCTAGGAATGAAGGCGCAGACAAATCAATTCATCGGGTGCGACAGACCGTATGAGGACGCGAATATCGTCCTCTTCGGCGCGCCGTACGATTCCACAACCTCGTTCCGTCCGGGTACGCGCTTCGGACCGAATGCGATGCGGATGGAGAGCTTCGGCATCGAAACCTATTCGATGCTCTGCAATCGCGACATCGTCGATGATACGGCCGTGTTCGACTCGGGCGATCTCGAGCTTCCGTTCGGCAATCAGGAGCAGACTCTCGCGATGATCGAGGAACGCGCGGCCGAGATTCTGGCGGACGGGAAGCGTCCGTTCCTGCTCGGTGGCGAACATCTCGTCACGCTCGGCTCCGTCCGCGCCGTGGCGAAGAAGCATCCCGACCTGCACATCATCCACTTCGACGCCCATGCCGATCTACGCGAGGACTATCTTGGCAATCCGCTGTCGCATGCCTGCGTGCTGCGTCGCTGCCACGATCTTCTCGGTGACGGACGCATCTTCCAGTTTGGCATCCGCTCCGGCACGCGCGAGGAACGTCAGTTCATGTTGGATGGACATGTGAAGACCGAGCTCTTCTCGGATCAGACCCTGCGGGGCGTTGTGGAGAAGATCGGATCCAAGACGCCCGTCTATCTGACGATTGACATGGATGTGCTTGATCCTTCGGAATTTCCGGGAACGGGTACCCAGGAGGCAGGTGGCTTCCACTACAATCAGCTGGTGAACGACATGCGGCTGATCTGCCAGAATCTGAACATTGTCGGAATCGACAACGTCGAACTCAATCCTGGCCTTGATCCGTCCGGCCGTTCCACGGCGCTCGCCTGCAAGTTCCTGCGCGAGGAACTCCTGTCGCTTCGGTGATGTCCGATTCGGGACAGAGCATCCGCGCGCGTGTGATGCAGGCGGACATCTCGCCGTTCCGCAAGAAGGTCTATCTGGCTCTCCTTGATGTGCCGAGAGGGGAGACGATCACCTATGGCGAGCTTGCACGTCGCATTGGCTGCCGCTCGGCCCAGGCGGTCGGACAGGCCTTGCGGCATAATCCCTTCGCGCCGGAAGTTCCGTGTCATCGCGTCATCGCCGCCGATGGCACGCTGTGCGGATTCAATGGGCATCGCGACGGTCCCGAACTCGTCCGCAAGCGCCGCCTTCTCACCGAGGAAGGTGCTCTGTTCGCGAAAAAGGAGAAGACATGCTGAATCGCCGTGAGTTTGTGAGAAGTGCTTCGTTTTGGGGGCTTGGTTGTGGACTGGCTGGTTGTCGGTGCCTTGTCCCGGGGAATATGGACTACTCCGTCTCGGTGCTGGGCGATCTGCACTACGATCAGCCACCGATCGACACGTTCCATTCCGCCTTCCGCATCGCCCATGAGAAGGACGGAATGTTCAGGCAATATCGGCGCGAATTCGAGAGTTTCTCGTCCATGTGGGGCCGGGACGGTCGTAGTCTGGGAATCCTCCAGGCTTCCGCGCGCTGTCGGACGCCCGAGACGGCGTTCGCCGTCCAGCTCGGCGATCTGGTCGAAGGCGACTGCGAATCCTCCGAGGCCCATGCCCGGATGTTCCGTGAAATGTTCGCCCTGGTGAAACGGACATTGGGTGAAGATCTGCCGTTCGTCACCGTGGCCGGCAACCACGACGTCCGTGCGGGACGTCACCGTCAAGGCGAATACGAGAACTATCGGAAGATCTCCTCTGCCTGGCACACGAAGGAGCTCGGCCAGAAGGTCGAGAGCCTCAATTTCGCTTTCCGTCGGGGACCCGACGTCTGGATCGTGGCCGATTTCAACCGCCCGGACTTCGTGGAGATCGAGCGGTTGCTGCTGGAGAACTCGGCGGCACGCTACACTTTTTTCTGCACGCATGGCGCCGTGCTGACGAACGGCAACCGCAATTCGCGGTGCTGGTTCTTCGCCGGCTATCCGCAGTATTCCGAGAACGGCGGGCGTCTGACGGGGAAGGCTCTGGCGGATGTTCTGCCCATGTGGACGGCCGCGCGTCTGCGGATTCGCCGGTTGCTGGCGGAACGCCAGGCGATTGTCCTCTCGGGGCATTCCCACCGCTTGGAGCTTCGCGACTGGGAGGGGGATGGCGGACGCATCACCGAGCTCGTGGTGAATTCCGTCACACGGAATGTCGATGGCTCCTATAATCCCGGCATCCCCAAGGTGGCGGGCGACCGCGCCGAGGATTTTGGCCGCTGCCGCGTCTCGAAGAAAGACTTGAAGGCGCCCAATGCCGACATCTCGACGATGTATGCCGACTATGTTGCGGGCATGCGCCGGTATTTCACGGCAGATGCAGTTGGCCACGTCCGCTTGAACGTGTTCGATTCTGGCGTCACCGCCGACTATTTCGCGCTTGCCGAAACGACGCCGGAACGCACCTTCCGTCTGCGTTGACGGTCATGCACCAGACTTCTCGCTGGAGGGAGTGGAGCGTTGTTGCTTTCGCCAGTCCTTGGGACGGAGGCCCGTTTCACGCTTGAAGACGTTGGTGAAGAAGCTTGGATTGCAGAAGCCGCAGGCGGCGGAGATGTCCTTGAGCGCGACGGACGGATCCTGCAGCAGTCGTTTGGCACGTTGCAGACGCTGGTTGAGGATTTCCCGTCCAATGGAATGTCCGACTGCTGCGGTGAAACGGTGGTCGCTGGTCGAGCGTGACAGGTTGAGTTCTGCCGCGATTTCGGCGGCACCAAAGGTGCGGTTGAGATTCTTGTGGATGTAGACGAGAATCGCCCGCACCATTGGATCGGCATGCGCCAGCGTATCGGTTGATTTTCGTGCGATCACGCCGCGTGGGGGGATGAGCTGGATGTCGCGCGGCATCGGTTCGCCGGCCATCATCCGGTCCAAAAGCGCACACGCCTCACGTGCGGCACCGCCCAGATCCTGGTCGACGGAGGAGATGGACGTCTCGCCGCCTTCGCAGAGGAAGGGGTCGTTTCCAATGCCGAGCACGGCGACGTCGCCGGGAACGTCGAGGTTGCGCGATCGGCAGTCCTCGATCAGTCGGGCGGCGTCCGATTCGCTGAAGCAGAGGACGCAACAGGGCAGGGGGAGGGGCGCGCCCAGGCAGATCTTCGGGATAGGGCGGCCGAGGGTCTCCGAAAAGCCCGCATATCGGAGCTCGTGGACGGCAGACCAGCCCGAGGAATACCAGGCGAAATGCGCGAAGCCGTGTTCAAGAAAATGCCGCGCGGCGACCTCGCCCAGAGCCCGATGGTCCGACACCACGCGCGGCAGGTCGAATTCACGGCAGGCGACGGTGAGGTCGACGACCGGCTTCCCGGTTGCCAGAAGCTGTCGGACGCGGGCAATCTGGTCTTTCCTCGTACGCAGTGATGTAATCGCGCCATCCAGTCGACCGAGATCCAGGTCGGGCGGCAGACGGTCTTCGAGGATCAGCGCCCAATGATGTTCGCGCGCATACGCGGCAATCGCTTCCAGTCGGGGCAGACTGAGCGGATCAAGCATGACGAGGACGGCTTTCGGCTTCATGCAGGAAGTATATCACAACCCGACGATGCAGAATAATGCAATTTCTCGTGTCCAATAATGATATTGATGGGCAGGGTTCTTTTTGCTAGAATCGCAAATGTCGGGAAAAGTTGGTGAAATTGTTCAAGAGGTGGATTGTGCAAATCTCCTTGAGACGAAGAAGGAAGAATTGAGAATGAAGACATTCGGAAGCTGGTTGATTGCTGTTGGAACGGCGCTCTTGTCCGCGTCGGTTTGGGCGGCGGATCCGTACATCCAGTCGGTGAACAACAACCTGATTGTCACCGACTACTTCATCAACGGCAAGACGAAGATCGAGATCGACTTCCAGATGACCGTACTTGGGACGGCGCCGACTTATCAGATGCGCCTCTTCGGTCAGTCCAATCATACGGACAGCTCGGGAGCCGTCGATTCCGCGTGTGGCAACTGCGCAGTCATCTACTTCGGCGATACGGCCCGCAACTTCAAGGTCGGTTACGGCAACACCTTCAACGGCGTCTATCTCGCGCCGTGCGACCAGGTGCGTCACACGATCGTCTATGACGGCCCCGGCAACGTCTGCACCTTCTCGACGGACGGCGTTCAGAAGAACTCGGTGTCCCTCACTGCCGCGCACGATGCGACGGCCCGCCACCCGATGGTGATTTTCGGCGAATCGATCAGTGTCGACGGCTCGATTTGCGACGCCTGGGCGTTCATGCGTCTCTACGGCATGAAGGTCTATGAAGACGGCGAACTCGTCCGCAACTACATCCCCGCGAAGAAGGACGGCGTCGTGGGCGTCTGGGATACGGTCAACGAGAAGTTCCTCGGCAGCCAGATCCGCAAAGGCAACACGGGCGCGGACTTCAAGGCCGGCGGCGATGTCTACGAGGTGCCCGGCGATCCCTATCTCGAGTCGGACGGTACGAGCGGCATCAACACGGGCGTTTACGCCCAGCCCGGTCTCAAGGTCGAGGTCGACTATCAGCTGACGGATGTCCTGCCTCTGCAGGCGCGCATCGTCGCGGTTGACAACGATGCCAACTATCCGCGTCTTGCGGCCTACATCAACGGCAGCAGCAATATCGCCCTTACGGCAGGCAACACCTGGAACAGCCCGAACACCAAAGACATCAAGGCGGACCTGATGCGCCACACGCTCGTTCTCGACTCGGTTGCCAAGAAGTGCCAGCTTTGGACGTGCGGCGTCCTCAATCAGGAGACGGCGGCCGTTGCGTTCACGAAGAACTCGCTCTCGCCGATCTCGCTCTTCGGCGGCACGGGCAATCAGGATGGTTCGACGTTCAACAACCGCGGCAAGATGCGCATCTATCGCGCGAAGTTCTGGATCAATGACGAGCTGATCCGTGACTTCGTCCCCGCGATCGCGAATGGGCAGGCGGGCTTTAACGAACGCGTCCACGGCGGCTTCTACGCGGCGGATGTCGGCAATACAACGGCGTTCACGGCCGGTAATGTTGCTGAGGAGGACGATCTCAAGGGCCCCGCCTACATCGAGAACGACGGTACGTTCTATTCGGCGGTCAACACCTACTATTTTGCGAATCCGAAGACGCGCGTCGAAGTCGACTACCAGCTGACGCGCGAGTGCAACGGTACGATTGTCGCCGGTCAGTACAACGACAACACGCTCACCTCGTTCCTGTACGTGAACGGCAGCGGCAATCTCTTCCCGTGTATCAAGGACGGCAACTGGGTGCAGCCGGCCGTCGACGTGCAGCGTGCGTGGAACCGGGCGCGGCACAAGCTCGTTCTCGACCACACGACGGCCGAGCGCGCGATCTACGACCTCGAGGGCAATCTTGAGACGAAGGCGACCACGGAGGTGTCGATCACGAAGACTGCGGGCCGCAACTTCCTGCTCTTCGCTTCGGGCGAAAGCGCCACGGGCAAGTCGCGTCAGGTTGCGAAGGGCTGCCGCATCTACGGCTGCAAGATCTGGGAGAAGGAAGGCGAGGAGATGGTGCTCAAGCACGACTTCAAGCCGTTCCTCAAGGGCGACACGCCCGGCTTCAAGGATGAGGTGACAGGTGCCTTCCATACGGGCGCGGGACTCACGTGCGGCGGCGAGATCGACCGCGAGGAGGACGATCCGTACATCGAATCGCCTTACGGCAACCGCTCGATTGACACGGGCTACTATGCGACCTCCAAGACGTCGATCATCTGCGACTACATGCCGCTCGTCCAGCAGAACGCGCAGCAGTTCCCGTGCGAAGCGGGCGACAGCGTCTCGGCGACGAACGCCAACAAGAAGATGTTCATCCGCTGGTACGGCAACGGCGGCACTGGTCAGGGCGATTGGGCCTGGTCGTATGGCGGGCAGCTGTTCCAGTCGACGGCTGTCCCCTATGCGCCGCGTGTCCGTCGTCTGCTGACGATGGATCGCCAGAATATGAAGATCAAGGTCGAGACGTCGGGGCTGACGGACTACGAGGGTACGATCGCGTCGTGGGCATTGGTTGGGAACAAGTCCAGCACGACGCTCAAGCTCTTTGCGAACGGCAACGGCACGGGCAATGTCGCGAAGGGCCGTCTCTACGGCTTCAAGATCTACGAGGACGGCGTCCTCGTGCGCGACTACAAGCCGGTTAGGTTGTCGGGACTCACGGCGCTCAAGGACGAGGTGTCGGGCGAAATCCTCGGCTGGACGATCGCCTCTCCGGCGACGCCGCCGATCGAGTGCGGGGCGACGACGCCCGAGCTTGCGCCGAATGACGGTACGCTCTATCTTGAGGGTGACGGTTCGCGCACGGTGAATACGGGCTACAAGGCGAGGGGCAATTCGCGCATCGAGGTCGACTTCGCGTACACGGCAACCGGCTCCAAGGTGCTTTGCGGCATGTGGACACCGGAGACTGCTTCGCAGGGTCTGCTCCGTTTTGCGCCGTGGAGGGAAAACTACAAGACGCGAATCATCTTCAATCACGACGGTGCGACGCAGCGCGACGGTTGGCCGTCGGCCGATCTCAATCGTCATACGGTTGTGATGGACTTCAAGAACAAGAAGCTCACGTATACGACGCTCGATAAGTCCGTTGAGCAGACCTTCTCGTCGATCACCTGGACGGATGAGACGGTCAATCAGGTGCCGATGGGTGTCTTCGGCACGTTCAAGGATGTCGCGGCGACGAAGAGCGATACGATGCGGGCGGCTGCGCGCATCTACGGCATCAAGGTCTACGAGAACGACGCGCTCGTCCATGAATTCGTCCCCGCGATGAATGGTAGCGAGGCGACGCTCTATGATCGTGTCGACAAGACCTATGCGCCCGTCGTCACGTTCGCGGACGGCGCGGAGCTCAAGCTTGGCGGCAAGGGCTATGGCGATGCGGTCTTCGTGGCCGATCTGCCGGAGGAACTGAAGGTGCCGTGCAACAAGACGAAGACACTTGATGCCACGGCCTATGGCGCAACGGCCTATCAGTGGTACAAGGACGGCGTGGCGATCGAGAACGCGACGTGCGCGACGCTCGACATCCCGTGGGTGCGCAAGGCGCCGGACGCGGGCTACACCTGCGAGGCGACATTCAACGTCTACGGGCAAACTGAAAAGGTGATGTCGTCGCCCTGCACGGTGACGATGAATCCCGTCAACATGATGATTCTCGTCCGTTGATTCTCCTGAAAAGTTCCCCTCTGCGCCTTCGGTTTTTGCTATACTTTTCCCGCCCTTGAACTGCTCCATCGGGGAGTATGGAATTCGGGCTGTGTTCAACAATCCAATCCCCCGAGGAAAGGAGTGGCTGTCATGGCTAAGAAGGTCATGCTCATTGGAGCAGGTGGTGTCGCAGGTGTCGCGGCGGCGAAGATGTGCCGCAATCCCGAGGTGTTCGGCGAGCTGTTGATTGCCTCGCGCACCGAGTCGCGCTGCGTCGCGATCAAGAAGGACATCGAGTCCCGTCCCTGGTTCGCCGAGAAGGGCGTCTCCACGAAGATCACGACGGCGCAGATCGACGCGATGGACGTGCCGCGTCTCGTGGCGCTCATCAAGAGCTATCAGCCCGATCTCGTGATGAACATCGCGCTGCCGTATCAGGATCTCGCGATCATGGACGCGTGTCTCGAGGCGGGCGTCTCCTATCTCGACACGGCCAACTACGAGCCGCCGGACGAGGCGCACTTCGAGTATTCCTGGCAGTGGGCCTATCGCGAGAAGTTCGAGAAGG
>JAUNMP010000197.1 GCA_030537465.1 bacterium
GACCACACGGTGATGTTCGCGGGTGACCTCGAGCGCGTGGAGATCACGCACAAGGCGCAGAGCCGCGAGGCCTTCGCCGCCGGTGCGCTGCGCGCCGCGCTGTGGGCTGTCGGACGCAAGCCCGGCAAGTACGACATGCGGAACGTGCTCGGTTTCGCCGAGTAGATTGATTCTTTCCCATAGGAGGGAAACGATGAAGCGTTTGATTGGTCTTTTTCTGGTTCCCCTCGCCGCCCTTGCGCATCCTGCGCACGAAGTGGCGCCGCGGAGCGACCTCGCCGACTTCCATCACTGCCATGTGAAGGGCCGTACCGAGCCCGGAGCCTGGGTAGTGGCGAACAGCGGCGAAATTGTCCAGGCCGACAGCCGCGGCAACTACGAAATCGTCCTCCCCGCCCAGGGCGTCTACTGCCTGAAGGCGATGAAGGATGGACACTCCGAGGCCGTGCGGCCGTGGCTCGTCGTGCCGACGATGTGTCCCGTCAACCTGCCGCTCTGGGCCTTCCCCGATCCGAAGCGGCGCGTGGTGCACGGCAATCTCGGCCATCCCGCCCAGCTGACCATCACTGATTCCGGACAGCCCGTGCGCGGCTTCGACTTCGCCGGCACGGCCGTGGGCAGCTATCCCGCCCCCAAGGGCGTGTGGCACGCGAAGAACCCGTTCTTCTGGACGGCGGGCGAGTACTGCTTCACCGCGACCGGCGAGGTGAAGATCGTCGAGTCCCTCGACTTCCCCGAACTGCGCCAGCGCGGTTGGTACAAGGGCGACTTCCACGCGCACGTCGTGCACGGCGAAAACTTCTACCGCGCGAACATCCAGCAGATGAACTTCATCTGCCGCGCCGAGCGCTACGACTGGATCTGGCTCTCCCAGGCGCACGCGAACGACGAATATCCGCTCGACCACGGGAAGCTCTGCGAATTCCTCTCGGACGACAAGCTTTTTCTGCGTATCAACAACGAATTCCCGAAGAACATCTACGGGCACTTCGGCGATGTTGGCGTGGGGCCGCTCACGACGAAGGATTACGGCCCCGGTTATCGCGAGGACCGCGTGACGAATCTCGAGCTCGCCGAGAAGACGATCTACGCCCGCGGCGGACTCGCCGTGCCGGTGCACCCGATCTACGGCGACGTCGTGCGCACCGACAAGAGGACCGGACGCAAGACCTACGGCATGATCAACAACGAACTGATGCTCTGGCTCCTCTGCCGTCCCGACATGGTTCCCGTCGTCGACTTCTTCTACTTCCCGGAGGAGCGCGCCGAGAAATTCTGGTACAAGCTGCTCAACCGCGGCTACACGCTCGCGTGCTCGGGTTCGAGCGACGCGGCGTTCGACGTGGGGCGCTCCCCGGGCTCCAGCCATGCGACCTATGCGAAGCTCGACAAGGTGGACAACGCGTCCATCGTGAAGGCCTTCAACGAGGGCCGCACGATGGTGTCGTACAACGGCGCGGGGGTGATTCTCGAGATCGACGGCAAGACGAGCGGCGACAAGCTGCTGCCCGGCGACGCTTCGCACAAGATGACAGTCGACGTCTTCGCCGATCCCGGAAGGAAGTTCACCATTCGCGTCGTCCGCAACGGCGAGACCTTCGCGGAGGAGACCTTCACCGCGCCGACCAACGGACACTTCGTCCTCACGCGCGACGTGGTCGAGAAGGAGAATGCCTGGTACGTGGCGATGCTCAAGAACGCGGGAAGCCGCAGTCCGCGCGCGGCCGCGTCGCCGATCTACTTCAGGGGTCCGGACTTCCGTCCGCCGGAGGTCATCCCATTCCCGAGGCCGCTGCCGCAGAACATCAAGGAGCGTCTGCTCTATCTCACGCCGGAGGAAGTCGACAAAGACGAGTGGCATGAGGAGCTGAAGGCTCTCTTGAAGAAGGCGAACGCCGGCGCGTAAGATTTTTCGGATTTCTGCGATTAAAGGTGTGGGAAACACTGCTCTGTACTTCCTATACAGGGCAGTATCGCATTTTTGGCATGTGAGAAGGAAAGGGCGAAATGAAGAGATTCAGTCTTGTTTTTGCGGTTGCCGCGACTTTTGCGGGTTGGGGCCAGGATCGTGTGCCCGTAGACGAACCCATAATCCAGCCGATTCCGCCGATCATTCGCCCCGTGAACCTCCGCGCGGACGAAAAGCCGATGACGGTGGATGCCTGGACGGTCGATGCCCGCGTGAGCGGGGCCTTCGCCACGGTGAGCACGGAATTCGCGGTCGGCAATCCCAATGGACGCGTTCTGGAAGGTTCGTTGGAGTTCCCGCTGCCTGACGGCGCGAGCGTCTGCGGTTATGCGCTCGACATCGACGGCGTGATGACGGATGGCGTGGTGGTGCCGAAGGAGAAGGCCCGCGTCGCCTTCGAGGCGGAGGTGAAGAGGGGCGTGGACCCTGGCCTCGTCGAACATCTGAAGGGCAATGCGTACCGCACGCGGATCTATCCGATTCCCGCGCATGGGGCGCGCCGCGTGCGTCTCGTCTACGTGGCGCCGCTCGCGTCCGCGCCGAATGGCGATGTGGCGCTTGTCCTCACGATGCCGCGCACGAAGCTCAAGGAGCGGAAGGTGTCCATCTCGGTGCCGATGGGCGGCGGCATGCCGAAGCCAGTGCTGGGAGGTTTGGGCGACAACCGCTTCGCCGAGGCCGAGGCCGTGTGGCGCACGGAGACGCGCGAGACGGACGTGACGCCGGAGGCGGACGTGACGGTGGCGCTGCCCGCCCTGCCCGAGCGCCTCGTCTCGGTGGAGACGCGCGGCGCCGAATGCTGGTTCGCGGTGAACGAGAAGGCTCCCGACCTCAATCTGGCGAGAACCTCGCTGCCTTTGACATGGCGGATTCTCTGGGACTGCTCGGGCAGCCGCGACGGACAAGCCGCGGCGGCGGCTCTGGCGGTGGTCGAGAAATTGCCCGAGAACGCCTGCTACGAACTGATCCTCTTCAGCTGTCGCGCCGAAAAGCCGGTGATCTGCGCGACGCGCGGCGAGCTTCTGACGCATCTTCGCCGTTGCGGCTACGACGGCGGTACGGACTTCGGGGCACTCGCGAAGGCTCTGCGGGAAGGTCCGCCGTGCGAGAACCGCACGCTGCTCTTCACGGACGGCATGGACGTCCTTTCGGACGGCGACGTCGACTTCGGCGCGAACAAGCCGATCGCCCTTGTCTCCGGCGCAATGAAGGACTGCGCGTCCTTGCGCCGTCTCTGTGCGGGACGCGTGATCGACCTCTCCGTACGGACACCGGAGCAGGCACTTGCCGAGATCGCCGATTCGCCGGCGACACTGGTTGGTGCGGAGGGGAAGGGCATCGCCAACATCCAGGGAATCGGACAGTTGGCGCGTGGACGCGTGACGGTGCTGGGGCGACTTGAAGGCGAGTCCGCCGAGATTCGTCTCAACTACGGGTACGGACGCCGTTCCGCGCCGATTCAGATCAGACGTGCCGACGCACGTGAGGGGAAGACGCTCGCGACGGCCTGGGCGGCGAGCCGCGTGGAGGAGTTGTCCGCCCGCGCGGACGACCACGCGGAGGAGCTGCTGGCGCTTGGCCGGAGGTATGGACTGACGAGTCCGGTGACGAGTCTGATCGTCTTCGAGCGTCTTGACCAGTGGTTGGAATACGACATCGAACCGCCGATGACAGCACAGAAGCTCCACGATGAATGGACGCGACAGCGTCCAAGCGAGTCCCAGCGCACGGAACGGGAGGAATCGCGTGCGAAGGACTACTTCAGTCGTCTGAAGAAGGAATGGAACGAGCGTGTTCAGTGGTGGGAGAATCCGATTCCCCCAAAGCCCAAGACGCCGAAGAGCGGGTTGTTTGAACGGGCTTTCGGAAATGGCGCCACGCCACGTGGTGCACTTCGGCGGCCGTCCCGCGCGGTGGAGGTGGCAGAAGAAGATGCCGTGGCGGCCGATGTCGCCGAACCCATGTCGGCACCTGCGAGGGTCGAGGCGGCCGCGCCCGCGGCTTCCCGGAGTGACCTGGGGGACGCAAAGCGTTCCGTCGCGGCGTCCGTGAAGGTGCAGGCCTGGAGCCCCGATACACCCTATCTGCGGGCGCTGAAGGACGCGAAGGCGGCATTGGGCGCCAACGGCGAATTTCTCTATGCCGAGTATCTCGCCCAGCGGAAAATCTACTCGTCTTCGCCGGCGTTCTATCTCGACTGCGCAGGGTTCTTCTTCTCGCTGAAGGAGAACGCGATCGCCGTGCGGATCATCTCCAATCTCGCCGAGCTGAGGCTGGAGGATCCTGGCCTTCTCCGCACCTGTGCGTGGCGCCTGAAGGAGGCGGGCGAGTTCGATGCCGCCCTGCCGGTCCTTCGGAAGGTGGCGAAGCTCCGTGCCGAACAGCCGTTCTCGTTCCGCGATCTCGCGATCGTGCTGGAGGAGCGCGGGCGGAAGAATCTGGATGCGGCGGACATCGAGGAGGCGATGAAATACTACCACAAGACCGCGTTCACGGCGTGGACGGTCGACAGTGGCATTTGGACCGCCGTGGTGGCGATCGAGGAGCTCAACGCGCTCATCGCCTGGAGCGAACGTCAGGACTGGAAGGATGGTCGCAAACCGAACGTGCCCGACATCGAGAAGGAGTATCGACGCAATCTCGACACGGATCTGCGCATCGCGATGGAGTGGGATGTGGACAATACGGATGTCGATTTGCATGTGCTCGAGCCCGATGGCGAAGAGGCGTTCTACAGTCATCGCCGCACCCTGTCCGGCGGCTATGTCTCCCACGACGTCACGACGGGCTACGGCCCCGAGGAGTACCTGAAGAAGACGGGCGCGGCGGGCGAGTACAAGATCCTCGTCAACTACTTCGGCAGCCGCCAGCAGACGCTGCTCGGTCCGGCGACCGTGACGGCGACGGTGTTCACGAACTGGGGGCGTCCGAACGAGACGCGCCAGACACTCTCGCTTCGCCTTGAGAAGGTGAAGGACAAGGTCCCTCTCGGCACCATCGACGTCAAGCCGTGATGTGCTATACTAAAGCCCCATGAAAACAATTCTCTTTTCGCTTCTCGCCTGCGTGGCGTTCGCGGGATTCGCTGCAGGGCCCCGGATCATCTTCGACACCGATATGGTGGAGGACTATGACGATGTTGGGGCGATGGCTTGCCTCCATGCGCTCGCGGACGAGGGGAAGTGCGAGATTCTCGCCATCGCCACCTGTACGCGCGACAACCAGTCCGTCGCCGCCGTGGAGATCCTCAACGCCTTCTACGGCCGCCCTGAGATTCCTGTCGGCTGCGCCAAGGAACTGGGCGTGGTTGGTGTGCCGAACGTCGCGCTGCACCCGAACCGTCCGGGGCACGCCAAATACGTGCGCCTCGCGAAGGATTATGCCGAGTGGGTGAAGCATCCGAACTCCAATGACGCCCCCGACGCGAACGAGGTCTACCGCAAGGCGCTCGCCGCCGCGCCCGACAAGAGCGTGAACTTCTGCTCCGTGGGCTTTCTCACGAATATGCGGCGCCTCCTGGAGACGAAGGGCGATCAGTACTCGCCCCTTGATGGACGCGCCCTGGTCGCGAAGAAAGTCAAAGCCTGGTATGTGATGGCGTGCAAGGGACCGAAGGGGCGTGAGTACAACTCGATGCATGACGCCGCGTCCTCAAAGATCGCTCTCGAACAGTGGCCCACGCCGATCTACTTCAGTGACTTCGACCTTGGTCGCAACATCTATGCGGGCCGTACCGTCGCGGAGACGGCATACGCCTACCGCAATCCCGTGAAGGACATCTTCCAGAGGTGTCTGCCGAGCCGCGAGACTGTGCGCGCGGGCAAGTGCTGGGACAAGGAGGAGGGGGGGCACACGGCCTGGGACGAGGCCACGGTTCTTGCGGCAGTCTACGGTCCCGAACGCTTCTTCGAGCTTGAGCGTGGTTTCTACAAGATGGTTGGGGACAAGGGCGACGACGAGTGGGTGTCGGACCCCAAGTGCCGTGGCGGGCGCCTCGTGCCTGCGGTCACGCGTGAGCGTCGCCAGTATGCGAACCACAACGTGGGCGCCATTCTCGATGAACTCATCGCCCGCGAGCCGAAGTGCCGCCGCACGGACGAGGCAATCTCGATCTTCCGCCAGTCGAAGCTCGAGCAGACGAAGACGGGCGTGAAGATGTCGCGCAATGGCAAGACGCTCTGGAATCTTGAACTCGATACGCCCGAGGGGCGTCCGTTCTTCCATCCGCTCGCGCTTCCTGGCGGTCGTACGCTGACGGATGTTCGTCCGAAGGACCACATCTGGCATCTGGGCTACTGGTTCTCATGGAAGTTCATCAACGGAGTCAACTACTGGGAACCAGCGGACGAGAAACGCCAGGGCACCGAGCCTGCCGGGCGGACGCGCGTCGTGAAGAAGTCCGTTCAGCGGGATGGCCTTGACTGCGTGGTCAACCTGAAACTCGACTACGGTCCGCGGTCCGAGCAGAAGCCCGTCCTCACGGAGGCCCGCACCATCACCATTGATCCGCCAGACCCGAACGGCGGCTACACGATTACCGTGCGCCACACGTTCACTGCGCTCGCGGATGTGACGTTGGACCGCACACCGCCGCATGGCGACATCTCGAAGGGCAAGTGGGGCGGGGGGTATGCCGGACCGACGCTGCGTCTGGATCCCGCTCTGGCGAAGACGCTCCAGGTGCATGGGTATGCGGGAGGAGAATCCCCCGCGGCTGTGACGGCAAAGGAGATGACCTTCATTGACCTCTCCGATCCTGCGACGGGCGAGGGCTTCACCTTTACGCAGCTGAGGGCGCCTGCGAGCGGCAAGTTCTACCTCTGGCCCGACAAACGCATGATCAACGCGTCTCCGGTCTACGATTCGCCCGTGACATTGAAGAAGGACGAGACACTGGAGCTTGCCTACAAGCTCGCCGTGCATGCGGATCGCCGCGTGAAGGGGTGCCTGTCGCAGCGGCCCGTCGAGAAGCTGGACCGTGGTGTCGTCGCCTCGGTGTCCCCGCGTGGGACCCATGTCTCCTGGCGTCTGCTCGAGACGGATGCGAAGGATGTGGCGTTCGATCTTTGGCGTAGGGTGAACGGGAAGGTCGAGAAGGTCAATACCGCGCCGATTGTTCAGACGAGCGACTTCTTCCTGCCGGACTTCACGGATGCGACGGCGGAATATTCCGTCGACGGGAAGACCTTCACATCAGCGTTGCGTGCGAATTTCCCGGAGGCTCCGTATGTCAGCATTCCGCTTCAGGCCACGAACAAGGTCGCGGCGGTTGCGGTGGGCGACCTCGACGGTGACGGCGCCTACGACTATGTCGTGAAGACGCCGGCTGGTGGCACGGATCCCTGGGACCTCGTGTGGAGGCGGGCACGGGACACCTACAAGCTCGAGGCCTATGATTCGAAGGGGAGGTTCCTCTGGCGGAAGGAGATGGGCTGGAACATCGAAATGGGCATCTGGTACTCGCCGTTCGTCGTGGTGGATCTCGACGGGGATGGCAAGGCGGAGGTCGTCGCCAAGACGGCGCCGCTCACGCCAGACTACCGGGATCCGGATGGCCGCGTGACGTCGGGGCCCGAACACATGACCGTTTTCGATGGCCAGACAGGCGAGGTCCGCGCCCAGATTCCGTGGATTCCGCGGGCGGCGCCTGATCCGGTGGACCAGTACAACCACTACAACTCGCGCAACCAGATCGCCGTCGCCTACCTGGACGGCAAGACGCCCTGCGTGATCATGGAGCGCGGTACCTACGACAAGATGATTGTCGACGCCTATAGGTTTAAAGTTCAAGGTTCAAGGTTCGGAACAGACTGGAGATGGGGTGCTCGAACGGGTGTGGCGCTTCAACAACGAGTTCATGCCGCGGCGCTTCAAGGGACAGGGCGACCATGCGTGTCTCTGCGGCGACGTGGATGGTGATGGCTGCGACGAGGTTCTGATCGGTTCGCTGACGATTGACCACGACGGCACGGTACTGTGGTGCAATGGGCGCGGGCACTCCGATGCGCACTACTACGGCGACATCGACCCACATCGTCCGGGTATGGAGCTCGCCTTCGTCTACGAGACGCCGCAGCGCAAGGGCGGTGGCCTCTTCATGGCAGATCCCGTGACGGGTGAGGAAATCTGGAAGCTCCCCGTGCCGACGCACCACGTCCACGGTAGTGGTCTCTGCGCCGACGTCGCACCCGCCTACCCTGGACTTGAGTTCTATGGCCAGGAGGTCGACCAGAGCAATAACTCGAAGGAGAAGACGCATCCGCAGAGCGACAACCGCTGGTTCTACACGGCGAACGGCACGTTGCTCTCGTCCTATACGAACTGCACGTACCGCTACGGGAATGGCGTCCGCAACGCCTTCTGGGACGCCGACCTCCAGCGCGAAGTGTTCAAAGGGGGGCTGTGGGACCATGAAGGAACCCAGATTGCGAAGGTGCCTGGTCCGATGATGGTGGTGGACCTCTTCGGCGACTGGCGCGAGGAGGTGATCGCGGCGTTCCCCGGGGAAATCCGGATCTATACGACGGACATCCCGGCAATGGACCGTCGCGTCACGCTGATGCGCGATGCCTCCTATCGCTCACGCATCACGATGTGGACGTCGGGCTACGACCAGCAGCCGATTCTGCTGACGATCCCGTCTGCCGAAGCCCCAGGCATCTCGCTGCGCGTCGCTCCAAATGGCCGCTCACTCACGCTCGACGTGAACGCATCTCTCAATGCGCCGCTCAAGGGGGAACTGGAGGTGACGGAGATGCCGAAGGACTGGAGCGTCGACCTGGGCAAGGTACGGATCGACCTGCCGGCTGGTGGACACTGGACGAAGACACTCAAGATCAAGCGTCCGCCCTATCCGAAAGGCCATTACGAAGCCACTGTCAGGCTGGCTCGGGAAGGCGCGCCGGCACTCGTGGTCCATCAGCCGTTCAATTTCTAGAGGTAATTGCAAAACCTCGGCGTTGACGGCTTGTCCGTCCGCCTGACGGCG
>JAUNMP010000433.1 GCA_030537465.1 bacterium
TCTTCGTCCGGCGGCAAGGCCGCCCTCTAGAGGTTCTAGACGTTCTAGAGTTTCTAGAGCCTCTAGACTGCGGCATCTGCGTTCAATTACCGATTTGCCCTGGTCTCGGCACCATTTTGTGGTATACTTCGCTCCAAGGAGACAATCAATAGATGATGATGATTGACAGACGTGGCTTTCTCTCGGGCCTCGGCGTGTTCGCCGCCGCCGGAGCGATGGGACCGGCGATGCGTGCGCTGGCGGCGGCCGCGGATGAGGCGGCTGCACCTCTGGGCGACTACTGGGCATCGCATCTCGCCGCTGTCGCGGAGAAGGTCCGGGCGCGCGCGGCGAAGACGGTGGACGGCTTCTGGTTCATCACGGATCTCCACATCACCGCGAACAGGCGGCAGAGCGGCAAGGCGCTTGCCGCGCTTACGCCGATGACGCCGCTGAAGAAGACCTTCTGCGGCGGCGATCTGCCCGAGGCGTTCGCGGCGAGGTTCGAGTCGGACAAAGCGGGCGTCGACTTCGCCGCCGACTACTATCGTCTCTTCTGGCGCGAGCCGATCGAGGCCTCCGGACAGCTTCTCTACACGGCGAAGGGCAACCACGACTTCACGATCCGGCACGACTCGAAGTCCGACGAGGGCCATACCTACACCGCCGAGGAGGCGAAGCGCGTGGTGATGGGGTCGAAGGGCTGCGCGGGCGTGGTCACCAACACGGACGATTCGACGGCGTGCTACTACTACTTCGACAATGCCGACGCGAAGATCCGCTACGTCTTCGTGGATACGACGGACTCCATCGACCCGAAGCGCTCGTACTGGGCCGTGCGGTCCGGCATGGGGGCCACGCAGCTGACCTGGCTTGCGGACCATGCGATCGCCACGATTCCCGCCGGCTGGAGCGCGGTGGTCGTTCACCACATCCCCTTCACGGGCTGTGTGGGCAGCGAAGGCGAGCGCAGGCTCTACGCGCCGTTCCGCGAGCTGCTCGAGGCCTACCAGAACCGCGGCAAGGCGACGCTCTGTGGCAAGGTGTATGATTTCTCGTCCGCCCAGGGACGCATTCTCCTGGACATCACGGGCCACCACCACGCGGAACGCCAGACCTTCCAGAACGGCATTCTCCACGTGACCGAGCCCTGCGACGCCGCCTATGGCGACTACATCCTCGGCTCGAAACCCTGGTGCGGCGATCTTCCGCGCAAGCAGGGCGGCACCGTGGCGGAGCAGACGTTCGACGCCGTGCAGCTTGATCCCGTGCACGACCTCGTCTACTTCACGCGCGTGGGCGGCGGACAGGACCGCGCCCTCCACGCGAAGACGCTCACGGCGACGGCCGGCGGCACGCTGAAGCTCGCGGCGCCCCTGCTCTCCGGCGAGATCACGTGGGGCTGCTACGATGCGGATCGCATCGTCCATACGCCGAACCCGAAGAACCGCTACAACCCCTTCGTCACCTACATGAACGACCTCGCGACGATCGCCGCCGACGGTACGCTCACGGCCAAGAAGGCGGGCGAGGTGATGGTGGTGGCGATGGACAAGGATCTGAACAAGGAGATCTTCCCCGTTAAGGTGGTTGAAGGTTGAAAGTTCCAGGTTCAATGTTCAAAGTCCCGGGTTCCAGGTTTCAGATTTAACGCTCAAGGTTTAAATTAGAAAGGTGAAATGATGAAGAAGATCGTGGTGATGGTGGCGCTGGCGTGTGCGAG
>JAUNMP010000011.1 GCA_030537465.1 bacterium
ACTTCGACGCGCTGATCAAGGAAGAACCGTACTGCCACAAGGGATGCTTTGCAGCGAAGAATGCGGACGAGATTCTTGAAACACTCAAAGGACAGGGTTCGGCCGATGAGCTGTTGAAGGAAATTCGTAGGTTGGCCAAGGAGCAGGGGGTAACTGCACTTCGATTCTCGAAAGAAGACTTGGCGGAATGGATCAAGGAGACGATAGAAACAAACCATCTCAAAGCGCTAATCCTTGTTTGGGACGAATTTTCGGCGTTCTTCAAGAACAACCGCACGCGACTTGATACTTTGCAAGGTATCGCAGAGCTTTCGCAGGCGACACCGTTCAACCTTGTGATTGTCACGCACTTCTCTAATTCAATCTTGCCGGAGGGTGATAACTCGGCGAAAATTATCAAGGACCGGTTTGATCCTCCAGTAGAAATCGATTTGCCCGAAAGTACTGCCTTTGAATTGATTGGTCATGCGCTCAAAGTCAAGGACGCATTCCGTGACGAATGGAATCAGTTGGCAGATGACCTCAATGAGAGGATGCAGGAACCTCGCAAGAAGATTTCCAAAATGCTGAGAGACGTGTCCGAGGATGTTTTCCGCGGCATGCTGCCGTTCCATCCTTATGCCGCGCTAACGCTCAAGAATATCGCGAAGCTGTTTGATTCAGGTTCACGAAGCATGTTTACCTTTATTTCTGATCAAGCGGGTGACATGGCGTTTCGCTGGTTCATTGAAACCCATGATCCGAATGAAGGCGACTTGCTCAGCGTGGACATGTTATGGGATTACTTTTATCGTACGGGCAAGATCAAGGGCACTGATACTGTGGGCAAGGCTAATCTCGACATTCAGGTGCGGGCAATCCTTGACGTCTATCCCACGGCGGAATCAAAGCTGGTGTTGAATGAGCAGCGAGTGTTGAAGACTGTGCTGATGTTTCAGGCTCTCGCGAAGAAGCTCAACAATCCTCCAGAGTTTTTGGGAACGGAGGAGAATCTGCGGCAGGCCTTTGAAGGCGTCGAGGGGCTTGAAACTGGCGCGGGAATCGCAATCCTCGGCAAGCTCGTGAATAACGATAAGATTCTCTTCGTTGATGAGATCAACGGCAGGAAGGTCTATCAGGCGCCGATGGCGGCAGGAGGTCGCGATCTTGATGAAATCGAAAAACAGAAACGTGTCTTTCTTGAGCAGACGAAAACGAAGGAACTGATCAAGGACTGGCCGCGCGAAGATGTGCTACGGGTTTCGAAACCGCTCGACGAGCGATTCATGATGCAGCTTGCGACGCCGGATTCGTTCAATCTCGTGATTGGACAGTTGCTCGCGAAGGACGCGCATAAGTACAAGATGCGTGCCGTCATTGTGGTGGGACGTCGTGAGGACGATGCCATTGCCGCACGGGATGCGATTGACAAGGCGTTGGATGATCCGCGCTGCGCGAACATGGTCTTCATTGATGCGACCGAGACGCAGTTCGAACAGGAGTCGTTCGAGAAATGGGCGGAGTTCCGCGCGCGGTCGAGCTATTACGCGAAAAAGGATCTAGCGCAGGCGAACAACGCCAACCAAGAGGCGGAGAAGATATTGGCGACCTGGCGCGATCGAATTGCTTTCGGTGAGTTTCACGTACGGTCGAAGCGCAATCCGTCCGGCACAGTTTGCCATGGTCAAGGAGAAGTTGGCGAGGAACTTAAACTGGTGGTACTGGAGAAGTTTCCCCATGCAGTTGATTTCACCAAGGGCGTCTCCGACACACTTTTCAATGCCGCGACGAAGAAGGAAGTTGCGGCCGGCGCATGGGGTGGATGCGAAAAATTGCCTGCCGGGGAAAACGGCGGCAAGATGAATGCGAATGTGGAGAAGTCGCTGCTCGCGGGTGTCAAAGATGTACCCGAATATTGGAAGATGGCGCCGACCTTGCCGCTTTCGAAGATCAAGACGAAGGTGGATCAAAAACTCAAATCGGCGTTCAAACCCGGTGGCGAGGGCCGAGTTGAGTTTGGCGACATTGTCGATTTACTGCTTGATAACGGCTTCATGCCGCTTGCGCTGCACGGGTATCTGACGGGCTATCTGCTCAAGGAGTACGCCAACGCGGATTATCGGTACAGCATGGATGGCACAAGTGTGCCGCTCACGACGGAGAAGTTGACGGAAGGCATTCTCAATGTCTTCAAGAACATTAACGGTACGGGCGGCCGGTATCATGAGACGTACATCGAAATCCTGACCGAAGATCAGCGACGCTTCGCCGACTTGGCGAAGAAGGTTTTCCAATTGGGTGAAAATGCGTCCATTGACATTGTGGCGCAGCAGATGACGGTGAAGATTCGAGACTTCCAGTATCCGCTGTGGTGCTTCAAGGCGTTGCCTGAGTCCATAGAGGTGGAACGCTATCTTGACCAGTTTACGCTTCTGCTCAATCCCGTCAATCAGAAGGGCGTGTCACTTGCCAATGTCGCGACGGAAATCGGACGCATGGTGGCGGCGGATCCGGGTGCGGAAGAGAAGCTTTCGCGGCTTTTGACCAAGGAAAGAGCCACTGAAGCGATGAACGCCTGGTTGAATGAATACGAGGGCGGTGCTTTCAGGCGGGTGTCGGATGATATCAACGCGCAGGATCCGCTTTCCGATGTTCGGCGGTGCTTTGGCGCTAATGGCATGTGGTTGTGGGACGCAGATACGGGCAAGAATGAAATTGCGGGACTCTATCGCGATTATCAAATCGTGCGTGAAAGCACGAAGAAGGGGTTTGTAACGCAGACCAATTCGCTGGTGTCATGTCTGGAGTCTTGGCGTGATCGTATCCGCAATGTGCGGATTCCCTATGCGACGCTTGTGGTGTTGCGTCCCGAATCGAAGGCCTTCCTTGGGTTGCTGAAGGAAATCATGGGAGGAAGCAATCTCGACCATAACGAACGGCGAGAATTGTTCTTCCGCGAGATTACCGATCGTGGAGAACTTAACCGCGAGATGCTGGACGGATGTCCGACATTGTTCAAGGCGACGTATAAGGAGCAGCTGGCAGGGTTGAGCGATACAGAGATGGACGGACTATATTTGACCGGACTCGATAAGTCGTCCTTCGTGCAGGACAAGCCGACATTCGAGAAGTCCTTGGCGCAAAAGGTTCTGGAAATCAAGAGTCACCAGAGTCGTAACAAACTACTTGCGCTTTGGAATGAAAAGACCGGGACGGATAGTCCGGCAGACTGGTCGATTAAGTTCAAGACACCGATTATGGCAATGGTGGCACCGGAGAGTCCGCTTCGCCGTCAGATCGTTGATGCCTTCACGGCAATAATGAATAAGTCGGCGAGCGTCACAGAAGTCGAAAAGGCGCTTGAATTTTTCAAGGTGCATGGCGAGGTGTTTGACTGGATCGGCGATGGCAGTACGGCGGACGAGGCATTCCGCCGTCGTCTGGTGGGGCGTTACGGCAAGGTACTGGAAAACCTCGAGAGCGTTCGCGCAAGGTTGACTGCCAATCTCGGCGGGGATGTTTACGGCTGGTTCTTTGATCCGAATTGCGCGAACGAATTGCGCAAACTTGCAGAGTCGGAGTACAACCTCAATTGCGCGGACAAAATCAAGTCGCGTGTCAATGCGATGAGCGCTGAGGAGGCCAAGTCTTATCTCGTCGGCCTCGTAATGGATTCCCTGGATGTAGGACTCTCAATACTCGACAAGGAATGAACGCATGGTAGAGGTTGACCTTGATCGTGTAGTTGAGCAGGTCCGCAACTACATCGACTCCGATTCTGTTCGGACGCCGTTCTTCGTGGCGTTCAATGTGAAATTGGACCTAGTACAGCTCAGGAATCGCCTGAGCGTGTGTAGTATCATACGACTCAGCGATTTTTGTGGCTCGGAGGACGCGACTCTTGACGAGGATCGGTTGGTCAATGCAGTTGTCAATTCGAACAGCAAGGCCCTAATTCTATTAGGCGTTGGCGAGTATTGCGAATTGATCGACGATGGTTCGTTGATCAAGCGTCTTTTCGACATTCTGCCGATTATGACAAAGGTTGTCGTACCGCTTTGGGACGGACACGAAGAACTGAAGAAAATCTGCGGGGCGGATCCAAGAATGTGGGGAAGACGGTGCGTGTGCCTCCCTTGTGTGAACAAGCACTGGCGGATCAGGGTGTATGCGTCGGGATTGATAAGTGAGCCTGATGCGATAGGCTTTAAGTCGATTTTAAGGCGTCTGGAAGAAGGATGCGATGGTCTAGTGACGGCGACGACATCGGTTCGCCTAAATCCGACTTGGACTGTTAAGGTTGATTCGGCCTATGACATTTACAAGGCTAACCACCCTGAATGTACCCTCCCCAGGGCATTTTTCTCGGACACGCAGTGGAAAGGGCTCTTGGACGACGAGCGTGTTAGAAGTGATGCTTTTGATAGCATTGATGTTTGTGCGGCGCTTTACGAAGGAGTAACTGAAAATCGCTATCTGCAGTTCGTGATGGCGAAAACGGAACATTTCGGCGAATGGAAGTACAACCTGATGACTGCACTTCTGTCGCTGGATCCGTCGAACGCGGGATTTTGGGATTTCTACGAGGAGCGAAAGAAGATCGTCGCCGGTTTCGATGAAGAGGTAACCGCCGAATACGTGCGGGAGACGCGGCGGTTTGGTGAGCCAGAGAGGCAATTACGTTATTTGACTGCAACCACATCCGTTGAGAGGTACGAGATTTTACATGTCCTTGCGAAATGTACGACGGTACCTGACTGTCTGAAGCGAGTCTATCCGTTGCTGTGGGAGTATCTGAAGGAGTTCCAGTTCTCGGGTAACGGGTTCATGGATGTACTCACATCATATTTTGCTGCGTACAAGCGACAGAAGATTGCGAACCGTATAGAGCCGGTGTTCGCGGGAATGGTCCGCGAAGTGGCAGAAGATCGACCACAGTTCATCCTGCCGTCGCGCGAATCGATACTTGAAAAACTTGATTGTGGGCATGCGCGGCTCTTCTGGGTGGATGCCTTGGGATGCGAATGGTTAGGGTACATTCAGGCTGCGGCTGAACGTCTTGGAATGAAACTGCGTGTAACGCCGACGCGTGCGATTCTACCGACTATCACATCCATGAATCGTGGATTCTACGATGAGTGGAAGCATGAGAAGTATACTCCAATCAAGTCGCTCGACAAGATCAAGCACGGAGATTTTGAGAAAGACGCATTTACGAGCAAGAACGTGCCGAGTCATTTGCCGAAAGAGCTCGATGTTTTGGATCGCGTCATGAGAGACATTCACGCCTGGTTGAGGAGCCGTGCCGGCGGGAAGGCCGTTCTGACGTCTGATCATGGTGCGACACGGCTGGCCGTCATTTCTGAGAATTGTACAATCTGGGAGATGCCCGAAAAAGGGAAGCATGGAGGACGATGTTGCAAGGTCAGCGAATTCGACGGTGATCTGCCGCCCTCTTCAACGAAGAGCGACGACGGAGTGTGGCACGTACTGGCCGGACACGACCGTTTCAAGGGGGGACGTGTCGGGGATGTCGAGGTGCATGGGGGCGCGACTCTGGAGGAAATGGTCGTGCCCGTGATTGAACTGGAGTTGTTGGATGCGACTGTGCGGATCGAGTTGACCGAGAGAAAATACAAGATTACATTTCGCGATCCTGAAATTCTGCTGCGGGCATTCTGCACGACAAAGTTGGACAGGGCGACTCTGGAATTCAAGGACGAGCGCTACTGTGTCGAGCCCGATGGCAACGATGGACATTACGTCATTCGCATTCCCAAACAGCCGACAGGAGAGTATGCGGCGGAGTTCTATGATGGAGATACGAAAATTGGGAAAGTCACCTTTTCGGTTGTAAGCGGTGGCGTTAGCATCAATAAAATGGATGATTTCTTCTAAGGAGCGTGAAGATGCAAAGTGAGACGATTGATAAACTTCGGCGATGCTATGAGTCGATGGCCGTCTTTAAGGACCTGAAGCAGGGAAATCTGTTTCAGACGTTGGGACTGCCATCGTTCATGCGTGACTGGCTTCTTCAGCGTTTTGAAGATGAAAATGGAGCTTTTGACGCGGGTCAGCTGCAGGAGTTCGTTCACACGTATATTCCCAAACAGCAGGATTGGACTTCGATCAAGGATCGGATTGTCATCGGGTTCGAGACAGTGAAGATTCTGGCGAAAATCACAATCAACATTGATGTTTTGACGGGAGAGATTTCGTTTTCGTTGCCAGATTTCGGGTTGCGAAATAAGGAAACGATGATTGACGGTGACGTTTGGGAGAAGTGTAGGGGCAATCTTGTCGCTGGACATGAAACCTGGGGAATGCTCGAACTCGGGTATCGTCCGCCGGACGACACGGCAAGACCGAAGATTCCCGGAAAGATTCGGTTGCTGAGCTTCAAGGATTTTTGCCCTTACACGATTGACCTCGATTATTACAAGGACGTACGCAGGGAATTTACGATTGGCGAATGGATTGATCTGGCGCTCGGGGCTGTAGATTACAAATCGGAGGGGTACGACATCGCCAAAGCGAATGATAGAGACGATTCCCTGCCAGATGCGGATACGATGCGGTTGACAATGTTGACGCGTGTGCTGCCATTCGTCGAGAAGCGGCTGAACTTGATGGAGCTTGCACCAATGGGGACAGGGAAATCGTATCTGTTCGGGCAAATCAGTCGATACGGATGGCTTTCGACGAGTGACAAGATGACGCGGGCAAAACTCTTCTATGATGTTGGGCGGAGAGAGGTGGGGCTCGTCGGGCAGAACGACTTCATCGTCTTGGATGAGATTCAAAAGACCATCTTCGAGGATGGCATGGGAAGTACCATGCAGGGGTATCTGGAACAAGGAAAATTCTCAGTTGGAAATTATAGCAGCACGGCCGACACGGGGTTTGTTCTTTGTGGCAATATCTCGCCGGAAATCATGAAGCAAGATGGGTATGCCTTTATGTTTGGGAATCTGCCGCAGTTGTTCCAGGACGCGGCCATCATCGACCGGTTTCATGGATTCATCAAAGGATGGAATATCCCTCGGATGAACGATAATCTGAAGATTGACGGATGGGCTTTGAACTCTGAATACTTTACAGCAATTCTGCACTTGCTTCGCGACGACATCAGCTATCGTCATATTGTAGATGAACTGGTTGAGTTACCGCCTGGTGCCGATGTTCGTGACACGGAAGCTGTAAAACGTGTTGCGACCGCATACCTGAAGTTGTTGTTTCCTCATGTCCGAAAAGTCGAGGACGTCAATGAGGCTGAGTTTTCGCGTTATTGTTTTCGCCCGGCGATGAAGATGCGCTACACCATTAAATATCAGATGGGGATGATGAACGAGCAGTATCGTGGCAAGGAACTGCCGGCGTTGAAGATCAGAAAATTTGGCTGAGATGGACAAGCGAATCCAAAATTGTTTTTCGTGTGGATGCGACATTCAGGAAAAGGATGTTGTGTCGCTCAATCGTAAACTTTTCGGTGAGTCGGTCGAGAAGTTTTTCTGTCTGCCATGCTTGGCGGAATCGCTTGGGATTGAGGTTGATGAACTTCTGTCTAAGATAGAGGATTTCAAAGCCGAGGGATGTAAACTTTTTTCATGAATAGAAGGTTGGTATATGTCGATCACGTTGCCACAGCGCCACTTTTCGACGTGGCGTGGCAAGGTAGGTGATTGCGGAATGAATTGGCGCGCACCCGGACATTAAATTCAAATATTGAGGGTGAAATGAGTCGGAATGAATTGCTGTTAAAGCTTAAATCAATCAAAGGGCCACTTGTTGCGTTGACTGCATTTGCTGATGGAATTACTTGTGAGTACATTACGCATAAAGGGTATGGTTTCTTCGAACTCCTTGATTGGAGTGATCTGGATTCATGCGATAATGAGTTGGCAGATGAAGCGTGGGAATCTATAGGCGATAAGGAGTTAATGGATTGGGTTCAAAGACTTGAGTCGGGAGAATTTAGTCCTATTGAACGACCAGCATCATTCGGCGAGACCTCGACAAGGTGAATGAAAGGGAATCTGTACCGATGATCAGAATCTACGCCGACCATGCAGCCACGACGCCGCTCTGCGACGCCGCGTGGCAGGCTATGATGCCATTTCTTCGTGAGGAGTTTGGCAATCCGTCCAGTTTGCACTCATGGGCTCGGAAGTCGCGAAAAGCCGTGGCGGAAGCACGACAGACGATTGCGGAGTGCATAGGTGCGCAGGCTGACGAGATTTTCTTCACGAGTGGTGGGACGGAGTCTGACAATTGGGCTTTGAAGACTTTGGGAAGAAAGCATATCGTCACTTCCGCGTTTGAACACCATGCCGTGCTAAACTCCTGTCTGGCGATTGAAGCCGAGGGAGGGCAAGTGGACCGGGTCTCTGTCCGCAAAGGTGGATTTGTGAATCCCGGAGAAGTCGCTTCTGCTACGCGCCGAAGCGATGCAGGTCTTGTCTCAATCATGCTTGCGAACAATGAGTTGGGGACGATTCAGGATGTCCAGGGCATCAGTCGGCGTATCAATCGCGATAAGTGGCTCATGCACACGGATGCGGTCCAGGCTGTAGGGCATATTCCCGTGGATGTAGAGTCGCTTGGGGTAGATTTACTGTCAGCCTCTGGTCATAAGTTCAATGGCCCCAAGGGAGTTGGGTTCCTCTATGTGCGTAAAGCTGTCCAGGGCAGGCCGGAATTCCGTCCCTACTTGAATGGAGGGCAACAGGAATCTGGGATGCGGGCTGGGACTGAAAATGTGGCTGCTATTGTTGGAATGGCTGCCGCTTTGAGGTGGAACTGCGAGCACCTTGATGAAAATGTAAACCATTTGGATGCGCTTAAGTCGCAGTTCATTGAAGATGTTAGATCCTTTTGCCCGACAGCCCATCTCAATGTCGAAGAAGGGCAGTTGCCGGGATTCGTGAGTATTGCATTCCCCGGACAGTCTGCCGAAGGAGTTCTCCATATTCTTGATTTAAGGGGTGTCGCCGTTTCTTCTGGCGCCGCGTGTGATTCAAAGAACACTCAGGTGTCTCATGTGCTGAGTGCCATAAAGTTGCCCAAGAAATATGCATCTTCGACACTTCGCATCACCTTTGGCGTCGAAAACACGGAAGATGAAGTTGAACATATGGTACAAGCCCTTGTAAAGACGGTCAGCTGCAGATGAAGAGCTTACTGGCTGGCTTTGAAAGTATTTAAGGGAAATGTCGCCATGACGAGGCGGTGATCCGGCGTCTGAAGGCGCTGCTGGACAAGGTGGCGGATGGGGACTGATTCCGATTGCCGTTAGTTGATTGTTGCAGAGGGCGGGCACGCGGGACGCGTGCCCCTACCCGTGCGAGGACGCGCGGGTGGGATTTCGCCGCGGAGCGTTCCGCAGTGAAATCCCACGCACGTTGGCGACTGGGTTCTGCGCCCTCTGCGCGAGGAAAAGGTCTCACGCGGAGAACGCAGAGCACGCGGAGACTTGACGGCTCTGCGGCCGCCCTGATGGGCGAGTGTCACGATTCCTTGACGGTTCTTTTACAAAACTAGAGTCGATCTCTGGCATTTTTAACTTTTTCAGTACTTCTTCTTTTGTAGGAAGTGTGCTATCCTTTCCCCTGTCGGCGCGAGGTGTTGGACACGTCGTACCAATTTTGGAAATCTATGGAGAATATGTTGTCAGCATGGGTTATGTCTACCTCTTGACCAATCCGTCGTTTCAGGAGAATTGGGTGATATTCGGGAAGAATCGCGGGACTCTTAGGGATTGGTGAACGTAATAGGGAGTTTTAAGATGGGCGTTCGGTTGACGGGGTTTGATTATTCGCGACCGTATTATTATATGGTTACGCTGCGGCGGCTTGAGGGGCTGGCGGCGTTTTCGGGGATTGTTGCTTCTGGTCGGTGTGAGCTGAATGCGATTACTAAGGCGTTTGTCCACGTGATCAGGGGCTTCCACAGGCAATTTCCTGGGGTTTGCCCGATTGAGTGCTTTTCGGTTATGCCCGACCACATTCATTTACTTGTTAAACTTGAGGGTGTGGTCGCAAGCAAGACGTTTAGTTTTACGAGTGCAGGCAAGTCGCTTTGTTTTTATGTCGAGAATCTGATGGCCGCGCTGTCACGCGCGTATTGGGAGGTTGGCGCGAAAGCGGGGAGTGTGGAGGCAAGACGCTTAGTTATGGAGGCGAAGGAAGCTAAGCGTTTTGCTCCGATCTTCTTCGCCGATTGGCACGATTGGATTGTGAAGCGCGACGGGCAGCTTGCGGCGTTTACGCGCTACATTCGCGAGAATCCGGCACGCAGCTGGCTTCGCAGGAGCCACCGTGAATATTTCCGCCGTGTCAACGAAATCGAGTTTCTGGGCCGGAAGTGGTATGGGTATGGTAATACGAAACTCCTGGAGCTGCCGATTCTGGAGCCGTTCCGCTGTTCGCGGAAGTGGGCCGAGGACGGTGAAGAGTGGCGCACGGCGGTGGCGCGGGCTTCGCGCATCGGGCCGGGTGGCGCGGGTGTTTCGACATTCATGAGCCCCTGCGAAAAGGCGTGCGGCCACGCGTTGGGGCTCTCCGGCGGGCGTTGGATCGTTCTTTCGCCGGAGGGCTTTGGAGAGCGGTGGCATCCAGGGCGGCAGTATGAGAGATTCTGCGCCGAGGGGCGTATGCTTTTCATCTCACTTTGGCCGGCGATGGCGCGTGAGCCGACGAAGGCCGAGCTGTACGACCGCTGCCACCAGATGGGCGACTTGGTGGTGGCTGGGCTTGGGGCGAATGCAGAGGAATGACAAGTGCAAGATCTGCGGGCCGGGGGAGGCGCACGCGGGATGCCGTGGCGGCCTGCCTCTGGCAGCTGGAGCACGGACAGTTCTGAAGAGGAAACGAAAATGGCACGGAAATGGAAATTTCAGTCTCCGACGAGGTGCGGGTGGGCGCGCGGGTGGGGTTTTGCCTCGGAGCGTTCCGCAGTGAAATCCCACGCACGTTGGCGGCTGGGTGCTGGTCCGGCCCGACTGGTGAGTGTCACGATTTCTTGACGGTACTTGAGGTGAATTAGAAGTGGAGGCAGCTATAGATGCGGCAATGAAATATGGTTCTTCGGGTATAAGTGTGGGTCTATTCTGGTACTCGGAGCGCCCAATTTGGTACGCAGATGCTGCGCATACGCAGATTTTTCGACCGAATCGACGTGGCTACGACGCCCGCGCCAATGACTTGAATTTGAAAATTCTGTGGCTTGTTTTTTTGACGCGCGGACTACGCCACGGTCGATTCGGTCGAAGATGCGTATTGGGCAACAACCTTCAGGATATACGATCTCGCCGAAAAACGTTTGTGGCGTAGCCCTCGCCGTAAATGGGGGGCACCGGTTTGTCAATGAATTGCGATTGGGCAAGGGCGTCGTTAGCCACAACGGTTTTTCTATGAGAGGCAAAGTCAATGGGATTTTTCGCCTAGGGCGAAATCCGCTTCCCACGGACGCCTGTTCACCTCGTTTCTATCCGCACTCTAGTCCGGCCACATGGCCTGGTGCCTGTTAAGATCCGTCGTCGGGCTGCCACTTCGGCACCGGGCTCCATGGGGCCCAAAAACCGTTTCGCAGTCACCGGGACGGGGTGTGAGCGCCGCGGGGGACGGACGCGCCGTTCGGCGAACTCCCCCTGAAATTCCCTTCCGCCCGTCAGAAGGCGGGTTCCGCGGCGGGCGCGAACCGCGCGGCCAGCGCGTCGTCGTACGGCCGCCCGGACTTCAGCACCGCGAGCATGACGACGGCGAGCTTGCGCGCCACCGCGGTCTTCGCCTTGCGTCTGGCGACCTTCCCGCCGCGGGCGCAGATCCGCTCCCCGTAGCGCTTGAGCGCGCTGTCCGGGGCCGACGCCCGCAGGATGCAGTTCGCGGCGTTGACGAGGAGTGTGCGGACCATCGTGCTGCCCGTCTTCGTGATGTGTTTCGGGGCGTCGCCGTCCCCCGACTGGTCCTGGCCCGGCGTGAGGCCGAAGTAGCATCCCGCGTCGCGCGCGCGCCCGAAGCCCTTCGCGTCGGGGACGTGCGCGACGTAGGCGTTGCCCGTGATCTCGCCCACGCCGGGGATGGTGCGCAGCAGTTCAACTTCCCTCCCGAAGTGCCTGCGCGAGTAGTCGCGGACCAGCTCGTCGTACTTCCGGATCGTCTCGCGGAGGAGCTCGAGCTGCGCGAGCAGGGGCTCGAACTTCCACGCCTCCCGCGCGGGGACACCCTCCCTGGCGACGGAGAGGAAGCACCCGGCGTCGCACTTCCGGAGGAAGACGCCGCAGGCCTTGCACATCCCGCGCACGCTGTTCACGATCCGCGTGCGCTGCGCCACGGCGATCTCGCGCAGCTCGAGCAGCTGGACCATCGCGTGGTGCTCGTCGTCCCGGAGCGCGACGGGGTGGAAGAGCTCGCGGTCGGCCCGCGCCAGCCTCGCGATCATCAGCGCGTCGTTCTCGTCGTTCTTCCTCCTGCTCGTCCAGATCGCGGCCAGCTTCCGGGCGTTGCCGACGACGGTGTCGCACCCGCACTTCGCCGAGAGGGCGCTGATCCAGCGGCAGCAGAGCCCGGTCTCCATCGCGACGGTGGCCCCGGCGTGCCGCCGGAAGAACGCCTCGAGCGCCTCCGGCGTGTTGGCGACCTCGGAGCGGAACAGCACCTTCCCCGCCCTGTCGAGCGCGCAGACAACGTGCTTTCTGTTCCCCAGATCCATTCCGATTGTGATATCATTCTCCATGGCAGTTCTCCTGTTTGCAGGCTGTGATTCGTTGTGGTGAACAAATCATACCACCTCTTCGGGTGAGCTGCCTCTCATTTTACTTCGGCAAAAACTGCGAATGCCAAAGGCATCTGCGTACTTCATAAAGCTTTGAAAGGCGAAAGGAGACCCACACTTATGCCTGAAGCCTCATATTTCATTGCCGCGTCTAGAGTCTCTGGCCACTGTCATTCTACGCTCGTTGGTCGGTGTGCAACAAGTCGGAGAATTTTGCTATAATGCACCCATGAAGATCAAGCATGCGTTCGTTGGTGCGGTCGTGATGGCCGCAGGATTGGTGGTTTCGGCCGCCGAATTGAATCTGAACGGTTCCTGGCAGTTCCGTTTCGAGAAGGACAAGTCGCTTGCCGAGGTGGCGGATCCCGCCTTCGCGGCGGTGGAGACAATCGCCGTTCCCGGCTGCTATGATATGCTGCCGAAGTACCTCTGCCTGCGCGGCACGGGCCTCTATCGGCGCACCTTCACGCTCGAGTCCGCCGTGGACAACGCCTGGCTGGTGATCGACGGCATGGGCCTCGTCGGAAACTTCCGCATCGACGGGAAGGACTTGGGCACGCATCCCTATCCGTACGCCCGGCTCGAGCTCGCGACGGGACCGCTCGCCGCCGGCGAGCACACGCTCTTCGCGGCGCTCGACAACCGCTTCGACTGGGAGACGCTCAAACTCGCGCGTCCCTACTACGATTTCTACCTTTTCGGCGGTTTCTACCACGGTGTCTCCCTGAACTACGACAACCGCAAACTCTTCGTCCGTACGCGCGACTACGCCTCCGGCACGGTCGAAATCGAGGCGGTGAACTTCAAGAATGCGGACTTCGACGCGACGCTCGTCTTCGACGGGAAGAATGAGGTCAAGGCGTCCTTCAAGGGGGCACGCGCGAAGGTGCAGGTGCCGGACTTCAAGCTCTGGTCACCCGAATCCCCCAACCTCCACACGGTGGCACTTAAGTCGTCTTCCGCGGCCGTTTCCGCCCGTTTCGGCATCCGCGAGATCAAGGCCGAGAAGCGTCGTCTCTGGCTGAACGGCAAGCCGCTCTACCTGAAGGGCGCGAACCGCCACGAGTCGCATCCGACCTTCGGTGCGGCGACACCGGAGGCGCTGATGACGATCGACATCCAGAACCTGAAGGCGATGGGAGGCAACTTCTTCCGCGGGTGCCACTATCAGCAGGCGCAGCGCTTCCTTGACCTCTGCGACGAGAACGGCATTCTGGTGTGGGAGGAGTCGCTGGGCTGGGGCAACGGCAGCCATGGCGGCAAGGCGTCCGCGTATGAACTGACGAACGAGGTCTTCTGCGCCCAGCAGATCCACGAGACGCGCGAGATGGTCCGCGCCAGCTTCAACCATCCGTCCGTCATCATTTTCGCGTTCATGAACGAATTCGCGAGCGGATCCAAACCCGGCAAGGCGCTCGCGGACAAGCTGATCGCCGCGATCAAGGCCGAGGATTCCGGCCGTCTCGTCACCTATGCCTGCTGCCACAACGACAAGGACATCGCAAACGAGAACACGGACCTCGTCTCCTTCAATACCTATCCGGGCTGGATCGGGTCCGACGCCGGCACGCCGGAGCACCTCCGCCAGATGATCAAGGAGGGCGTTGACCGGGTCGTCACGCGCTTCCGCAAGCTCTATCCCGAAAAGCCGATCATCGTCTCGGAGATGGGCACGTGCGGCGTCTACGGTCACCACGATCCCGCGGGCGCGCAGTGGACCGAGGAGTTCGAGGCCGAGTACGTGGGCGACGTGCTGGACGTGGTCTTCGGGCATCCCGAGATCACCGGCATGACGATCTGGCAGTTCACGGACGCCCGCAGCTACCACCGCGGCGGCGCGACGATCCGCTCGAAGCCGTTCGCCGAGAATCTGGCCGGTCTCTTCGATGGCTATCGCCGTGCGAAGGCGGTCGTTCCGGTTGTGAAGGAGAAGTTCGCGCAGAAGGCGCAGATGGAGAAGTAAGATGACGAAGCATGCAGTGAGTTTGTTGGCGGTCTGCGCGGCGGTCGCCGCGTGGGGTACGGAGATCGAGCTGGCCTGGACGCTCAAGAACGGGAAGACCGAGGTCGAGAAGGTCCAGGTGCCGGAGAAGGACGGCGTGACGGCGTTCACGCTGTCGCGGTCCGCGATCCTCGCGAAGGGCGCGAAGCGCCTTGCTGTGACGCCGGACTTCGCGACCGCGAAGAAGGGCGATGAAGGATACTGGGTCGTGCCCACGGGACAGTACGGAACCTTCCGCTGCGACAAGGGCGACCACGCCTGTACGTGGCCGTCGATGTCCATGTTCGGCATGAAGACCCCCGCGAAGACCTATGTGGCGATTGTGACGGGGCTCAAGTACTACTTCACGGCGAAGGTCACGGCGAAGGACGGCGTCTACCGCCAGAGCTGCGTGCTCAACGAGGAGCAGTGCACGGAGCCCTACGAGGACTTCTCGATCGAGTGGCGCACGCTCACGGGCGACGATGCGGACTACAGCGGCATGGCGCGCGCCTACCGCAAGTACCAGCTCGACCGCGGCGCCGTGAAACCGTTCACCGAGCGCGTGAAGGGGAACGACGCCCTCAAGTACGCCGTCGAGGCGCCCGAAATCCGCATCCGCCAGGCCTGGAAGCCGGTGCCGAGCCCGATTCCGGAGCAGGTGCCCGAGAACGAGCCGGCGATCAAGAAGGTCGCGGTGACCTTCGACCGCGTGGGCGACATCGCGCGCGAGCTGAAGCGCCAGGGCGTGGGCAAGGCCGAGCTCTGCCTCGTGGGATGGAACATCGGCGGACACGACGGCCGCTGGCCGCAGTCCTTCCCGCCCGAGGCCGCTCTGGGCGGCGAGGCCAAGCTCCGCAAGTGCATCAAGGACACGCAGGACTGCGGCTACCAGATCGTTCCGCACGCCAACTTCCGCGACGCCTACCGCATCGCCGAGAACTGGGACATCGAGTATTTGATCAAGAACGACGAGGGCGAGCCCGTTCAGGCGCACAGCCAGTTCTGGGGTGGCGGACGCCAGTTCCAGATCTGCCCGAAGCGCGCGTACGAGTTCTATTCTTCGCGTGAGATGCCGCGCATGGCGGCGCTGGGGTTCAAGGGCATGGGCTACTTCGACGTGGTGACGATCCTGCTTGCACCGAAGTGCAATGACCCGCGCCATCCGCTGAACCGCGCTGAATCCGCCAAATGGTGGGGCAAGAGCGCCGAATTGTCGCGCAAGTTCTTCGGTGGATTCGCGTCCGAGGGCTCGCTGGACCACTTCGCCGGTTCGCTCGACAGCGTGCTCTACGCCTCCTTTGGCGACCCCCGCAAGAAGAACAAGGGCCTCGTGGACGGCATGCTGCCTGTGTGGCAGCTCTGCTACAACGGCATCATCGTGAACAATCCGTTCACCACCACGGTCAACTTCACGGCGCAGGACCGCTATTCGCGTCTGAAGCTGCTCGAATACGGCGGCCGCCCGAACTTCTACTTCTACTCCAAGTTCGTGGACGACGGTACGGACTGGATGGGCAAGAGCGACCTCGGTTGCTCGACGGACGAGGAACTCAAAGCCTCCGTGGCGAAGATCAAGGCCGGCTGGGACATCTGGTCGCAGGTCAATCATCTGCAGTTCGTCTACATGAAGCGGCATGCGACCGTCGCTCCCGATGTCTTCCTCACCGAGTGGGAGGACGGCACGCGCCTCATCACCAACTACCGCACGACGGCGTTCGACTACAACGGCACGTCCATCGGCGCGGAAGACTATCTGCTGTTGAAGAAGTGAGAGGGGGGGGGATATGGTCCAGAATGAACTTTCCAGGCGGTCCTTCGTAAAGTCGGCCTTCGCCCTCGGCGCGTTGCCGGTCGCGGGGTGCCTGTCGGCAAAGGGGGCGGCGGGAGTCGCCGTCGATCCGAATCTCTCGGTCTTCCTCTCCGACATCCACGTGAGCGGCAAGAACGTGAAGGGGCAGCCCACCTACCAGAATCCGCTGTTCGCGAAGGCGGTCGACCAGGTGCTTGCGATGAATCCGCGCCCGAAGCGCGCGCTCATCTTCGGCGACGTGGCGCTTTGGAATGGCCGTTCCGAGGACTACGCGGAGTCCGCGCCGATGATTCAGCGCCTCAAGGACGCCGGCATCGAGGTCTATCTCACGACGGGTAACCACGACCACCGCGAGCCGCTCTTCCGCTTCCATCCCCGCCAGAAGGAGATCACGCCCGTTCCCGGACGGGTCGTCTCGGTGGTGGACGTCGGCACGGCCGATTTCGTGCTCCTCGACACCCTGAAGGAGAATCCGAAGGGCGAGGGCACGGGCAACGCGGTCGACGGTGGTCTGGACGAGGCCCAGGCCGACTGGCTGCTCGCGTATGCGAAGGCTGCGAAGCGCCCGTTCTTCTGCGGAGCCCACCATCCCTCCCAGGAACTGACGGTCAAGGGCAAGAAGCTGCTGCAGCATCTGGAGACGAATCCGATGTTCGCGGGGTATGTCCACGGCCACAACCATCGCTGGTACAAGGAGTGGTTCCACTTCGGCTACTCGAAGCCCCATGTGGTGCGTTCCGCGTGCCTGCCCTCGACGGGCTGGTGGGGAAACATCGGTTTTGCGACGTTCCGCACCCAGTCGGACCGGGCGACGCTCTCTTTCGTGCAGAACGACTTCTTCTTCCCCAAGCCGCTGGCGGAAGGGCAGAGTCGCCCTCGCGAGTGGGATCAGATCATTCGTGAAGCGGAAGGCGACTCCTGCACATTTCTCTATTGATTCTCCGCCTCGTCTGCTGTATAATACGGCGCAGAATTTCCGCGGGAGAAGGAAGCATTGGTGATGCCTGTGCTTTCGGTCTCTCCAGGTTGCTTGCATGACGGTGGTCCACACACAGCCATCGTCATCATTGAGGGCTTTGCCGCGCCCGAGACAAGGAAGTCGGTATGTCCCCGGGACCGCAAACACACACACCTCCCCAAGCGGTCTCGGGGACGCTTTTTTCAACTGTGCATGAGCGCGGTTTTTGCTATAATCAACTCGTTAATTTTCAAGAGAAAGGTGATTCAAATGGTGCGCCAAGCAAAGCTTGGCTGAACTTGTAGAGTGAAAGGAATCTACTCAGTAAAGAAAACGACATACTGATAGGAATGCTGGCCGTGCCGAGGGCGACCGAGGCGCGGAAGCCCAGCAGGACGAAAGGGCGAGCCGAGCGAAAGCGAATCTCCGTTTGTTAGCCTCGAAACTCCTCAACAGATCTCCCAGCGGCCAAGCGAATCATAACAGCGGAAGCCAACACGGCGCGTCCAACTCGTTTCGGGGCGCGGCGGCGGGACGGGGCATAGGAGCACGGCGCGTTCTGAAAGTTCAGCACAGGAACTTGGGAGACCTGCCGCCGCGAAAGCGGGGGCAGGAGTCGGATGGGGCCGTAGTAGCGCAGAGGCGGGGCAACGCCCGCGGAGCGAAGGGCCTCTGCATCAAGAGCGTTTCAAACCGGAAGGCAAGGTCGGAATTGTCCGAAGAACAGAGACTGTACACGATTGAGGAAGCCGCGAGGGCCGCCGTCGGGCGGGAACTCCCGCGGTATCCCCATCTTGCCTCCCTGCGGGAGAAACTGTCTGCGAAGGCGAAAAGGGAGCCGGGCTTCAGGTTCTTCAACCTCTACGGGCACATCCTCATGCCGGAGACCCTGAAGTGCGCGTACCGCATGGCGCGGGCGAACGACGGGGCGGCGGGCGTGGACGGCGTGACCTTCGAGGACATCGAGAACTCCGAAGGGGGCGTCGACGGATTCCTCGCGGGAATCGCGGAGGAGCTGCACGCCAAGACCTACAGGGCGAGTCCAGTCAGAAGGCACTACATCGACAAGGCGAACGGCAAGAGGCGCGGGCTTGGCATTCCCACCGTCAAGGACAGGGTCGTGCAGGGCGCGGTGCGGCTTGTCGTGGAGCCGATATTCGAGGCGGACTTCCACGACTGCTCGTATGGCTTCCGTCCCAATCGGGGCGCAAAGGACGCGGTGGAGAAGGTCGCGGAGGAAATCAAGTCGGGGAGGCCGCTCGTCTACGACGCGGATCTCTCCTCGTACTTCGACACGATCCCGCACGAGAAGCTCGTCGCGTGCCTGCGGATGCGCGTGGTGGACAACAGCGTCATAGCCCTCATACGGCAGTGGCTGAAGGTCTGCGCGCGCGAACCGAGCGGCGTGCTGGTCAAGCCCAGGGGGAGGGGTACGCCGCAGGGCGGCGTGATCTCCCCGCTTCTGTCGAACGTCTATCTGCACTGGTTCGAGACGCGTGCCGCGCAGACCGCCAGCGAATGCGGTCAGGTGATGTCGATTGTCCGCTACGCGGACGACTTCGTCATTCTCGCGCAGAAGTGGGAAGAGGGGTTCGTCGGGAAGGTGGAGGACATCCTCGAAGGGTGGATGGAACTCTCCGTCAACCGCGAGAAGACGAGGCTGGTGGATCTGCGGGAGCGCCACGCGGTGGTTGTCTTCCTCGGGTACGAGTTTCGGTATGTGCGCGACAGACGGTTTGGAACGGGGCGCAGGTATCTGCACTTCGGCCCCGCGATGAAGTCCCTCAAGAGGATACGCCACACGATACATGAGCACACGCACGCGAGGAACTGTCTGGTTGCTGTCAAGACCATCGTCGAAAGGCTGAACAAGGCGTTGGCGGGATGGGCGAGGTATTTCTCGAAGGGCTACCCGTCGCGGGCCTTCGGCAAGGTCAACCACTATGTGCTGCGGCGCATGGCGAGATGGCTGAACCGCAGAAGCCAGCGGCGTTATCGGCTGAGATACGCCGCCACCTACTACGGGGAACTCCGGCACATGGGGCTTCTTCGACTGAGGTGGCAGGACTATCGCTGAGGCGGCAGGGCAAACTCGCACAATTCGGGATTGACAGGAAAAAAAAACAGTTATACTTTATCCATGATCGTTTCGAAGGGGACGATGGAGGAATTTAACCGAAAAGGAGAGTCCGACGATGACAAATTCAGCACTTGATGGAAAGCCGTATGCGGGAAATCCGCACGTACGGATTGACGAGGGGGACGGCGCATCGGCGAAGCCGAGGCGTTCGTCTCTACTCTACAAGAAGGTTGTTGCAGGAGTGATGATGGCGGCGGCGTGCGCGTGTGGCGCGGCCCAGCAGGAGACGATTCTCGTGGCGGCGGATCCGTTCGCCGTTGGACTCAAGAAGGCCGTTGTGCAGCATCTGGAGAAGCGCGGTTTCGCGGTGAAGGACTACGGTGCCACGGACGCGAACAAGGACAAGCCCTACTTCGAGAGCGCCGTGGAGGTCTGCAAGGCCCTCCAGAAGGGCGAGGCCAAGCGCGCGATGCTCTTCTGCGGCACGGGCATGGGCATGAACATGATCGCCAACCGCTTCAAGGGCGTCCGCGCCGCGGTCGTCGAGAGCGTCTTCGCGGCGAAGATGTGTCGTACGATCAATGACGCCAATGTGCTCTGCATGGGCCAGATGATATGGGGTGACTGGATGGCCACGGCGGCGGTCGACGCCTTCCTCGACACGAAGTTCACCCAGGGCCTCGAGGATCTTGCGCCGTTCCTGCAGGACGCGGCCAAGAAGGTTGACGCGATCGACGGCAAGTAATCCAGGATAGATCGAGGAGAAGACATGAGGAAGCTGCTTTTTGTCGGTGCCGCGCTGTTCGCGTGCGCCGTTTCCGCTGACTGGCATGCCGACATGAAGGCGATGTCGCCCGAGTACTGGGCGATCTGGACGCCCGAGGTCACGGCGAAGCTCAAGGCGGACATCGAGAAGTACCGCAAGGCGGATTTCGCCGATTCGGTCGGAGCCCCCGCCGGCGTGGACGTCAAGGTCGAGCAGATCTCCCATGCCTTCTTCTTCGGTGCGCACATCTTCAACTACAACCAGCTTGGCAAGACCGAGTGGAACAACCGCTACAAGGAGCTCTACGGAACGCTCTTCAACTCCGCGACCGTGGCGTTCTACTGGAAGACGCTCGAGCCCTATCAGGGCCAGGTCCGCTTCCAGGAGGACTATCGTGACACGGAGGGGTTCTGGAATGCCTGCCCGCAGCCCAAGGAGCAGCCGCACTGGCGGCGGCCGGCCGTTGATCCCGTGATCAATTTCCTGCGCTCGCGTGACATGCGCATCCACGGTCATCCGCTCTGCTGGGGCAACAACGCGTGGATGACGCCCACCTGGATTTGGGACGAGTTCTGTCCACAGGCCGAGAAGGAGGCCCTTGAGGCCGCCTCGGGCGTGAAGTTGCCGCCGCATGACTGGCAGCAGCCGATGGGCGTGAAGGAGTTCGGCCGCGACGAAGGCTGGAAGAAGGGCGCGCAGTCCTGGTCTGCCTGCTGGAAGGCGATCTTCGAGAAACTCTCCGAAGACGAGGTCGCCAGACTCTGCCCGACCTACTTCGCGAAATTGAACGAATTCACGTTCAAGCGCGTCGAGCAGATCGCCCGAAAATATGGCACGCGCGTCCAGAGCTGGGATGTCTGCAACGAGTCGTCGCCCGACTTTCATGGACAGTCCATCACGGGCAAGCCGTTCCAGAAGAGTCCGCGCTACGGCATCACGGCGGGTGACCTCTGCTACAACGCGTTCAAGACGGCGCAGGACAACCTGCCGAAGTCCGCGTGGCTCAACATCAACGACTACGCGATGGACGAGAACTACTTCAACCAGATCAAGGATCTGGAGAAGAACGGCGTGCGCATCGACGTGATCGGGTCGCAGATGCACCTGTTCAATCCGGCCGAGTCGGTGAACATCGCCGCAGGCAAGGGTCCCGCGCACCTGCGTCCGGAAGGAATCGCCGCCCGCTTCGAGCTCCTCTCGAAGGCGAACAAGCCGATCCATCTCTCCGAGATCACGATCACGGCGCCGGACAACTCGCCGCGCGGCCAGATGGTCCAGGCGATCATCCTGCGCAACCTCTACCGCGCCTGGTTTGCCGTCGAGAAGATGAACGGCATCACCTGGTGGAACGTCGTGGACGACTGCGGCGCGCCGGGCGAACCCTCGATCAGCGGACTCTTCACGCGCGACATGCGCCCGAAGACCGCCTATTTCGCGATGGACGACCTCATCAACAACGAGTGGAAGACGCGCACGACCGTCAAGGCCGATGCCAATGGACAGGTCGCGTTCCGCGGGTTCCGCGGCCGCTATCGCCTGAGCTGGACGGACAAGTCCGGCAAGTCCGTCGAGAAGATCGTCACCGTCAAGTGAGGTGTTCGCCATGATTTCACGAGGAGGGTTGATTTCGGGAGTCTTGATCGCCGCACTGGGCGTCTGCGCTTCGGAGCGCGCACTCACCCTTGACGAGTACCGCGACAAGATGCAGGGGGCCTGGATCGGACAGATGGTCGGTGTCGCCTGGGGAACCCCCACGGAGTTCCGCTGGAACGACCAGATCATCCCCGCCGAGAAGGTGCCCGTCTGGGCGAGCGACTTCCCAGTGAAAATGGCCTACGGGAACGATGATCTCTATGTGGAGATGACGTTCCTCAAGTCGTTGGAAGACTACGGCCTCGAGGTCGACATCCGCCAGGCGGGCATCGACTTCGCGAATAGCGAGTACAGCCTGTGGTGCGCCAATCTGGCGGGACGCGTCAACCTCCGGAAGGGCATCGCCCCGCCGGACAGCTCGCACCCTGAGTTCAACCGCTGCCCGAACGACATCGACTACCAGATCGAGGCGGACTATTCCGGAATCATCTCGCCGGGATGCCCGCAGGAGGCGATCCGCCTCGGCAACATCTTCGGTCGGTTGATGAACTTCGGTGATGGCGTGTGGGCGGGGCAGTTCATCGGCGCGATGTACGCGGAGGCGTTCTTCACGTCCAACGTCGATCAATTGCTGGACGCGGGCCTCGCTGCGATTCCCTCGGAGTCTGACTATGCGCAGATGGTCCGCAACGTCCGCGCCTGGCATCGCGAGTTCCCCTCGGACTGGACGAAGTGCTGGGAGAAGATCCGCGCGGCCTACTCGAAGAAGTTCAATTCCGCGCTGAAGGACACGAACGGCGGCATTGACGTGCGCCTCAACGGCGCGTGCATCGTGCTGGGGCTCGTCTACGGCAATGGCGACCTTGACAGGTCGATGGAGCTCTCGATGCGGTGTGGCTGGGATTCGGACTGCAATCCCTCCAACGTTGGTGGCATCCTCATGTGCGCCTGTGGCGCGAAGGCGTTGCCCGCGAAGTACACGGAGAAGCTGGACCACTTGCTGAAGTTCTCCTACACGGCCTATGACCAGCGCAGCCTCTACGCCGTCTGCGAGAAGCTGGCGCGTCAGGTCGTCGTCCGCAACGGCGGGCGCGTCGAAAAGGACGCCGCGGGCCACGAGCGCTTCGTGATTCCGCAGAGGGCCCCGGTGCCGGATGCCTTCATCCCGTCCTGGAAGGCGGGACCGATCGCGCAAAGCCGATTCACCGAGGCAGAAATGGCGAAGCAGAAGTTCGCGATGAAGCTTCCGGACCCTAGGAGACTTGAGGACGCCGATCCGACCAGGCGTGTGCAGAAAGCGCTTGACGCCCTCTGGCCGGGCTGGAGGACCTCCGCCAACGCCCCTGATATGAAGCCTGGCTACCGCGAGGTCATAGACTCGTTCCACGGGCAGGTCTACGGCTGCGTGTTGACGCATCCCCCGAAGAAGGGCGAAGCGGTGGTGCTGTCACGCCGGGTGAAGGTGCCGGCGGGGAACCCCAGTCTTCACTTCGCGGTGGCGAATTCCGCCAAGGGCGACTTCAGGATGCTCGTGAAGATCAACGGTGTCGCGATGCTGGCGACGGACCTGATGACGCAGAATCCGGGTGAATGGCGCATCGACTTCAGAACCTTTGACATTTCGCTCGAACCCTGGGTCGGAAAGGACGTGTTCATCGAGCTCGTCAATCAGCCCACGGGATGGTTCAACGAGGCGGCGGTCTGGCATGATTTGCGCCTCTCCTCAAACAGTGGCAGCCTCTGATTGGAAGGAATATGAACACCATTGTCGTAGGAGCGGGTTTCACGGGCGTGCAGTTGGCACGCGCGCTGATCGCCGACGGTCATCGCGTGACGCTGATTGACCGCGATAGCGACCGCGTCCGCGACATCGGAAATCTGCTTGACTGCGAGGTCGTGCGGGCCCAGGGCAATAATCTCGACGCTCTGGAGAAGGCGGGAGTGGAGTCTGCGGATGCGCTGGTCGCGGTGACGGACAGCGACGAAGTCAACATGATCACGTGCGCGTTGGTGGACGCGGCCTACCCTCATGTGAAGAAGATCGCCCGCGTCCGCAACTACTCCTATTATGCCGTCACCGAGGATGCTGCGCGGAAGTACGCCGAGAAGTTTTCGGGGGACCGGCGTCCGCCCTTTGGCATTGACTGGATGGTCAATCCGGACGTCGAGGTGGCGAAGTCCATTTCGCGGTCCATGGCGCACGGTGCCGTGGGCGGAGTTCTGGAAGTCGGCATGGGCGTTGGAATCGTCTCGATTGTGGTGGGCGAGGGTTCTTGTCTGAACGAAATGCCGCTCAGGAACCTCGCCACGGCGCACTGGTGGCGTCATCTTGTCGTCTATGTCGAGCGTGCGGAGGGCGCCGAACTGGCGGGGGGCGAGACGGTGCTTCACGCGGGTGACCGCATTGGCGTTCTCGCGAAGCTCTCTGAGATTTCCGTCGTCGCCAAGCTCTGCGACGCGAAGATTGGCGCAACCTCCAGGTTGTTGCTGGTGGGGGCGGGGGATGTGGGCTCGCATGTCCTCGCGGGCGTGCGCGAGAAGATCGACGGCTCGTTGATGGGCAGGTTCCTTGATGTTGCACGGGCGGCGAAGTCCTTCCTCACCGTCTCCGTGGTCGATGATTCCATTGATCGCTGCCGTGCTCTGGCCGAGAATTTCCGCGACGTGAACGTCTTCTGCGGTGAGGTCACCGACGTCAATCTCGTTCGCGAGGAGAATCTGGGGCAGTATGATCTCGCGCTGTCGGTCTCGGACAATTACGAACGCAATCTGATCACCGCGGCCTATCTCAAAACGTGCGGGGTCACCCGGGCGGTTGCGCTGACGGCGAATGCGGATGTTGCGGGCGTTGCGGCCAAGATGGGCATCGACGTCGTCGTGCCGATGCGCGACACCGTCGTGGACAGCATCATCAGTCATCTCCGTGGACAGAACGTCAAGTCCGTCCACACAGTCTGCGGCGGAGCCTTTGAAATCGTCGAGTGCGTGGTGCCGCGGTCCTGCAAGGCGGTGGGGCGGAAGCTGCGCGACCTGAAACTGCCGGGGAAGGCCCTGGTGTTGATGGTTGACGGGTTGAACGAGGGCGAACGTGCGCCCAACGGCGACACGGTCATTCCCGCGGGGGCCACCGTTGTGCTGATTGTCCCTTCCGGCGACCGGCGTGTCGTCCGGATGTTTGCGGATTGAGGAGATTCGATGCCGGCGGTTCTCATTCGGTCGATCGCAACCGTTCTCTTTGGGGTGGGGACATCGTTTCTGTTGCCGATTTTCGTGGCGTGGTGGTATGGCGAGCTTCGGCACATCCAGGATTTCGCCCTACCCCTGCTGGCCTGCTGGATCCTGGCCGTGCTGTTCTGGTTCCGCGGGCGTGGAAAAGGGGGGCTTGGTGGCGTCCAGAATGCCTTCGTCATCGTGGGTTGCGCCTGGGTGGCGATCAGCGTCTTCGGAGCCTTCCCGCTCTATAACTGCGGAGGTTTCCCTTCGTTCGCCGATGCCCTGTTCGAAAGCGTGAGCGGGTTCACGACGACGGGCGCCTCGGTGCTTGGGGACGTTGAAAGTCTCCCCCGATGCATCAATTTCTGGAGATGCCAGACGCATTGGCTTGGTGGCATGGGCGTGATCGCCCTGGCCGTGGCCCTGATTCCGCTTCTCGGTGTTGGCGGGTACCGTCTCATCCAGGCCGAGACCAGCGGACCCGAGAAGGGGAAGCTGACGGCCCGTATCAGCAATACGGCGAAGATTCTTTGGATGATCTATTTCGTGTTGACCGTGTCGCAGGCCGCCCTGCTCCATTGGTCCGGAATGGACTGGTTCGATGCCGTCTGCCATGCCATGTCGACCTTGGGGACGGGGGGCTTCTCGACGCGGAATGCCAGTCTGTCGTCCTTCGCCAATCCCACGGCCGAATGGATCTGCACGGTGTTCATGCTTGCGGCATCGGTGAACTTCGGGCTCTACTACCAGTTCATCATCGGTAGGTGGTCAGAAATCCGCGACAACACGGAGCTTCGGGGATTCGTCTTTGTCGTGGCCGCGGTGGTTCTGGGAGTGACGGCCCTCGAATGGACCCACTTCGGAACGTTGGCCACGGCATTCCGGCATTCGGCTTTTCAGGTGGCTTCGATTATCTCGACAACCGGCTTCATGTCCAACGACTATACGATGTGGAGACCCTCGTCCCAGCTGCTGATCCTGCTGCTGTTCTTCGTCGGGGGATGCTCGGGGTCGACGGCCGGCGGCATCAAGGTGATTCGGTGGTCGGTCCTGGCCAAGGAACTGCGGAACCAGATCATGCACCTGCTCCATCCGCACGGGGTCTTCACCCTCCGCATCAATGGCGTCCCCGGGAAGGGGGATGTCGTTTCCGTGATCGCCTCCTTCATCTTCGTCTACTTTGCGCTCGTCTTCGCCACGGCGTTCATCGGTACGCTCTGTGGACAGGATGTCTTCACGGCCTTCACCGCGTCGCTGAGCATGGTCGGCAACATCGGGCCGGCCTTTGGAAAGCTGGGACCTTCCGAGAATCTCGGCGCATTGCCGATGGCGCTGAAGCTCTGGTACTGTTTCGCGATGTTGGCGGGACGTCTTGAGGTCTATACGTTGCTGATTATGGTGGGGCGGTCGCTGAATCGGGGTTTTTCAAAAGTCACTGACTAGAAGAAGGAAGAGGTCGATATGAGGATGCTGTTCGCCGCATTGGGGCTGGTTGCTCTGGAGGGATTCTGCGCGATTGTACCACCTGTCATCCGAGAGGTTGATGTCGTCGTCGTGGGTGGAACCTTGGATGGTGTGCGGGCCGCCGTGTCCGCACGTGAGGCGGGGGCGTCCGTCTTCCTCGTGGCGCCCCGTGCCTATCTGGGCGAGGACCGTGCGGGCGCGTTTCAGCTCAAGCGTCTCCCGGAAGACGATGTCTCCGATCCCGTCATCCGCGAGGTCTTCAATCCGTGCTACGCGATGCAGAAGAACCTGAAGGCCAAAGTCGAGAAGACCGGACAGGACGAGACGCGCATCGTCCAGGTCGCGGATCTCGGCAAAGTCCAGCCGATTTCCGGCGTTCTCATGAAAGTTCGGACGCAGGTGCGCCAGGATGCGGCTTTCCGGAAGGACGCCCAAGACCTCTTTGCAACCGCCCGCGTAGCCTTCGAGATCTCTGACGACGGCGCCAATTGGACGCCCTATGCGGAGGTCTCTCGCGCGGACAATGCCTACGGCGGCCGTGTCGCCGATTCGCTCTTCGAGCATCGCGCGCCCGTTTCCTGCCGCTACGTCCGCGCCACGCAGACGCGGGAACCCGACTATCCGCGTCAGGAGGTCGGCAGGATCGTCGTCAAGGAACCCGTCGCCGCGGAACTTCGGGACGAGGTTACGCCGTTTCTCCTCAAACGGGGCCTCGACAAGTCCCTGCTTGCGGCAGGCGTCCCGTTTCTGACGGGATTCCCCGCGACGGACATCCTGCTCGACTCCGAAGGTCGCCCTGCAGGCGTCGTCGTCGCCTCACGTAACGGTTTCCAGTCCATCCGCGCCAAGGTCGTGGTCGACGCGACGATGCGTGCGCGTATGGCCGAGCGCGCCGGCGCGAAGCGGCTGCCGTTCCCGAAGGGAGATCTGCCATGTTCGTTCGTCGTCGTCGGCCAGAAGGGCGAGATCAGTGCCCGTGAGCTGTCCCTGCCGTTCGGCGATGGCTCGCAGATCGCCTTCATGGCGGCCGAAAACCTTGCCCGTGACCGCACCTGGTGGCCGGAGCAGGGGGATTCCGCCGACCATGTGGCGCTCGACATGCCGGATCGCGTCACGAGCTGTCCGGAGGGCATGTTCGTCGTGGGACCCTGCGCGGCGAAGGGAACTTCGCCCTGGGAGGTCGGTCGTGCCGTCGCCGCGGTGGCCAAGACCCGTTCGGCTGTCGCAGGCGAAATCCGCGTGGCTCGTCCTGAACATCCTGTCCTCGCGACCTATGACGTGGTTGTGGCGGGCGGCGGCACGGGGGGTGCGCCTGCGGGCATCGGTGCGGCACGGAGGGGTGCTAAGACCGTCGTGCTGGAATTCCTTGACCGTCTTGGGGGACAGACCACCGAGGGACGCATCACCGGATACTACTTCGGTAATCGCGTGGGGTTCACCTCCGAGATCGACGCAGGACGTGACGCGACTGGAAAGGTGAAGTCCGCCGCAAAGGCCGAATGGTTCCGGAAGGCCGTGCGTGAGGCTGGCGGAGACGTGTGGTTCGGAGCCTTCGCGGCAGGTGTCCGGAAGGAGAATGGACGCGTGACGGGCGTGATTGCGGTCCTCTCGGACGGAACCTGCGGCATCGTCGCCTGCAAGACCGCCATCGACGCGACGGGAAATTCCGACCTGGCGGCCGCCGCGGGCTGCGAGACGGAGTTCATCACGGCGGATGAACTGAGCGTACAGGGCGTCGGACAGGCTCCGCAGATGCCGGGCGGCGGCGGTTCCAATTCCGACATTGGCTTCCTGAACGACTGCGACGCGGAGGATCTGTCTTTCTTCGGCCTCCGCTCCCGGCTCAGTCTGCCGGACGGCACCTGGGACCAGGCGCAGATCCAGGGGTCTCGCGAGCGTCGCCGTTTGAAGGGCGCCTTCTACGTGACGCCGTCCGACGTCATGCTGGAGCGGACCTATCCCGACACCATCTGCCGCACCTACTCGAACTTCGACACGCATGGCCAGACGCGCTCGACGCAGTTCTTCATCGAGGACCCGCCCCACAATCCCATGTATGTGAACCTTCCGTACCGCGCGCTTCTTCCGAAGAAGCTCGAGGGGCTGCTGGTCGTGGGGCTTGGCATGAGCGCCCACCGCGACGCCATGCCGATCCTCCGCATGGAGCCGGATGTGCAGAACCAGGGCTACGCGGCCGGCGTGGCCTCGGCGATGGCGGTCAAGGACGACATTCCCGTTCGTAATATCAACATCAAGGCTCTCCAGGATCATCTGGTCGAGAAGAAGATCCTGCCACCGGACGTGCTTGAGATGACGGATTCGTTCCCGCCGTCCGACGTGGACTTTGACCGTGCCACGAAGACGCTGGCCGACGACTATGCGGGGCTGGCCGTTCTGCTTTCCGACACAGGCCGCGCTCTGCCGCGGCTGAAGGCGGCCTACAAGTCCGCTTCGGCGCCAGAGGCGAAGCTGGTCTACGCTCACGTGCTGGGAATGCTCGGCGACCGTACGGGCGAGGCGACGCTGCTCGAGAAGTTCCGGTCCTCCTCCTGGGACAAGGGCTGGAACTACCGTGGCATGAGCCAGTTCATGCGCAGCGTGAGCTGGACGGACAGCTACGCCATCGCCCTGGGGCGGTCGCGCTCGATCGCCGCGATTCAGCCGCTGCTGGAGAAGGCCGCGCAGCTGACCCCCGAGAGCGAGTATTCGCACTATCGTGCCCTCGCGCTGGCGCTGGAGTCCATCGGTGACATGAACACCATTCCCGCGTTGGAACGTCTGCTGAAGCTTCCGGGTGTGGGCGGTCATGCGCTTGCTGCCAACGCGCCGATCCCCCCAATCCGCAACTACTCCAACCGCGAGGGTGACAAGGAGCGCACGCGCGTGTTGAAGGAACTCTGCCTCGCTCGCGCAATCTTCAATTTGGGCGACACGGCAGATGGGCTTGGGCGTCGGACCCTCGAGGCCTACGCGACCGACCCTCGTCGCGCCTATGCGGCGCATGCCGCGCTTGTCCTCAAGGAACGCGTCAATCGCAAATAGTGGACACGGATTCAGACTTTCTGGTACAATCTTCGCAAGTTCGGTACAGAATGCGGCATCCAGCCGTGGGAAAGGAACAGGACGATGGGACTGAACACATCTCTTTTTACGCCTCTGTGCATGGGGGCGATGTGCGTGGCGCTCGGTCTGTCGGCGGAGACATTGACCTGGAAGGGTGGCAGTGCGGGAAGCCTGGGCACTGCGGCGAACTGGACGCCTGAGCAGATACCGCAGGACGGTGATGTCCTGGTATTCCCGAATACCGTAGGTGCCGTGACGGCGGTGAACGATCTTGCGGTTACGTTGGGCGGACTCAACCTCGCCTCGACGGGTGCGTTCGTGCTGAATGGAACGGAGCCTCTTCGGCTGAACGGGCTGGTCACGTCGTCGGCGAGCATTGCGTCTTCGGCCAAGAGCTATCCAAGCGATCGCATCAACTGTCCGGTCGAGCTGGTCGGCAATACGCACTTCAATCTGACGGGTGTGCCTGCGGGCGTATCCAATCCCTCCGTAGCTGCTTGCCGAAATCTAGATATTTACGGCTGTGTCGGGGGAATTGGCGACCTGGTCGTCTCCAATCGTGTCGAACGCGGTGTCAGCCTGCGGCTCTACTGCCAGACGAACACCTACACGGGTCGGACGGTGCTGCGGTCCTTCGGAACGAACAGTGGTCGCAACTACGCGGGCATTTCCGTGATGGGTTCCTTGACGAACGGTCCTTCTTGTCTGGGCATGAACCGCCAAATCGACATTCGCGGTCGTTTCAGCTTTGACGTCGCCGACATGATCGTCGATCGCGACTTCGTGTTGCCGTGGGGGGATGCAGCCTTCCAGGTGAACAAGAGCGGTGGTTGCATCACTGCGAACAGTACGATCAGCTGTCCTGCGGGGGGGACGGCCCAGGTGCTCGAGTTCCGCAACACGTCCTTGACCATTGACGCCTATCTCTCGAATGTGCAGATCGCCCGTAACGACACGGGGTGGATTTATTTCACGAATCCCACAAACGACATCCGGAATCCAAATCTCGCCATCCTGGAAGGTGCATTTGTCGCCAAGAAGCTTGCGCCGAGGGGGCTACCGAGTTCTTTGGGCAGTGTCTATACGAAGATTACGCTGGGAAAGAGCAGCGCCAGCACGAGTGCAGGCCTGGGGTATAACGGTGACGAAGATGCGACGATCGACGCGCCGATCAAGCTGGACTCGCTAGGCTTTACGGGCAGCGCGGGTGCGCGCATTGACAATTTGACGGCGGGGACGACGCTGACGGTTGCCGGCGATATCGGCGTCAACGCCACGGCGCGTCCGCATCAGCGCCTTCATCTGCGCGGCGTGGGCGACGGCATTCTCTCCGGCAACATTGAAAAGGGCGTCCATTTTGTGAAGGAGGATGCAGGAACCTGGACAATTAACAGTCCGACGGTGGCGACAACAGGCGCGGTTGAAGTGGCGCAGGGCACGCTCCTCGTCAACTCGGCCATTGCGGATGCGTCTTCGGTGACGGTCGCGGCGAATGCGACATTGGGCGGTTCGGGCACGATTGCCGCACCGGTTGTCTTCTCCGCGGGCGCGCGTCTCAAGGCGGGACCGTCCCCCCTGGTCTTCACGGGTGCGGTCTCCTTCCCCTCGACGATGACGGTTGACACCTCGGACGTCCCTGCCGGTGCTGTGCGTACGGTCTTCACCTGTTCGGATGCCGCGTCGCAGGCGGCGTTGGCGAACGTGGGATTTGTGCCGACGGACTCCGGGGCGCTCGCCACGGTCGAGAATGGTGCTCTGATGATTCGCCGCAAGGGGTCGTTCTTCTGGACGGGCGCCACAGATACGGTCTGGAACACGTCGACGGCCAATTGGCGTACGGAGGCGGACGAGTCCGCTGTCTATGTCAATGAGGAGAATGCCTTCTTCACCGATGATGCGACGCCTGCAGATCGTTGTGCGGTCTCCGTTGCCGAGGGCGTTCGCGCGGCGAACATAACCATGGGGGGCACGAATGACTATTCCTTCGCCGGAGCGCCGTTCACCGTTCTCGGTACTCTCGAGAAGGGCGGGACGGGGAAGTTGTCTCTCAATGTTGGACTCGATGCCGGGTTGATCCATGTCACGGAGGGTGTGTTCTCCGCGCAGGCGAATGCGGATTTCGGGACTTCTCCGCTGAGCGTCGAGTCTTTGGGTGTCCATTCTCTTTATCCAGGAAAGCCGATTGCCGGCGCGATTTCATTGGGCAAGCGTTTTGTGTCCAATACGGTTGTGACGGTTTCGGGACAGGCGTTGGCGGCCGAGAATGGTGGTCCTGTCTCGTTGGTTCCTGGGTCGTATGGCGTCAACTTTGAAACGGAATTGCGGGTGACGTCGCCTGCCGTCGTGACGAACCGCACGCTGCTTTGCACATCCGGCGGGGGACGCGTGATGCTGCGCTACCGTCAAACTGCGGATACGAAGCAGGACTTCGCCTGGTTGGGCGATATTGTCTGTGCCAACGAACCGATGGTCTATATCCATGGCCCCGACAATTCCGCAGGCGGAAATCTGGTCATCGGCGAATTGGGACGGACGGTTATTACAGGCGCCTGCGCGCTGCTGTCCTTCCGGCAGGGGAACGCCAATCGCGAGATCGTCGTCAACAGCCATATCGACGTAGCCTCCCGCGATGGTTGTGAGTTGAACGTCTATGCGCGGGTCAGGTTCATGACACCCTCCAATCGTTGGACGTCAGCCTTCCTGAACATCAATTCCGGAACGGCCATCCTCGAGGCCAATGACGCGCTCGACTCCAGACGCGGCCTTTTGATGGGAACGAGCGACAAGGGAACGGCCACATCTCACGCCTATTCCGTCGTCGATTTGAACGGACACGACCAGACGGTGACGCACATCTACGACGACAGCGTGTCGTCCGCCCCGTGGAGTGTCAGTAGCCCCAATTCCAATTGCTGGCAGATCATCCGCAGTGCGGCCCCGGCGACCTTGACCATTTCCGATGACAAGACCGAAACGCGCCTCCGGTTCCCGCATACGCAGATCACGGGGGCGGTGTCTGTGGTCAAGTCGGGCGTGGCGGACATGAAACTCTACCAACCCAACTTCAACACGGGTTCGTGGATCCTCAATGCCGGTACGACCACGCTGCTTGACTCGCCGGTCCAGGGAGCGCAGTGGGGCGGCAGCGACTACCACGGCACATTCGGCGCGTCGACCAACATCGTCGTCGGTTCGGGGGCCTCTCTCGCATTCAGCACCGCGCGTGCGGCTTTCGCGAAGGATGCGCGTCTGACAGTGGAGGCGGGCGGCAAGATTCAAATGGATGCCGACCAGGTGGTCGACTATCTGACCGTCGATGGGCGTGTGAAGAAGTCAGGAACCTATACGGCAGCGAAGAATCCAGACTTTGTGAGGGGCACGGGTACGCTGACCGTCCGTGTCGGTGATGGAGGAACGATCCTTGTGTTCCGATGATGGAGAATTGACTGTTTGGGTCTTATGAGTTCTTCAAAACGTTGAGATGATTTAACTGAAAGGACAAAAGATGAAGATTACCGCATTGTTTCCGATGATGATGTCCGTGACCGCGATGGCCGGGCTGGTCCAGATGCCCGAGACCTGCACGACGCCGGATGGCATGACGATCGATCCGCAGAACCGCCTCGTGATCGCTGCGCCGAACAACAGCCGCAAGCAGCCGGGTGCGATTTTCCGCCTTGATGCGCCTGGCGGCAAGCCGTACAAGTGGTTCGACGTGGCGCCGCTCGCGGCATCTGGCTACTCCCAGCCGATGGGCGTGTGCTTCGGTCCCGAGGGCGAGCTCTACGTGTGCGACTGCCAGAAGAAGGGTCTTGGCCGTCTGCTTCGCTACACGTTCAAGGATGACAAGGTCGCCTCTTGCGAGACGATCGCCGAGGGGCTCCACAACGCGAACGGCGTGAAGTACTGGAAGGGCCGCCTCTACCTTACGCAGGCATTCCTCTACGACATCGCGCGCGGTGACGGCGCGGCGACGAGCGGCATCTACATGTTCAACGCGACGGATCGCAACGTCCGTGTGGGCAACACGCCCGCCGATGCCCAGTGCATCTTCTGCGACGTGACGCGCAATCCGAAGATCAAATGCGGACTGAACGGCGTCGCGATCGACTCGAAGGGTAATCTGTACACGGGCAACTATGGCGACGGCCGTGTGTGGAAGCTCGCGTTGGGCGAGGACGGGCGCGTCGTGAGCGCGGTCGAGGTCGTCCACCAGGAGGCGGGTGTTGTGACGCCGGACGGGTTCTGCGTCGACAAGGACGACAATCTCTACATCGCCGACATGTTCGGCAACCAGTCTGTGAAGGTTTCTCCGTGCGGCGCGGTGACGGTGCTCAAGAAGGACTGCTTCGTGCGTCCGAGCGAGCCCTGCGTGTGGCGCGGCAATGTGTACATCGCGAACTACGGCGCGACGACGCTGGACGAGTCTCCGCTCAAGTGAGGTCTTTGAGATGAAGTATGGAATCTGCTGCGCGTGGACGGTTCTGACCGCGCTTGCCGCTTCGGCGGCGACGATGACGGTTGAAATCACGACTGCCGAGGGCAAGACGGAGCGGACCACGCATCCGCTGGAGGTCAAAGACGGCACGGCGCGGTTCGTCTGGCCGCGCAGCCAGGTTCCCGCCGGTGCGAAGAGCGTTGCGCTGAAGCCCGACTTCGCGATGGCGAAGACGGGCGAGGACGGCTACTGGGTGTTCCCCAACAACACGCTGGGACGCTTCACCCAGACAGAGGGGCGCGTGCGTGAAGGGTGGCACGTGTCCATGCCGATGTATGGCATGAAGACGCCGCGCGGGACCTTCTGCGCAATCGCGACGGGAATGCCGTATTCGCTTTCCCTCGTGGCGGAGGCGAAGAAGGGCGAATACTCCGTTTACGCGGTCTTCGATCGTCACATGGAAGATGTCTACGAGGACATCGCCGTCGAATACAGATTTCTGGAAGGGGACGATGCCGACTATTCGGGCATCGCCCGCAGCTACCGTGACTATCAGCTGAAGCGCGGTGCGTGCCGTCCGATTTCCGCCCGTCTCAAGGATCAGCCGCTCCTTGAATACGCCGTTCGTCACCCCGAGGTGCGCATCCGCCAGGCCTGGAAGCCGGTGCCGAGCCCCGTGTTCGACCAGGTCACGCGCAACGAGCCGCCGGTGAAGCCGGTCGTCACGTTCGATCGCGTGAAGGAGATTGTGGACGAGTGCCTGCGCCAGGGCGTTGACGGCGCCGAATTCTGCCTTGTGGGGTGGAATGTGGGCGGACACGACGGACGTTTCCCGCAGATCTTCCCCGTGGAACCGACGCTGGGCGGCGAGGAGAAGCTCAAGGAGTGCGTGAAGTACGCTCAGGAGAAGGGCTATCAGATCGTCGGACACTCCTCGTTCCGCGACTGCTACATGATCGCAGATACGTGGGACAGCGAGTACGTCGTGGAGAAGAATCCGGACGGAACACTCAAGCGGGGCAAGACGAGCTGGGGTGGTGGTCGCCTCTATACGATGTGCCCCCAGCGCGCCTATGAGCGGTTCTGCCCGAAGCAGTGCGCCGAGATGGCAACCTTGGGCTTCAAGGGGCTCTTCTATGTGGATGTGACGACCAGCCGGTCCCTGTTCCCATGCAATGATCCCCGGCATCGCCTCAACAATGGCCAGCGTGCCGTCTGGGAGGCGAACATCATGAATGAATTGCGCTCGACCTTCGGCGGAAGCGCGAGCGAGGGTGCCTTCGACTTCTGCATCGGGTCCGTGGACTCGGCGCTTACGATCCAGTGGGTGAAGCCGTTCGATCCGCCCAAGAGCAAGATGGTCGACGAATACATTCCCCTTTGGCAGCTCGTCTACCATGGCATCGTTGTTTCGACGCCGTTCCGCACGATGATCAACTGCACGGCGAATCCCGACAAGCGGTTCCTGTTAAAGCTGGCGGAGTTTGGGGGACGGCCGACGTACTACTGGCATTCCTGGTTCGTGACGGGGCGCCCGCCGTCAATGGGGACGATCGACCTCGAGGCGACGACGGACGAGAAAATGCGCCAGAGCGTGGCCTGGATGAAGCAGGGTTGCGACGAGTATGCGCGGCGCAGCGACCTCCAGTTCCAGTTCATGGAGCGGCATGAGGTTCTTTCGCCCGGTGTCGCCCGAATCACCTACGGCAATGGCGCGAAGATGCTGGTGAACTACACGGGGGCGGCTGTGACCGTGGAAGGTACCGAGATCCCGTCGATGGACTACGTGGTGATTCGCGGGAAGGGGAACTGACCGTGAAGCGGGGAGCATTCCTGGAACTGCTGGCCGGTCTAGGCTGTCTGGCGGGTTGCCAGGTCGTCGAGCCTGTCTGGCAGGTCTTCACATCAGAAGCGGGCAAGGCGAACGACATGCTGCTGAGTCCGTTCCGCAGCCTCAAGATCATGAGCTGGAACATCCGGGCTGGTCTTGGCATGGACGGTGTACGGGACATCTCCCGCGCTGCGGTCGTCATCAAGGATGTCGGGGCCGACCTCGTCGCCGTTCAGGAGGTCGATCGGAATACCCGTCGGTCTGGCGGTGTTGACCAGATTGCCGAACTCGAGAAGGGGACAGGCATGCTTGCGACTTGGTGCAAGGCGATTGACCACGACGGTGGGGAGTACGGTATCGCCCTGCTTTCCAGGTCCGCACCAATCGGCGTCCGTCGCATCGAATTGCCTCGGCTGGGCAATACGGAACAGCGGATGCTGCTTCTGGCGGAATTCCCGGAATTCCTCGTGGGCGTGACCCATCTTTCGCTCAATGCGGATGAACGTCTCGCCGCCGTTGGGGTCATTCGCGGTTATTTGAATCCGGAGAAGCCGTTCTTCCTTGCGGGAGACTGGAACGACGTACCTGGAAGCGAGACGCTCCATGAAATCCGCAAGTCATTTGCCGTCGTCTCAGGATTCGACAAGACGTTCCCCGCCCCTGAACCACGGTCGTGCATCGACTACATCGCCGTCTCGCGGCGCCATCGCGCCCGCTTTGAGCACGTCTCCCATGAGGTGCTGCCCCAGGCGGTGTTCTCCGACCATCGCCCTGTCGTGGTGACTCTGCGGTAGGCCTTCATTTATGCTATACTATCGCCCTATGAAGAAGTCGCTTTTCATAATTGCCACAGCGGCCTGTGCCGTGATGACGGGATGTTTTGACAATCGGGAGCGTCCGCAGGACGCCACACCGGTGACGTCGTTGGCTGCGTTGGCCGCCACGAACCGTGCGGAGGTCGTACGCCTCTATCTGCGAGGTGGCGCCGAGACACTGGTCGATGGTTCGTTCAAGGATCTTCCCGCCCTCCGGGAGCTCGACCTCTCCGAGCGAAAGCTCAAGACGATTCCCCTGGAAATCTTCACTTTGCCATCGCTGACGCGCCTCTGGTTTGCCCGTAACGAGCTCGCCCAGATTCCAGCCGAAGTCGCCAAGATGCCAGCGCTCCAGTATCTCAATCTGGACGGCAACAAGCTCACGGTCGTGCCCGAGTCGCTGGGAGATGCCGCGAAACTGCGTTATCTTCGCCTCAACGAGAATCAAATCGCCGATTTCCCGGCCGCCCTTGGCAAGTTGAAGGAACTGCGTCGGTTCTACGCCGTGCGCAACAAACTGACGGTTGTCCCGGCCTTCCTCAAGGAGTGTCCGTTCATAGAGGACGTCATCCTCGACAATAACGCAATCACCGAGGTTCCCGACTGGATGACGAAGATGCCCGCCCTGAAGAGCGTCTCGCTGACGGGATGTAAGATCGCGAAGCTGCCAGAGGACATCTCCGGGTGGCGGAAGCTCAATTCACTGTCTTTGGCAGGATGCCCGATTGCGGCCGAGGAGATGCAGCGGATTCGCAAGGCTTTGGGCGACGACGTCGCCGTGACATTCTAAGCTGATGAAGGCCCAGGAACGGTTGAAGGACCTTGCGGAGGCGCCCCTGGGGCGCCTCCTTGTGCGTTTTTCCTGGCCGGCGCTCGTCTCGATGACGCTGAACGCGCTCTATTCGATCGTCGACCGCGTCTACATCGGCCAGGGATGCGGCACGGACGCGATGGCGGGCTTGACGCTGGCGTTCCCGATCGTGATGTTCTTCGTCGCCGTTGGCGTGTTCGTCGGTGTGGGGCACTCGGCGCTCCTCTCCATCAAGCTCGGGGAGGGGAATCAGACGGCGTGTGAGCGGATTCTCGGCGAACTCGTAACGCTGAAGGTGGTTCTTTTCTTCGTTCTGCCTCCGCTTGTCTATCTCTTCCTGGATCCGATTCTTCGTTGGACGGGGGGGGAGGGGGTGACCCCGGAGGCGCTGGAACAGGCAAAGATCTATTTGCGGATCGTCCTCTTCTCTCATCTTTTCTCGCATCTGGCTTTTGGTCTCTCCGCGGCGATGCGCAGCGAAGGCGCGGTCGTCTCGTCCATGATGTGCATGGTGGTTGGATTTGGCACAAACCTGGTTCTCGACCCCTTGTTCATCTTCGGATTCAGAATGGGGGTGGCCGGAGCCGCCTGGGCCACATTGATTGCGATGTTGCTCTCTTGCCTGTGGGCTTTGGCCTATTATCGTCCAGGCCACAGCGCGGTGCGTCTACGCCTCAGTCGGCTCGGCGTCTATCGGGACGTGGTGCTGCGGGCCGCTGGAATCGGGCTGTCACCTGCCTTGCAGCAGTTGATGGGAAGCCTGGTGAACATCTCGCTGCAGATGGCGCTGGCGAAGTGGGCGGCCGATCAGGATGAGGCCACGCGGCAGATTGCGGCGCTGGGGATCTTCCAGATGGTGATGATGCTGTTCTTCATGCCGGTGCTGGGGGTTCAACAGGGGCTTTCTCCGATTCTAGGTTTCAACTGGGGGGCTAGGGGGTACGCTCGGGTGCGCAGTACGCTGTTGATGGGGTTGGCGATTACGACGGTGCTTGTCTCGTTTACGGCTCTGGTCCAGGTGGTCTGTCCAGAATCCATCGCGCGGATCTTCACCGACGGCTCGGACCTGACATTCGTTCAATTGACCGGTCGGAACCTGCGCATCGGCAACTGCATGCTGTGGTGCATCGCCGTCAACGTCGTAGCGACGACCTACTTCCAGTCCATTGGCCATCCCTGGACGGCGACATTCCTCTCCATTCTCAGGCAATTCCTCATTCTCATTCCCTGCATCTGGATCCTGCCGCACTTCTTCGGAAACCACCTGCAGGCCGTCTGGCTGGCGCTCCCCATCTCGGATGTTCTCTGTCAATTGGCCACTCTGCCGCCTCTCTTTTCGCATCTCCGCTTCCTGCGAAAGGCGTCGGAAGGACGGTCTCGGGACTGATTTGCGACAATTCAAAAGAAAGTGTCGCATCGTTCCCACAGGGTGGAAGTTTTTTGATATAATAACGCCGAATCAACCAACCCTAAAAGGATTGAAAATGTCTGATTGCTGTGTATTCGCGGGCCAGGGGGCCCAGGTGCCTGGAATGGGCAAGGATTTCGCCGAGGCCGATGCCGAGGTGATGGCGCTGTTTGACAAGGCGAACGCTGTGCTTGGCTTCGACCTCAAGAAGGTCTGTTTTGAAGGGCCCGCCGAGGAGCTCACGAAGTCCAATATCTGCCAGCCCGCCATTTTCGTGACGAGCTATGCGGCCTACCTTACGCTTCAGAAGAAGCGTTCGACGCCGTTTGCCGCCGCCGCGGGTCTGTCTCTGGGCGAGTGGGGCGCGCTCTGCGCGGCCGGCGTCCTCGACTTTGACTCCACCCTGAAGGTGCTCGAGGCTCGTGGCCGCTATATGCAGGAGGCCTGTGAGGCCACGCCGAGCGGCATGATCGCCATCGTCGGTGCCTCGCCCGCCCAGCTGGACGAGCTCTGCGCGAAGACGGGCTGCACGCCCGCGAACATCAACTCCGCGGCACAGGTCGTCCTTTCGGGCGACAAGGACCAGATTGCCGCCGCCGCGACCACGGCGAAGGAGCTCGGCATCAAGCGCGCGATTCCGCTCGCGACCGCTGGCGCCTTTCATTCGAAGTTCATGATGCCCGCGCGCGAGAAGCTCGCGCCCGTCCTTGACGGCATCACCTTCAGCGCTCCGAAGATTCCCGTGATCTCCAACGTGACGGGCAAGGCCCATTCGTCCGATCCGGGCGAGATCAAGGCTGTGATGCTCCGCCAGGTCACCGAGACGACGCGCTGGGCGGATGACATCGCCGCCGCGAAGGAACTCAGCTGCGACCGCTTCATCGAGTTCGGTCCGGGCAAGGTCCTCTCCGGTCTCATCAAGAAGATTGACGTCGCGCTCACGACGCTCAACGTCGCCGATATGGCTTCGCTGGACGCCACGATTGCGGCCCTCGGCTAATAACTAGTAAGCAAGGAGTCTTAAAATGGGTAATCTTGAAGGCAAGGTCGCCATCGTCACGGGCGCTGGCCGTGGCATTGGCCAGCAGATCGCGAAGAAGCTCGCCGAGCAGGGAGCCAAGGTCGCGGTCGTGGATCTCAAGGCTGAGTGGTGCGAGGAGACCGTCGGTCTCGTCAAGGCCGCGGGGTCCGAGGCTATCGGGCTCGGCTGCAACGTCGCCGAAAGCGCCGATGTCGATGCGACGGTCAAGGCCGTCATCGCCCAGTTCGGCACGGTGGACATCATGGTCAACAACGCCGGCATCACGAAGGATGGCCTCCTGATGCGCATGAGCGACGAAGACTGGGATGCCGTGCTCAACGTCAACCTGAAGGGCACATTCCTCTTCACGCGCGCCGTGTCGCGTCCGATGATGAAGAACAAGGCCGCCGATGGTACGTCGGCAGGTGGTTCGATCATCAACATCGCGTCCGTCGTCGGCATCATGGGCAATGCCGGACAGGCCAACTACACGGCTTCGAAGGGTGGCGTGATCGCGCTCACGAAGACCACGGCCAAGGAACTCGGTTCCCGCAATGTGCGCTGCAACGCCGTCGCGCCGGGCTTCATCCAGTCCAAGATGACGGATGTGCTCCCCGAGGACGTCAAGAAGGCGTATATGGACACGATTCCGCTCAAGCGTTTTGGCACGGCCGAGGACATCGCCAAGTGCGTTGCGTTCCTCGCGGGGCCCGACGCGTCCTACATCACAGGTCAGATCATCTCCGTCAATGGCGGAATGATTGGTTGATTTTCCTTTTTTCCCCTCGCAATTGGGCGGGAAATTTAGTACAATGTCCACGTCAACACAAAGGAGACAAAGAAAATGGCAGGTAAACTTGAAGATCGCGTGAGAGAGATTATCGTTGATCAGCTCGGTGTCAACGCTGAGCAGGTCACCATTGAGGCCTCGTTCATCGATGACCTCGGCGCGGATTCGCTTGACTCGGTCGAGCTCATCATGGCTTTCGAGGAAGAATTCGGTGCGGCGATTCCTGAAGAGGACGCTGAGAAGCTGACGACGGTTGGCGCGGTCATCGATTACCTCAAGAGCAAGGGCTACGGCGACGACGGCTCCGCTCCCGCGAAGTAAGTAACGGACCTCCGTTCAGGAAAGAAGGGGCAGGCCCGTGGCTTGTCCCTTCTTTTCGCATCTTATGAAAAACGAGCGTCCCAGCGACACGCTGAACAAGCGGAACGCGGCTTTCGACAACAAGCTGCGTCCTGAGCAGTTTGGCGCCTTTGTCGGTCAGCGGAAGATCCGTGATCGGCTAGAGCTGGCCGTCCAGGCAGCGAAGGACCGTGGCGAGACGCTTGACCATGTCTTGTTCTCCGGGCCTCCTGGGCTGGGCAAGACCACGCTTTCCTACATTCTTGGGGACGCCATGGGCGTCCATGTGAAGACCACCAGTGGTCCCGTTCTCACCAAGCCCGCTGATCTTGCGGGACTGTTGACCTCCCTTGAGGCGGGCGACATTGTCTTCATCGATGAGATTCATCGTATGCCGAAGACCGTGGAGGAGTATCTCTACTCGGCAATGGAGGACTTCTCGATCGACATCATGATCGACCAGGGGCCCAATGCCCGCAGCGTTCGCCTGGAGCTCCCCCGTTTCACGCTTGTTGGTGCCACGACGCGGATCGGTCTCATCGCCGCACCTCTGCGCGCCCGGTTCGGACTCGTCAACCGTTTGAGTTTCTACGAGCCCGCCGATCTAGCCGCCATTGTCACACGTTCCGCCATGAAACTGAACGTGGGCATCGAACCCGAGGGCGCGCTTGAGATTGCCGCCCGTTCGCGTGGAACCCCGCGCATTGCCAACAATCTCCTTCGCCGTGTGCGCGACTATGCGCAGGTCAAGGCGGATAATCTCATCACGAAGCAGGTGGCAGTCGATTCGCTCTCCCTGCTGGAAATCGACCCACAGGGGTTGGATGAGATGGATGTCAAGATTCTTGAAACCGTCTGCTCGAAGTTCAACGGCGGCCCCGTTGGACTTTCCACCATTGCCGTGAGCGTTGGCGAGGAGCCGGATACGATCGAAGAGGCCTACGAACCGTTTCTGATCATGGAAGGGTACCTCGACCGGACGCCGAAGGGGCGCGTCGCGACGCCGCTCGCCTGGAAGAAACTCGGTCTGGCGCCTCCGGTCTGATTTCTCCCCCCTTATGAAGATGAGATTGCCCTCTCTCGTGCCATGCCTCCTCGTGGGATGCATGTGCAGTGCGGTTGAATTCCCCAGGGCCGTCAGTTTCAACGACGACGGTTCTTTTCGCATTGGCCAGACACAGGTTGGCGTGCGCATTGTTCCGACCTCCGGATGGAGTGCCCAGTTCCGAAATGCCGCATTCAAGATTGTCCGGAAGCGGAATGAATCCGCTCGGCGGACCCTTGTGGCGGAACTGCCTGTCGGCGATGGTGTCGCCGAGCAGGAAATTGTGGTGAAGGCGGATGGATCGGTGTCCCTGGACTTCAGCGCCTCCTTCACGAATCGGATGACCTTCACGGCGGCATTTTTCGAGATTCGCATGCCCTCAGAGCTGAAGGGCATTGAAATCGACGGAAAACCTTTCCAATTCCCACAGAAGTCCGCCAAGGCCGGCCTTGGGTCGTTCAGGCATGTCCGCAGTTTCTCCATTATGTCGCTGGATGGCACGAAGGCGACATTCACGGGGCCGTTCCCGATGTCGATTCAGGATAGCCGCGTCTTTGGCGAGAATTGGTTCGAAATCCGCATCCCCTTGCAGCGGAAGGGGGAGCGGACAACAGAGCTCACGCGTGAATTCACCTTCACCTGCGAACCGACGGGTAAAAACGGGGTGGACTTCTTCCGCTGGGGAAAGGGACTCCCCGTCTATCGCGATCCGGTGTTCCGCGAAGGTCCCGAATGGGTAAAGGTCGACGACTTCGCCCGTGAGACAAAACCCGGTTCCCCACTTGATTTCACGTTCCTGCAGGATGCGCCTGCCGGCAAATATGGATTTCTGAAGCGGGGGGAGGACGGTCACGGCACCTTTGAGAGGAGTCCAGGTTCGCGGCCTCGATTCTATGGGGGCAATTTCGCCTGGGATTCGTCCCTGCTCGAAAAGGACGAGACGGCGCGTGTGGCGGCGGAACTTCCGCGTCTCGGGTACAATCTGGTCCGTGCCCATCAGCACGACACGAAATTCCTCCCGAAGGGCGCAAAGGACTCGGCCGCCCTTGATCCCGCCGTGCTGGACCGTTGGGACTGGTTCGTATACTGCATGAAGTCGAATGGCGTCTACTTCACGACGGACTGTTATTCGAGCCGTGTGTTCCTCAAGAGTGACGCGGGGCTTGAAAAGTATGCGGGGACGATGCGAGCCATGAAGGATGCACTCCTGGAAACCCCCGCGGCCCTGGCGAACTGGAAGCTCTTCACCCGCCGTTTGCTGACGCATGTCAATCCCTACACCGGACTCTCCCTGGCGGACGAACCGGCGATGATCTGTCTGAACCTGGTGAATGAGGAGAATCGGCCGGATGCCAAGCGGCAGATGGACATCCACCGTGAGCAGCTCCGCTTCCTTCGGGAAGACCTCAAGGTGAAGTGTCTGCTCACTTCGCTCAATCATCGGTCTGAGCCGGATCTGGTGGTCAGGCGTTCTCTGTTCGACGTTGTAGACCTCCATATGTACTTCTCTCATCCCAATCGGGACGGAAAGGGGAGAACCTGGTTCGGAGACGTCTTCAAGTCCCAATTGATCGGCATCTGGCCTGGCGGAATCTGGCGGCGCCAGTTTCCGAGCCGTCTCTGGGACCGTCCCGTGCTCACGACGGAATTCCGCCACTGTTGGCCGAACGTGTTCCGTTGTGAGGCGGGACCGATGATAGGCGCATACGGATCCTTCCAGGACTGGGACGCGCTCGTGGGCTATGGCTACGCCGAAGGTGCCGCAAGCCTGCACGAGCGGAACTACAACAGCAATCCGTTTGACACCTGCAATGACCCGTTTTCACTTTTCGGCGAGAAGATCTCCATCCTGATGTTCCGCCGGGGAGATGTGAGGCCTGCGGCGCACAGAGTCTGCGTGACCGTTCCGCGTGAGTTGGTTGACCATCCCGAGGCGAAGCGCCCGAAGTCCTTTCCGGATCCGGTCTGTTCGCTGGGACTCCTCACGGGGATTGGCAGCGCCGTCGAAGCTGCCCCCGAGGGAATGACGACGCTTTCGCTCGCCGCGGCCGAGGCTCCGAAGGGGCTGGCCGGAGACCTGCTGAAGGCTGCGACGAATGGTGTGTGGCGTGGCGACACGGGGGAAACGGTGTTGGATACGAACGAGCAGACCCTGCTGGTCTCGACGCCGAAGAGCGAAAGCTGCACGGTGGCGGAAGGATGTCTGGCGGGGCGGTTCCTCAAAGTGTCGGAAGTTCGCCACCCCACCACCGTGAGTGCTCATGCGCTGGATGGAAAACCTCTGGCCGAGAGCCATTCTGTCCTTGTATTCCATTTGACGGATAGTGCCAACGATGGTGAGTCGTTCACAGATTTGACGATGCGCTATCCTGTTTCACGCGGAAAGGGGCCTATGTTGGTGCGCCGTGATGCAGTGCGGGTGGAATTCCAAAGGAAGTTCAGAGTGCAGGCCCTGAAATGCGACGGATCCGTCGCCGGCGAACTCGCCAACAACGGATCCTGCGTGACGCTGAGAACGGATGCCTTCCCGGGTGCCGTGCTCGCGTATCATCTCACGCGCTAATTTACTTCTTCGGCCAGAACACGTCCGTGTACTTGGAGGGGATACCCACCTCGTCCTTGTTGAAGCAGTCGGCGAGGATCTGCCAGCCGAGATCGAGGGCGTCGATGAGCTCGATGTTCACCGAGAGGTCCATCATCTTCGCCTCGAACATTGCGCCGTACTTCAGGAGCTTCTGGTCCCATTCGCTCATCTTGAAGCCCATGGACTGCTTCTCGACGGTTTCCTTGTAGGAGGCGTAGAGCTTGATCATGGCGTCCATGATCGTACGGTGGTCGTAGCGGGTGGTGTTGCTCTTGCGGAGGAGCTCCTTGTCCGTGATTTCATCGTCCGCCTTCGCGAGGACCTTGTCCATCAGGTAGGAGCGCTGCTCGGGCTTGCCGAGGTCGACACCCTTGTTGACCTGCTGCTTCAGACGGGAGAGGGAGCCGAACGGCTCGATGCGGCCGTTGCGGAGATAGAACTGGCCCTCGGTGATGTAGCCCGTGTTGTCCGGAACCGGGTGGGTGACGTCGTCGCCCGGCATCGTCGTGACCGCGAGAATCGTGATGGAGCCGGCGCCGGCGAAGTCCACCGCCTTTTCGTAGCGGGCCGCCAGCTGGGAGTAGAGGTCGCCGGGGTAGCCGCGGTTCGAGGGAATCTGCTCCATCGTGATGGCGATTTCCTTCATCGCGTCCGCGAAGGAGGTCATGTCAGTGAGCAGGCAGAGCACATCCTTGCCCTCGAGGGCGAACTTCTCGGCCACGGCGAGGGAGACATCCGGCACGAGCATGCATTCGACCGTGGGGTCGGCTGCCGTGTGGACGAACATCACCGTCTTGGAGAGGGCGCCGTTCTTGTCGAGCGTGCTGCGGAACTTGAGGTACTCGTCGTACTTGAGTCCCATGCCGCCGATGATGATCACGTCCGAGTTCGCCTGGAGGGCGATGCGGGCAAGCAGCTCGTTGTAGGGTTCTCCTGCGCGCGCGAAGATCGGGAGCTTCTGCGAGACGACGAGTGAGTTGAAGAGGTCAATCATCGGGATATTCGTGCGGACCATGCGATTCGGCATGATTCGCTTCGCCGGATTGACGGAGGGCTGCCCGATCGGACTCATGTTCTCCGTGATCGCAGGGCCGCCGTCGCGGGGCTCGCCGGATCCGGTGAAGGCGCGGCCGAGCAGGGCCTCGGAGAAGGGCACCTTCATCGTCTCGCCGAGGAAACGCACCGAGGCGTCCGTGTCGACACCGCGCGCACCCGCGAAGATCTGCAGCGTCACGTTCGGTCCGTCAAGCTTGATGACCTGCGCGAGGGAGGTGCCGGCGCGGGACTGGACTTCGGCGATTTCGTTGTACTTGACGCCTTCGGCGCGAAGCGTGGCGATCGAACCCGAGATGGCGTCGATCTTGTGGTACACTTTGCTGTTGAACATGGTGCTACTCCTTGCAAAAACGGATGCTAGTATAGCAAAGATGTCGGACCATGATAAGAATGAATGTGGATATGTTTCAGGTTCGGGTGTGATTGCGGAATGTTGAACCCGTACGTGGTCTCCAGGCGATATTCCCTT
>JAUNMP010000198.1 GCA_030537465.1 bacterium
TGTCGGGTGGCAGGGCCGGCGACAGGGTGTCCGAGGGGTTTTGCAATTACCTCTGCAGTTCGTCAACGCCTTCGAGCATCCGAAGACGGGCGATTTCCTCACGACGGCCCATGCCTCCACTCCGGGAAGCTTCTTCTCGAACACGGTGGACCGCGTGATCGCCTTCACGGCGCCCGACGATGCGCCTGCGGGTCTGCGCGAGTTCTACCACGCGTCGCCGACGGTCATCGGTCTCACGGCGGACTGGGGGTACTTCAAGACGTTCACGATCGGCCAGCGTGCGGAGACGAAGACGGGCGTTTCCTGCGCCGAGGCGGAGGTGTCGGGACTGACGACCGATAAGAGCACTTACACCTACGCAGGTAGCTGGTACGTTCCCGCGGATGCGACCTACAGCTTCCGCATGAACGTCAACGGCATCGGCCAGCTGGTTCTCGACAACCAGCTCATCCTTCAGCAGACGGCCACGGCCAAGGCTGTGGCGACGAATGGGGTCGCCCTCGCGCAGGGATGGCACACGTTCTTCGCCGTCTTCGTTGCCAAGGGCGGCAAGATCGGTCCTGTGGGGACGATGCCCGGTCTACTCTACAGTGCGGCGAACGCCGATCTGGCGGCGGATGCGACGGCGGGTTCCGTCTTCGCGGAACAGGAGGATGGACATCGCGTGTCGACGGCCTACAGTGGCGTGCTCGTGCCGAGCATCTTCGTCGGGGCGAGCGCGACGATGTACGTCGACTGCGCGAACGTCGTCTCCGATCTCCGCGTGGCGGGGCAGGTCGGCACTGTGTCGGGCAAGATCAAAATCTACAATCTGCCAGCCGGACGCACGCTTGAAATCGGCCGTCCGTTCACACCGGGCACGTCCGGCGAGCAGAACATGGACAACCAGGCCTGGCTGGATGTCGATCACACGGAGATTCCTGAAGGCGTGAAGATTCGCTACGAGGGCGGCGTGGCCATCGACAAGCTGTTCCCGGGACATGACTGGTCGCTCGGTCGCCGGCTGGCGCTGAGCACGACGCTGGCGGACTTCTTCGGCGTGGTGGCGTCCGGTGCCGAGACGTTCACGATTCCGGACAATATCTTCCACCTTTCGGTGGGGCGTCCCGCCGTGCTGGGCGACACGGTCAAGATCATCGTGCCGAGCGGACGCCAATTCGCCTTTGGCGGTTCAACCTACACGTTGACCAATAGCAAGGGGTTCCCGTACCGCTACAACACGACGGCCGACGTCTTCCGCAATGAAATCGAGGTGGCGTCAGGGGGCTACGTCCAGGGCACGCCCTGCTGGGACGCCACGGCCACGTTGGCGGGCTCCGTCCATGGTGCGGGCTGGCTCGGCATGACGGGCTGGGGCCGCCGGATCAACGTCTCCGCGCCGATCGACGTCGGGACGGCCAACCTGGGGCAGCGTGGCAACCGGTTCATGCTCCGGCCGATCGCGGGTACGACGATTGCTTCCAAGATCGCGTCTGTCTCGATTTCGGGCGAGGCGTCGGCTTCCCCGACGAGCGGCTGGGACTACAGTGGTGCGACCTTGTTCTACGGCCCGCTTTCCCCGGATCAGCCCGCGCTCTCGCTCGGAACCGTGACGGCAGGCGGCGCCTTCTGGTATCCCGACCAGTCGAAGCACCGTCGGAACGGCGCAACGATGTCCACCTGCTCCAACAACACGGTCAACGTGACGTCCCTGAAGGGTTCGGGCGTCAACCTGCGGACGGTCATTCCCGGATCGACGAGCGCCGATCCGGAGGAGATCGACCGTGGCTTCGCCAACTTCAACATCGGCGAAATCAACCAGGCGATGACGATCTACGTCTCGTCGAACGTCAACATCTCGGTGACGAACGTCAAGTACGCGACGAACTTCCGCTATGACGTCCAGGAAGGGGCGATCAACGACGCGGTTCTCGACATCGAGGGCAGCTGTGTGGCCTCGACCCTCAAGGCCGTGGACATCGCGTCGATGCCGGCGCGCATCAAGGGCTTTGTCGGCACCGTGACGCTGACGGACGAGGCGACGCGGACCTATCCCATCACGATGGACTTCTCGAAGGACGCCCCCAACCACGGCGGCTGCGACGGTTCGGGCACGTTGACTGCGGCACCGGCGGGCGGTGCGCTGGTGGTGACGGTGACGGGCGATGAGCTGACGAAGGGCGACTATGGTCTGGTGCGGTTCACGGACGTCGGAACGCTGCTCGACGCCTGGACGGTGACCGGCGTGCCGTCGTTCTACAAGGGCCACAGCATCAAACTGATGCGCGATGCAACGGGCATCTGGCTCAAGGTTCGGAAGTCCGGCGGCCTGCTGATCTTCCGCTAAGCGAGGTGGAAACTGATGAAATTCAAACATGGTTTTGCATTGGGTGTGGCGAGTGCGTGCCTGGTGGGTTTTGCGCTGGATTTCACGGGAATCTTCCCCGAGAGCGTGAAGTGCGTGTCCATCGTGGCGCCGTCAAGCCATGCGGACAATGCCGTCGTCGCCACGGCGACGAACGAGCTTGTCAAGGCCGGCTACAAGGTCAAGGTCGCCGACAGCGTCTGGACCTATTCGTCCGACCCCAAGGTCCGCGCCCGCGCCATCGAGGCGGCCTGGCAGGATCCCGAGACCGACCTCATCCTCTGCGCCCGCGGTGGCAGCGGTGGTTGGGAGACGGTCCAGGAACTGGACTTCGACATTCTCAAGGCGCGCGACATCCCGTTCGTCGGCTTCTCCAACATTTCCGTCCTCAACAACGCGTTCATCGCGAAGGGCGTGAAGCGCCCCGTGACGGGGCCGATGTGCACGACGCTCGTCAGCTATCCGAACACGGCGGATTCAATCGCGCGTCTCGGGGCGACCCTGGCGTCCGCACCGCTCGCGCCGACGCAGCTTGAGGTTTGCCGTGCGCCGTCCGCCGCCGTCACCGGCAAGCCCGTGGGCGGACACTGGCCGTCCATCAGCACGATGGATGCCGCCTGGCTGCCGGATACGGAAGGCCGCATTGTCTTTCTTGAGGTCAACTCGACCTACACGTTCCAGACCGCGAAGGACGCCTTCGACCTCCTCAAGTCAAAGGGGTACTTCACGACGCCGGCCGCCATCGTGCTCTGCGACATGGGCATCAACGGTACGACCGCCGAAAAGGAGGAACTGCGGTCCTACATCACGGATTCCGTGGCCTGTCCCGTCTTCAGCGGTTATCCCTACGGACACGTCTCCAAGCTCTACGCGATCGACTTCGACCGCGAGCTGACCATCGCGGCGGACGGGCTGCTCACCTGGAGTGCGGGCACAGGTTCGGTCGCCACGCGGACGGTCGTGATCGATCCGGGCGACGATGTGGCGACGAATGTCTTTGATCGTTTTGCGGGGCCTGTTGCCCTGGAAGTCAACCCGACGGGGGCGGGCCTCGTGCGCCTCAATCCCGCCAACGCGCACACGGGTGGCGTCACGCTCCACCGCGGTACGCTTGTCGCAACGGGGCTCGCCCCGAAGGATGCGCCGTCCACGTTGGGTTCGGATGGCGCCTTCACGCTCGGCGCGGGCACGCTGCGCTACGAGGGGCCCTCGGGTGCGGTCTTTGGCTTGCCTGTCGCGTCGGGTAGTGCCACGGCGCACGTGCTGGATGCCGTGCGCGATCTGACGCTGGGTGCGAACTGGGATCTCTCCACGGGCGCGTTCATCAAGGACGGCGCAGGCACGGTGACGGTGGCCGACGGCGTCAACGTCCTCGGCGCGAAGGCCGGCGCCGACGTCTACGCGCCAATCGATTTCAAGGCCAACGGCGACGCGCCGACAACGGGGTATCAGGGTCTGACGGTGGCAGACGGCACGCTTCGTCTCGCAGGTGGTTCCACGACCATCGGCGGTGGTGTCTCGGTCGGCGTGAAGCGCAGCGCGGACGGTTCCGATGCGTGCGCGGCCACCTTGGAGATTGCCGATGGCGTTCACACGATCGCCGGCAATGCCCAGGTCGCTCTGGCGGCAGGCGAGGAGGCCAAGGGCACGCTGCGCATCACGGGCGGCAACACGACGATGAACGGCAGCATTTATGTCGGACCGAACGACGACATGGGGACGGTTTGGGCGGACTTCGAGATGTCCGGCGGAACATTGACGCTGCCAGGAAACTCGTATAGCCTCTTCATTGCCAACCGGGGGCTTGCCCATGCCCGGATGGATCTTTCCGGAGGACAGTTGACAGTTGGCAAGAATTTCGGCATCGCCTATGGCGCCGGATCTGTTGAACGGCATGTGGAGATCGTCATCCGCGACCGCGGCGAGATGACCGTCGGCAGTGGAGTTGGACAGCGTGTCTACTTCGATTCCTCGTCGTCCAAGTCAACGGTGTCGTTCGTCGTGAAGGATGGCGGTCGCCTCAATGCGCCCTTCATCTGCCGCTATGGCTCGAAAGCCGTCTATCCCGACGTTCTCTTCGACGGTGGAATCCTTCACTGGCGCTACGACGTGGAGAACCCGTTCAAGGGCTCCTATTATGAGTTGGGCAAGCAGCTGTTCGTCGGTACGCGCGGCGTGACGTTCTCCGGAACCGGAAGCCACAGCCATGACTACAACATTCCGCTTGTGGCGCGCGACACGCATCCCGGCGAGACGCCTACGGGCGCCACGTTCACGGGGAATGCGACGCACGTGCTTGCCGCGGCGATGTCCTGGGCGGGTCCGACGCGCGTGGACGCGGGGACGACGCTGAATGTCAAGCCGGACGCCGGCAGTCTGCCGGAGGGCACGGACCTGACGGTGTCGGGCACGCTCAAGCTCGGCGCGTCCGGGCAGACCGTGCGCGACTTCACCCTGGATGGCGGCATCAACGTCTACCCCGGCAATTCGCTGACCGTGACCGGCACGCTGGACGGCTCGGGCACACTCAACCTCTACACGGCCTACGGCATCGGAAATCCCTACGTCTCCACGCCGGGCGTCTATCCGCTGATCCGCGTACCTGCGGCCCGGGCAGACGAATTGGCGCGCTTCGCGCAGGCCATCACCTTCAAGGCGGATGCGGCCCTATCCGCGACTCTCTCTGTCGAAACGGCGGGCGAATGGGCGACGCTGCAGGTGACGCTGGCAACGCTGGTCGCCCCGGAGATGCCCGCCGCGGACGCGTCGGGCGTGCTCGTGGTGTCGGAAGGGGACGACATTGTCCTTCCCGTCGGCCTCGTCCTCAACGACTCGGTCGACGCCAATCCTGCGGCCGGCCAGTACAAGGGTCTGCGCATGACAGGCGGTTCGCTCTCCTGTGCGACGCTGACGGCGACGGATCCCAATACCGAAATCGCGCTCGCGGGCGGTCTGCTGGAGATCCGCGAGGGTGCCCTCAATCCGGGGAACTCCTCCGCTTCGAACGGGGCGGTCGTCCGTCTGGGTGCCGGTGCGACCGTACGGTCCATCGGTATCGAGGGCGTGAGCACGTCGAAGGGTGGCACCGTCACCTTCGACGGTGGCGTGGCGCAGGTTCTATCCAACCCCAATGAGGAGCGCGTGCCCTATCTTCAGGGTGCGACGTTCTACGTCTCGGCGGGCGGTCTCGTCGTCGACATGTCCCGGTTCGATCTGGAGATGGATTCCTACATCAACTTCAAGTCCCCGTTCCTGCATGATCCTGCGCTCGGTGAAACGAAGGATGGCGGCCTCACGATCTACGGCGGCCCGCTCGTCGACTTCGGCAGTGGCTTCCGGGGCTCGACCTTCACGGGGCCGGTGACGGTGCGGGACGGCGGTGCGCTCTGCGTCTACGGCGCCTTTTCGGATTGCCACGACTACGTGGTGCGGCCGACGGCGCGCATTGCGCACTACGACAACACGGTCGTCTACGCGAACGATATGACGCTCGGAGAAGCGGGCGCGACAGAGATGACGGTTCTCCAGCTCTGGACGACGCTTGAAAAGGGCGGAATCGGACACTACGTCGTTTCGAACGATCTGCAGGTGCTGTCCCCCGTCGAAATCTGGTCGGCGAACTACAAGGTCCACGAACCGCAGCTGCCGACGGGAACCTTCACGGCGCTCGTCTACCGCGCGTCCTGCACGGTGGATCCGTCCCTCTTCGTGAAGTCGCCGCGCTGCATCGACCGGACGATGTCCGTCGAGGAGGTCACCATTTCGGGCGGCGCCTACGACGGTTGGAAGGCGATCGTCGCAACGATTACCTCGAAAACGCCCACGGCCGACGCGACGTGGAGCGCCGTGCAGACGGGTGGCTCCTGGGACGAACCCGCGAACTGGAACGGCGCGACGCCGCCCAATGGCGCGGGCGCGGTGGCCGCGTTTGCGGCGCCCGCCGCCGCGGGGGTGCCGGTTGCGTCCGGTCCCGACCGCACGGTCACGCGGATCAGCATTTCGGGGACGGATCCCGCGAAGGGCTATGCCTTCGGCGACCCGCTCACGCTCGCGCAACGTGGCACGGCTGCGGCACTGGTCAAGGCTGACGGCGGCACGCACACGTTCGCCGCCCTCAACGCGCCGGACGGCGTGACGCTGACGGCCGCCGCGGGCGCCGTGCTCGACGTGGCCGCGCTCACGAAGTCCGCGACCGTGAACGGCACGGGCATGGTGCGCCTGCACGACCTGTCGTTTGCGACCTCGGCATCGTGCCTCGTGGTGTCCGGCAAGGGCACGCTCGCGTACGCGGGACCCGATGTGGAAGGGGTGGCAATGCAGGTGTCGGCGAATCCGTTCGCGATGCAGGTCGCGGACGGCGTACGTCTGCAGACGGCGGTCTTCACGAATACTTCGACGGCGGCGTTCATCAAGTCCGGAACGGGAACTCTCGTCCTGGGCGGGAATCGGCCGTCCGCCTTCGCAGGTTTGTCTGAAGTGGAGAAATATGCCGAAGCAGGTGATTTTGGAGCGAATGGCGAACTCCCGGCGGCGGGCTACTTCAGCGGCAACGTCGCGGAGGGCGTCCTTGAAATCGGTGTGCAGGATGATCCGGCGCAGGCACCCGTGGTGACATTGACGAAGGGTGGCGCCGTCGGCATCAAGGCCTCCCCGGCGGGTGGCTCGGCCGGTCTCGTACTGAACAACGGCGTGCTTACGGGCAAGGACGTCCTCTATCTCGGCTATTTCGCGAAGAACACGTCTGTCCTCGCGGCGAACTTCACCGTCAACGGCGGTCGCGCGGATCTCCCGCGGATCATCTGCGGCTATGTGAACGGCGGCAGCAACAAGCACCGCGTCGCGGCGACGGTCGAGGTCAATGGCGGCGAACTGAATCTCTCCAACGGCATTCTGCTCGGACGCGACCAGCGGTACAACGTGACGGATGCGGACAAGGCGCTGCGCCATGTGTTTCGCCAGAACGGCGGTACGACGCGGCTCATCGGCGGCAGCTTCATCGCGGCGAACTCCATGCGTGGCGTCACTGCGGCGGGCTGGGTTGAGGTGAACGGCGGCGTGCTCGACGTGGCGAACAGTTACATGTTCGCCGGGTTCAAGGGCGATGTCTCGGACCTCTGGCTCAATGGTGGTGAATTCCGTCTGGGCGGCGATTTCGTCGACAACAAGAACATGAACAGTCAGGACTCTCCGGCGGCGATCGGCCCCGTCGACGCCACGTTGCACTTTAACGGTGCTATCTTCCGTCCGTCTAGTTCAGCCGTGACGCGCGCGAACAATCCGTACACGCGCTTCCTCGTCGAAGAGGGCGGCGTGGTGGTCGATACGACGGATGCGGGCGTCTACACGTTCGAGACGGATCTTTCCGCAACAAACACAGTCGATGGCGGACTCGTCAAGCAGGGCGCGGGCACGCTTGTGCTGGCGGGCTCCAACACCTATGCGGGCGTGACGACGGTGAAGGGCGGCAGTCTCCAGCTCCTGGGCGACCATGCGCTGGATGGCACGAAGTACCTGCACGTCCTGCCGGGTGCGGTGCTGGAAATGGATGGTACGATCTGCACCGTGCCGCGTCTCCGCCTCGACGGCCTCGCGCAGAACGGTACGCTCGTCGTGACGGATTCGTTCGTCTGCGCCGATCCCGAGATGTCTTCCGCCTATCTGACGGTCGACGGCAATCTGACAGTCCCCCCGGGCGTCGCGCTCGATCTGGGGCTGGAGGCGGATGCGGTTGGCCTTGCATCAGGAACGGAGATTCCGTTGGCGGTCGTCTCCGGTACGGTCACGACGTCAGGGATGCTGAAGGCCCGCAACGCCGGCGCGCGTACGAAGAACTTCAAGATTCGCGTCGCGGACGGCATCCTCTGGGCCTCTCCGTCTTCCGGTGGTACGGCGCTGATCTTCCGCTGAGTTTCCCTGGGGGAGCAATAGAGTTTTCCGTCTGTAAATGGAGAGTTGAGTATGAATCGTTCGATCTGCATCTTCGACAAGGTCCTGGTGACGGGGTGTCTGCTGGTGTCCGGCATGTCCGTGAGGGGAGATTCCCTTGGCGTGTTCCAGGATGGGGTCTTGACCTACGACCTCTCCTCGGCTGCGAGTGAGACTGCGTCTTTCGCGAGCTACGGCGCGGTGACGAAGGTCGTAAAGAAGGGCGACGGCACGTTGACGCTCAAGGCGTCCAATGCCGGCTATGCGGGGACGGTCGAGCTCGAGGCGGGCATCATGGTCGACGATGCACCGCTGAACGGGGAATTCTGCACGGGCATCGGCTCCGCGACGAGCGTGACGGTGAAGTCGGGAGCCCAGTTCAAGAATGGCAAGTCCTTCGGCTGGAGCGCCCAGGGCACCCTCCGCTATTCGTCGACATTCTCTAGAGGTAATTGCAAAACCCTTCTGACACCGTGCCGATGACCATGCCGCCCGACAT
>JAUNMP010000199.1 GCA_030537465.1 bacterium
AAGACATCTGTGTGGGATGTGTCTCGAAAGAGACATTCTCCACCGGCCTGAAGTGCCAGCAGGAATTGGGGAGATTCCTGCGAGCCCTGAGAGGAGAGAACCGCATCTCGGGTAAACGCGAAAGCGCTCTTGGCTATAGTCTTGGCAGGGCACGGGCGTCATCGGCTCTTCGTCTACGGCCCGTCAGGCTGGAGAATGGGAAGTTTGCCCCTTACGTGGTCTACACGGATCGCTTCAGCAGAGAGAGCTCGCTTATGTCTCTGGTTCGGCGTCAGCTGGTCTAGAGCCATCTTTCCATGCGTCTCCACTACGCCCATCATGGCCGCAAATTCTTTTTCCTCACCATTTGTGTGAGGGGGAGGAAGGCTGTGTTGTCGCGTTTGGTGGCGAAGGACGGGGGTTCCGGCGCCCCCGCACCTCTACCACCTTTGCCCAGGGAGATGCGTCGTTTCTATGAACCGAGGCTGGAAGGGGGTGCGGGGGCTGTGCCCCCGTCCGTCGCCGTTTCGTTGACGCGAAAGAAAACACTCGCGGAGCACGAGCCGGAAATCACGGCGCTCGCGGAGAAGGCTCGTCAGGGTTGGATACTTGTCTGTGGTTTCCTCTCGCCCGGGGAAAAGGAACTGGGGCGGCGTCTGCGTGCCGAGCCGAATACCCGCTGGATCAAGACGATGGCGCAGGGGCTTCCGCCGCGATTCGATCCGCCGCTTGAGGATTCCCGCTTTCTGGCAGCCCATCGTCAGTTGCTCTTGAGCGCGTTGCCGATTGGCGCGCCGTTTGACTGGAATACATGTCATACAATGAATGCCCATGCCGCGGCCATGTGCCGACGAGCGCGGGGAGAGGAGTGAAAGATGAATCATGTATTCCGCCATTGCTGAAGCAGTGAAGAGGGTTCTGGTACGAGATTGGCATTCTTAAGAAACTACGATTGGAAAGTGAGTAGATGCAATGACAGAGCTGAAGTATGACGTGGTGATTCATCTGATAGGTGAGCAATTGGTGCCGAACTATATGGCTATCAAGTTGTCGGAAGCTTCGACGCACATCCTGATGACGACGACGCGTACCAAGATCTTTTATGAGAAGCTCAAGCGAATCTTCTCATCGCGTGAAATGGAGATCCGGCATGTCGAAGTTCCTGCGACCGATTATCGTGGTGTGTTGGCGAAATTGGATACGATCGATGGTTTACAGGGGTTACATGTTGGATTCAATGTCACAGGCGGAACGAAGGTGATGATGGCGGCAGCGCTTGATTGGTGTCGGACTCGTCAACATTCCCCATTCTACTTCGACACGCAAGAGCGGAAGATTCATTTCTTTGGGGACTCTGCGGCGACTGTTGACATGCCGCCTGTCTTTGAGTCAGTTGCCGAATTTCTGACGTTGGCTGGTTATGTGATCGCTCGGCCAGGTCGACGTGCCGAGGATGTACTGTCCGTCGGTCGTCGACGCCTCTTGCGTGAATTCTGGCAGAACCGTGACCGTGTGCGTCGCCCGATCGGAAAATTTGCTGATGCGACCGACAAGAAGTTCATGAACCAGCCAGGCAGAGCTCCGAATTGTTTCTGGGATGCCGTGGATGAACTGGAGCATGTGACTGAAAGGTCGGCTCCGATGCTTTTCGGAGAATGGCGACAGGAGTTCCCTGAGGGGGAAGATTGGCGCCCCGCCGCGGTCTTTGGGGCTGGAGGTTGGTTTGAGGAATGGATGCTGATGACGTTTTCGGAATCAGAACGCGCGCAGAAATTTACAGATTTGCAAACGGGTCTTGTCCTCCAATTTGGAGAATCTAGGGGTGAAAACGACGCACAAGAGATTGACCTCGCCTATACCGATGGTTACGTGCTCACCTTGATCGAGTGCAAGGCGGGACGCGTCAAGCAAGAGTATATTCAAAAACTGGAGAATCTGCGTCAGCAGTTGGGAGGCGTCATGGGACGTGGTTTCCTTTGTGTCGTGAATCAACAGGACGACGATGACCTGATCGTACAAAGGGTTAAGGCGGGAGGTATCTCCATGGTGACGCATATGGCTTTGCCACAGCTCCCGAAGCATGAGGCAGAATTACGAGTACGCCGTGTCTACCAATTCGAAAGTGACTACAGGTAGTGGAATCCGGGGAAGTCTGGAATTGTTTGACAGTAGGGTAATCTCTCCAGCCAATAGTGGCTAGACAAGTTTCTCTTTCGGCGGATATCTGCGGATGTCCGCTTTTTTCTTTCCCCTCGTGGATTGTGTCATACTATTCGCGTTGACCAACCACGAGAGGAATGAAAATGAACAGCGCAGAAAACAAATTGAATCGGAGCTTCCGCCCGGCGCGGATGAGCTGCCGAGTCGCGCTGTTCGACATGGATGGCACCCTGGTGGAGACCGATGCCGCCAACACGGCCGCCTATCGCGTGGCATTGGCGGCGTTTGGCATCGGGCTGCCGCGAGCGACATCTTGCCGCATCACAGGTGCTGATGTGTGTCGCTACACCCCGAATCTGTCGACGGTAGATCTCGCGGCAATCGCCCGTGCTAAGAAAACCGCCTATGCCTCGGCGCTCCCCTTGACGTGGCTTGGTCCCGCCACTGCGGCACTGCGTGAGAGCCTTCAGCGCCGTGATCTTTTCGCAAGGGTGGTCCTGCTCACCGAAAGCAAGGCCTGTCGGGCACACGAGACGCTCCGCCACCACGGGCTGCTCGAGTGTTTCGACGAGATTGTCTGCAATGGTGGTCGTGGCGACAAGTACACCAATTTCTTCACTACGCATGCGGTGGATCCTGCCGACTGCGTTGTGTGGGAGAACGAGGATTCAAAAGTCAAGTCCGCCATCACGGCGGGCGTCAAAATCGAAAACATCAGAAAGGTTGCCTAATTATGCTGCAGAATACGTTTGTGTTTGTGGATGAGGATTCCGCTCGTCAGTTCCTGGTCGAGAGCTATTTCCATGACGAGTATTACGGCATGTCGAGCCCGAACAACCGCGTGCGTTTCGTCAACACGCTCAAGAACGACCGCCTCCGGTCTTCGCGGGAGGAGATCCTGAACGGCGAAGTGCAGTTGGTGAACGCGATTCGTGACGATCTGGCGTGGATCACGCGGATGCATGGCGCGCGGACTCTTGTGGGCGTGCCGCGTTCGAAGCGCGAGACGAGCTATCCCTGGGCGAAGATGGGGCTCAAGCGGGCGCTCCGCCGCGCCGTTTCGGAGAATCCGATGCTCTTGGATGGCCTCGATTTCATCGTGCGCCACACCGACACGCTCTGCACGCACCGCAGCTACTGGGGCTATGGCGGTGCGGGCGAGGGCCCCCGCCCTGGCCTTCTCGCGGACACCTGTCGGTTGTCGCCCAGGATCGCCGGTCGCGACATCCTGCTCGTGGACGACATCTACACGCCGAACTGTGGCATCGACGAAGATGCCATCAGCGCGATGCTGGAGGCCGGCGCGCGGAGTGTGGTGTTTTACGCCATTGGCTATACGGTCAGCCGTGGCCGCAACTTCCGCCGTGTCGCCTGATGGACTTGGACCATCTATTCTGATAGACTCGAAGGAGTGAAGACGATGAAGATCAGTGACAACGCAGTGAACCTTCTGACGGCCCTGGGGTATCGGGGAATTGGACGGAAGTGGGTCAACGACAACCTGACGGGGCATCCTTCCGTTCCGGAGATCGTGTCCCGCCTTTCGGCGAAGGTGCCGGATGTGCTGGAGGACGAGTTCCTGTCCCGCCGTGCATTGGTTCTCAACCGCATTCAGGCGCTGGGCGATGCGGTAGACGGGGTGACGGGCATGGGTGACGACGACTTCCCCGCAATTATCCCTGGAGTCAAGGCCGCGGACCGACCTGTTGCGCTTTTCTATCGTGGGGACCTCTCCTTACTCGATGACCGTTCCCGGAATGTCGCCGTGATCGGTCTGCTCAATCCTTCCGAGGAGATTGTCGAGGAAGAACGGAAACTGGTCTCGAATCTGATCTCGCGCGGCTACCGCGTCGTGAGTGGTCTTGCGCTGGGATGCGACTCGGTTGGACACCGCGAGACGCTTGCCCTGGGTGGTAGAACGGTGGCATTCCTTTCAAGTCCGCTTACGGAGGTGAATCCACCATCCAACCGTCCGCTGGCCGAGGAGATTGTCGAGAAGGGTGGACTGCTCGTCTCCGAGTACTATGAGAAGGCCCATTCCCGTACCGAGTTCCTAGGGCGCTATCCAGAGCGCGACAGGCTGCAGGCGATGTTCGTCGTCCAGGTCGTGCTGGCTGCCAGCTACGCGCCCAACGCCCTAGGGAACGACTGTGGTTCTCGCTTCGCCCTCGACAAGGCGAAAGCCTACGGTGTCTCTCGTGCGGTCCTCGATCCGCAGGGGCATGTCGGCGATCCCATGTTTGATCTGAACCGCGCTGAACTCGCTGCCGGAGCCCGCGCAGTCAATGTCGCGATAGCGACAGGCTGGGAGCCTTCAACGGAGGGGTCGGTGTTACGTCAGGCGAGTCTGTGGGATTGATGGTCTTGTAGAGCATCGAATATTGGAACCGGACAACTTTTCCAGAATATTCAACATAACTTGCATTTTCCGCGATTCGCACACGCTTGCGCGCTCTTCGGGTTCACCTTCGGTGAATGTCCCCTACGAAGGCAAGGTTCTTCGGCGCATTTCATCTCCGCGAGAGATATCGGTTCGGCGCGAGGAACCTGTGCTGTGGCAACTGCTTTTTCTGGGTTTAAATACTTTAGAACCGGAAACTCGTGAGTGAGAGTTGGCACAGTCGGGTACATAGGTGGGATTCGCAAGTATTTAAATACATTGGAATGGGTGGCGGGAGGAGACGCCGGCAATCTCGCTTTCTTTTGCCTAACCAGATTGTCGCCGGGGCGGTCATCATGAACTCCCGTGGCAACGCTCTTAACGGATCTTACGAAGATCGACGTTACGGAGTTTCAAGTAAGATCTCTGTTGCGAGTTCAAATAAGAATCTGGTACACTGTTCGTCGTGAAAACAAACCCATTCTATTTTGGCAAGGAAGTTTCCGGCGACTTTTTCTATGATCGGGAAAGGGCGGCGGAAGACCTCTATCGCTATGTGACGGGTGGCATCAGCACGGTCATCTATGCTCCGCGGCGCTACGGAAAGACTTCATTGGTGAAGCGTGTGGCCGCGCGTGCTGAAGTCGAAGCCGGCATGCGGGTTGTCTATCTCGATCTGATGAAGGTTGAGTCGGTCGAGAAGTTCTGCTCGCTTTACGCGCGCGAAGTTCTGAAGCATCTGGGGCCGATCGAGAAAGCGTTGAACGGACTCAAGAGCATTTTGGGAGGTCTGCGTCCGAACATCAGCATGGATCAGACGGGGAAACTGGATATTGGACTGGATTTTGCGGGTTCCTCCATGGCCATGTCCGATCTAGAGGATGTCCTGAATCTGCCGGCGCGTCTCGCGACCGAGAAGAAGCCGATTCTGGTTGTCCTTGACGAGTTTCAGGAGATTGCGACATTCTCCGACACGATGCCGCTTGAAGGGTGCTTCAGGAGCGTGATGCAGACGCACAAGCATGTGAGCTACGTCTACCTGGGGAGTCGTACGCATCTCATGCAGCGCATGTTCCTCGATCGTTCGCGTCCGTTCTACAAATCGGCGTCGCTGATGCATCTCGGCAAGCCCGAGTCCGAAGACTCGTCCAGATATGTGACCTCTCGGATGAAGGCGTATGGTCTGCACATCGAGAAACCGCTGGCGGATCAGCTCGTGGCAATCGCCGAATCGGTTCCCTACTATGTGCAGGCCCTTGCGTTCCATGTCTTCGAGGCGACGGTCCGCCGGAAGGCGAATAGGGTCTCGGCGGACGACCTTGCGAATGGGGTTGACGTTCTTCTGGAAATGAACCGCGATCTCTACGAAACATATCTGACCAATCTCTCTCAGGCGCAGCGCAAGTTGCTTTCGGCCCTGGCACGGGAAAGCGCCGGTCGATTCGATACCGCCTACCGTACACGCCATTCGCTGGGTGTGTCCTCGACGGTTCACAGTTCCCTCGTGCGGCTGCAGGAGAATGGTCTTGTCGAGCAGTCCGAAGGCGTATACTTGATCGGGGATCCGATTTTCAAGAGGTACTTGCTGGGTTGACAGGATTCCTCAGGGAAAACAACAACGCGCACACGGATTCGTGTGCGCGTTGTCTGTTGGAACGAGTCGGAGCCCGTTAGAGCGGAAGGGCGCGACCACCCGCGAGGGCGCGGACGACCAGCGAGGCGCCCGTCGCGCAGTCGCCGACCGCGTAGACGTTCTTCGCCGGGGCGGAGATGATCGCCGTGCGGGGCGTGAGGTCCAGACCGAGCTGGGCGACGATCGGGTGGTCCTTCGGGACGCCCGTGAAGCCCATGGCGAGGAGCACGAGGTCCGCCTCGATGACTTCCTTCGTGTTCGGCACGCTCGTGAACTTGAGCGGCTTTCCTTCGGGCGAGAACGTCCATTCGACCTTTTCGACCTCGACGCCCGTGACCTTGCCGTTGTGGCCGAGGAACTGGAGCGAGTTGAGGTCCCAGCGCCGCGTGCAGCCCTCGTGGTGGCTCGAACTCGTGCGGAGCATGTAGGGCCAGAGCGGCCACGGCGTCGAGTCGCTGCGTTCGGCCGGAGGCTTGGGCATGATCTCGATCTGCGTGACACTCTTTGCGCCCTGGCGGATCGACGTGCCGACGCAGTCGGACCCCGTGTCGCCGCCACCGATGACGAGCACCTTCTTGCCCTTGGCGGTGACGGGAAGCTTCTTCACTTCGCCCGTGAGCACGCGGTTCTGTCCGCCCAGCAGCTCAAGCGCAAGGTGGATGCCGTCGAGCTCGCGGCCAGGGATCTTGAGGTCGCGGGCGGCCGGCGTGCCGATCGCAAGCACGACGGCGTCGTTCGACTTCTGCAGATAGGCGGCGGAGATGTCCGTGCCCACGGCGATGCCGGTGACGAAGGTGATGCCCTCGGCCTCGAGGATCGCGCGGCGGCGGTCGATGATGGCCTTGTCGAGCTTGAAGCAGGGAATGCCGTAGCGGAGGAGGCCGCCGATGTTCTCGTTCTTCTCGTAGACCGTCACCTTGTAGCCGCGGCGGCGAAGGGTGATCGCGGCGGAGAGTCCGGCAGGACCCGCGCCGACGACGGCAACGGACTTCCCGTTTTCGGCGGCCGGCGGACGGGGTACGACCCAGCCGTTCGCGAAGGCGGTCTCGATGATGTGCTTCTCCGACTGGCGAACCATCACCGACTCCTCGTCCAGCTGGTGGACGCAGCTCGCCTCGCAGAGCGCAGGGCAGATCCGGGCGGTGAACTCCGGGAAGTCGGAGTTCACGCTCAGGAGCTCGTAGGCCCGCTTGTCGTCGCCTTCCGCGACGGCCTTGTTCTGGTCCGGCACCAGGTTGCCCAACGGGCAGCCGTAGCCGTGGCAGAAGGGCTGCCCGCAGTTCATGCAGCGGGTGACCTGCTTGCGGATGTCCTCCGTCGGAATCCTGCGTTCGACCTCCTTGAAGTCGTGCTTGCGCTCATCGGTGTCGCGGTAGATGTCGTGAATGCGTTCCATGGTGGTAAATCCTTTCTTCTAGAAGTTCTAGATGATCTAGAATCTCTAGACGTTCTAGAGTTATCCTTTGACCGGCACGACCATGACGAACTTCGGACGGACGTTGTCCCAGTTGCCGCGCAGGCGCTTCGCCTTGGCGGAGCCGGTGCGCTCGATGTGCTCGTCCATCAGGGCGAGGAGGTCCTTCTCGTCGTCGGAACCCGCCTCGACCGGCATGAGGTCGATCGAATCGAGGTTCGAGTTCAGGTCGAGCGTGCCCTCTTCGTCGTAGACGTAGGCGACGCCGCCCGTCATGCCCGCCGCGAAGTTGACGCCGGTCGAGCCGAGCACCAGCACCTTGCCGCCGGTCATGTACTCGCAGCCGTGGTCGCCGATGCCCTCGGCGACGAGCGTGACGCCCGAGTTGCGGATGCCGAAGCGTTCGCCGGCCTGGCCGTTCACGAAGATCTTGCCGGAGGTTCCGCCGTAGGCCATCACGTTGCCGGCGATCACGTTCTCCTCCGCCGCGCCGGTGAAGTCCTTTTCGGGCTTGATGGTGATGATGCCGCCGGAGAGGCCCTTGCCGATGTAGTCGTTCGCGGAGCCCTTGAGGTTGAAGGTGATGCCGTTCGCGAGGAACGCGCCGAAGGACTGTCCGCCGACACCCGTGAAGTTCACGGTGAGCGTGCCGTCCGGCAGGCCGTTCTCACCCCACTTCGCGGCGACCTCGCCGGAGAGCTCGGTGCCGACCGTGCGGTTGACGTTCGCGACGGTGCGCTCGATCTTCTTCGCCTTGCCGCTTTCGATGAAGGGCAGGAGGGCGGGGAGGAGCTCCTGGCGGTCGTAGTTCTCAAGCGGCCACGCGGGGATCTCGGGATTGAAGCGCACGTCGGTGCCGGCCTCGCGGTAGAAGATCGGGGCGAAGTCGAAGCCTTCGCGGCCCTCCAGCAGGTCGGCGCGTCCAACGGCCTCGTCGAGCGACTTGATGCCGAGCGCGGCGAGCTGTTCGCGGACTTCCTGCGCGAGGAAGCGGAAGTAGTTCTGCAGGTGCTCCATCTTGCCGGCGAAGTGCTTCCGCAGGTCCTCGGACTGGGTGGCGATGCCGACCGGGCAGGTGTTGAGGTTGCAGTTGCGGCACTGGACGCAGCCAAGGGCGACGAGCATCGAGGTGCCGAAGCCGAACTCCTCCGCGCCGAGCATCGCGCCGATCACGATGTCGCGGC
>JAUNMP010000012.1 GCA_030537465.1 bacterium
GTTGACGGGGCGGCTCACGCGGTCGACCTTCAGCGCCGAGAGCTCCACCGTGTCGCCCGGGAACTTGAGGACGGCCGCCTGGAACAGCGGCGCGTCGACGGTCAGCGTGCGCTGGACGAAGTCCGCGACGATCTCGCCCGTCTCGCTCTGGTAGATCCCCTTCCCGACGTCCGTGCGGTTGCCCGCGCCAAGCCAGCCGATCTGTCGCAGCACCGCGACGTTCCTCTCGAGCTTTGCCCTGCCCTTCCCGACGTCCTCGCGATAGGCCGCCCACAGACCCATACTGACCGTGCCGACGAAGTCACTCGGCTCCACGTTGATGTCCGCGACCGGATTCTTCGCGCGGTTGTAGTCGATGCCGACGCGCGTCAGCATGAAGAGCGTGTTCCAGGCGCTGCCGATCGCGCCGGTGTAGCCGGGCCCTGCCAGAGTCTCCTCGGAGACGGCCAGGGACATCGCGTGCGGCGCCTTGCGCACGTCGCCGCGCTGCCAGGCGAAGGCCGTGCAGAGCGAGGCGACACCGCCCATGACGCCCGGCATGCCGTCGAAGAGCCCAGCCGTCGCCGGACGCGTGTACGGCTCGACCAGGTTCGCGTGCGGGATGAGCGCCTGCCAGTCCTGCAGCGCCGCGTAGGCGCCTAACATCGCCGGATACTCCTGTGCGACCGCGCTCCCCCCTCCATGCGAGATCTCCGTCACGAACAGCGGCTTGCCGAGTTCGCGCGTGACCGCCGCCTGCGCGAGATAGTTGTTGAACGAAATCGAGCTGCACTTCGAGACGTGGCCCGCCGAGCCCTTGTACCACGGACCATACACGAGTTTCTGCACGTGGTTCGAATGGACCGGCAGAAGCTTCTCGCGCCCCGGATGGGCATGGTAGGTGTGGATGGCGACCGAGTCGAAGTTCCGGCGGGCGGACCCCTCGAGGTTGCGCATGAACATGTCCCAGTTCATCACGAATCCCTTGAACCCGAGCCCGCGCACCGTCTTCACGTAGAAGTCGTTCATCGCGTCGATCTCGGCGCGGATGAACGCGCGCGCATCGGCCCCCTGCTCGTCCGCGCCGTAGAGGATCTTGAAGGTGAACGGATCGGACGTCTCGTGTCCCTTCGCCTTGCGGTACGCCTGCCACTCGGGGTCGAAGGCGTCGATCGCCTTGCCGCCTTCAAAGAACAGGTGTTCCTGCTCGTTGCAGAAGCAAATGCCCAAGACCTGCGGATCGTCCTTCGCCGCGAGCCCCGTGTAGGGGTTGACCGTCGTCAGGATCAGCTCGGCGCAGGCCTTCCAGTGGTTGCGGTATTCCTCGTCGTGGAAGAGCCGGTAGCGCACATTCTCCCGAATCGCCATCACCCCCGACATCATGCCCGTCGAGGTGACGATGTCGGGCATGATGTAGATGCCGCGGTCCCGCAGGCACTTGAAGAAGTACTGCATGCGGTCGAGATGCTTGCGGTCGATCGGCAGCTCGGCGAGGCTCTGCGGCAACCTGCCGAGTTCCTTCTTCGTGCGCAAAGCCGCCTTCGAGTAGCGAGCCCCGCCGTGGAGGCCGACGTAGCCGCGGTCCTGGAAGTGGAGCCGGATGACGTTCATGCCCCGCAGGCGGATCTGCTCGGCGTAGGCCTCGAGCTGCGCGTGCGTGAGCCGGTCGAAGTTGTCCTCGACGTCCCCGAGCGTGAAGTTGAACCCCCTCAGGCGCGGCTTCACGTCCGGGAACTTCTCATAGGCGAGTTCGCCCCGGTCGTTCGAGACGATCCGGCCCATCTTGGCGATGTCGTATCGCGGCAGGTACTGCGAAAGGTCGAGCGCCGTTCCGGGGACAATGTCGTAGGCCTTGACGCGCAGCGGCTCTGCGGCGTTCCTGAAATGGAGACCTTCGAAGCCGTTCAGGGGACGCCAGTCCACGCCGCGCTTCACCTCGGCCACCTGGCCGCTCTTCCACCTCGGATAGTCCGGCTTGACGAATTCGCGCCGACTCGACACGACATCCGCCCCAAGCCCGGCAATCAACGCGACCGCCGAGCATGACAAAACAAATCCTCTGTTCATCGGCCTGCTCCTGTTCCCGTTACCTTACTTGACGATGATGCACATTCCGCACGGAAAGGCTTTCAGCCCGCTTCCGTCAAAAGTCAGGCGGCATGACCAACATCAGCGGCAAAAAGACAAAGACAATTTTTACAATTCGACTCCTTTCAAAAATCACATTGTCCGCCACACATCCTTTACTTGTCTTCTCTCATTCAATCGCGCGCGGGCAGGACCTCAAGGACGACATGGGGCGTGCAGGATGCGTTCGTTTTTTCTAAAATTTCCTCCGGGACGACCACGGCGCCGTTCGCGGCGATCCGGCAAAGCGCCGTCACGTTCCGCGGCTTCCCGTACGGCAATTGCCGCGCCTGGATCCGCGCGCCCTCGCACACGCCCCCCTTCAGGGTCACCGACTTGAACGCGCCGAACAGCCCAAGCGGCCGGTCTGGCTCCAACTTTGCGTCAAGCGTGACATCCGCCGGACAGGCCACCCCGCACCTGCCGCCCACCGTCCGTGGCAGGAACGACAGGGCGAGCGCGCCGTTCGGGTGCCGCACGCCACAGACAAACGGCTTCGGCCCGTCGGCCTTGACAGTCGGGAGCGGCAGCCCGCGCGTCACGACAGCGGGGGCCGACTGGCGGATCGTCTTGCGCGCCGCTTTGGTAAACCAGGAACAATCGTCGTCCGCGTACGTCCACACGTCCTCGAGCGCCTCGTCCGCGTAGCGCGTGACGGCCGCGGTGTCATGTCCGAACGGAGGCGCCAGTTTCTGCCAGGCGAGGGCGACGCAGGCGTCATTGGTGGCGAAGCCGGTTCCGGCCGAGCCAGGCGACATGAGGCCCAGCACGTGGCCGAGCCCCACGCCGATCAGCGGCTCGTCCTCGACATTTAAGAGAACCGGCAATTTTCGTTCCTCGGCGAGCTTCGAGTAGTAGGCGCACCGTTCGAGCGTGGTCACCTTCCCGAACGGGGCGATGACGTCGTAGGTGCGGAAAACATCGGAAACGGCGAGCGTCTTCAGCTGGTCGGCGCGCTTCTCAGCCCAAACGTCGTATCCGAACAGACGGCCAGGGCCTTCGACCTTTCCGTCTCGGGAAATCCGGACTCCGTTCAGCGGGCCGCCCGGAACCCAGCAATGCTCGATCGTCAGCGCCGGATGGATCTCGTTCTTGAGTTCGGTCATCAGGCCGCGCAAGCCGCAATCCCAGGACCGGAGCCCCCAGTCAACTTTCCAGTAACAGACGCCGGCCGCACGGCAGAGAAGCAGTTTCTCCGTCCAAACCTTGCGCATCTCCTCCATCGAAAAAAGGCGTGCCGGGCGACCGCCGCCCCCCGGCGTCTCGCCTTGCGTGTGACTCGGGAGCCACACGCCGATTCCCCTCCACCCGCACGATTTCGCCTTCGCGTCGAGCGCCTTCAGGCGTTCGGCGGGGGTGCCTTTCAGCGACGGAAAACGCGCCGCGTCCGGGACGCAGGCTCCGCGCAAGGCCAGATCCGCCCCCCGTGTCTGCGTGCCGTACGGAAGATCCCACCCCGCGTCAAGCAGGAGATAGAGGTCGCCGCGTTCATTCGGATAGAAGCGCCTTGCCCAGCCGTCCGCACCGAACAGGACCTCCTCGTTGAGGTTGTCGCGTTGCCGCGGGACGCCCTGGTCACCCGCAAAGGCGACCTTGCCCGCCTTTGCGTTGTGGCCGAGCGTCGAGCCCTGTGTCGCCCAGGTGCACCAGTAATTCGGCGCGGGAGCGTCTGCCGCGCCCAAGGTTCCCTCGACCGCCATCGTCACGGCGAGAAGAAGCGTATTCAGGATTCTCATACGTGCGCACCACCTATCATCTGCCCGCAAACGCCATCAGCATGGACGCGATTGCACCGACCATCTGGTGATTTCATCATTTCCGGAGTTCCTCCCCACGAACGAAATGCGGAAGGCGCGCGAGCGGCGTCGCGATCTCGACTGTCTTCGGTCCCACATAGACCTGGCCGTCGTCGGCCGTCCACGTGCCAGGCGGAATCACGACCTTGCGCGTCGCCACGCCGGCTTCGACGACGGGCGCCACCAGCAGGTCCTCGCCCATCAGGAATTCATCCTTCACCTCGGCATAGCCCAGTCCCGGATAGGCGTACTCGAGGTTGCGCATGATCGGTTCGCCGTCCTTCGCCGCCCGTTTCGCGAGTTCGACGAACTTCGGCGCGAAACGCTGCCGCAGCGCGACGACGTCACGCACGATCTTCTGGTTGGCGTCGTTCAAATAGCGCCAGGGCGAGGCCGAGAACTGCATCATCGGAGAAAGCGCCTGGACCTGCGCCGAACGAACGAACAGCTCTTCGGAGAATGGCGCCCCCGGCAGAAACGCCGACCACGCGCCACCACCGACCATGTCGGGGCAGATGAAGGGACACCCGACGAAACCGGCCGCCAGCATGTCGGGCACGAGGCGCTGCAGGGCCTCCCAGGAATGGGCCTTGTCATGGAGACGCATGATCACTGGCTTGCCGGCGAAGCCGAAGCCGTTTCGGTATTCGCTGCCCTTGTACTTGAGCGCGAACTGTCCGTACAGCGCGCTCTGCGCCGCCGGCGACACGGAGGGATCGTGTGCATACGTCTTGCGCGACGAGCCTTCCAGTCCACGCGTGCCACTGTAGAACGCCACGCTGCCGCCATCGAACTTGAAACCGTCCGCACCATAGTCGCGGCGGAGCCGTTCCAGCTGTTCGGTAAACCAGGCGACGGCATTTGGATGGGTGAAGTCGAGAAGCGCCGAGACGCCGTTCCACCATTCGACGCGCGCCGCCGGCGGCACCCCTCCCCAGCCCTTCTTGGTGGACTGCATCAGGAACCCGCCCTTCGTCGGCCAGCCTTTCACGTCGTTCGGATTCTTGGCGAACTGGATGCGCCGATACTCGGGCGTGTCCATCGAGACGAACGGAGCCATCCAGAGCAGGACCTTGTACCCCATTGCATGAAGCTTGTCCATCATCCCCTTCGGATCGCTGAACCGCCGCGAGTCGAACTCCCACGTGCCGTAGCCATGCTGCCAGGTGTCGTCGATCATGAAGACGCCCGCCGGAAACCCATGGTCCAGCATCGACTGTGCATAGGCGAGAATGTCCTTTTCGTTCTGGTGATAGGTCAGCTCGATCCACGTATTGTACTGCGGCGCGGCAAAGTAGAGGAGCTCGGGTTCCTCGCCCGTAGGCGGGAACCAGGTCTTCGACGCATAGCGGAAGGCCTCGGCAAGGTTGCGCCCGGCATCCTCCTTGAGGACGATCTCACCGCAGTCGGACTCGAAGCGCACGACACCGCCCGAGATCTTCACGCCGACCGGTTCCGCGCACCACACGGCACGCCCCTTGTCGGAGACGAGCAGCGAAAGCGACTGGTGCGCATAGTTGTCCATTCTCAGATCGCACGAAAAATCGCTCTTCGCGTTGAATGGCATCGCGCGACCGAAATTGTTGTCGACGCCCCACCAATTCTCTCCGGGTAGCATATTGATCGTTCGCGTCTCTGCCGAAACTGCCAGGGTCGCAAGAACCGTCCAAAGCAAAGTCTGAATTTTCATCTTCCAATCCTTTCTCCAATCAAAATAGCGGAATCGACGGCTCGTCTCCTACTTCCGCACGAAGTACGGCAGACGTTCGAGCGGCGTGGAGACTTCTATCGTCTTCGGCCCCACGTAGACCTGGCCGTCGTCGGCCGTCCACGTCCCTGACGGAATCACGACCTTCCGGCTGGTCGCGTCCTTCACGACCTGCGGCGCGACGAGCAGCTTCTCGCCCATCATGAACTGATCGGTGATCGTCTCGTAGCCGTGGCCGGGGAAGTTGTACTCCAGAGACCGCATCATCGGCTCGCCGGTGCGGCCCGTCTCCTTCACGCACGCGACGATGTAGGGCACGAACGTCTGGCGCAGGCGGAGCATCGCGCGGATGATCTCCTGATGGCGCGCATCCAGCACGCGCCAGGGCGAGAGCGAGAACTGAACCATCGGCGAGAGCGCGTGGACCTGCATGGAGCGGACAAAATGGTCCTGCGCCGCCTTGAAGTTCTCTCCCTCGAAGTTCGAGACCGTCCCGCCGCCGACCATGTCGAACGTCACGTAGGGATACCCCAGCAGGCCCGACTCGATGCCGTCGGCGATGCACTGGTGGATCGCCTCGTAGGTGGGATGCTTGTCGCGCAGGGTCTGCATCAGCGGCAGACCGCCCATCTTCCACGAGGCGCGGTGCTGCTGGAACGGCACGTCCATCCCGATCATGTGGAACGCCTTCACCTGGTCGGAGGGCGTCGCGTCCTTCACGAAGGGCACGCCTTCCATCGGATAGTTGTAGGCGTCGCCGGCGTCGTAGAAGAAGCCGTCGCAGTCGAAGTCCTTCATCAGCCGATTGCAGGTGTCCTTGAGCCACGCGAACGTCTTCGGATTCGTGCAGTCGAGAATGGCCGCCTTGCCGGGCCACCAGTACGACTCGGCGGTCGTCCAGCCGTCCTTCTTCATGAGCAGCATCTTCTCCTTGCGCATGAAGCGGTAGAGCGCGGTGTCGGTGGAGATGTGCGGATCGAACCAGAGCATCACGGCGGTGTAGCCCATCTTCTTCAGCTTCGCGACCATGCCCTTCGGGTCCTTGAAGCGTCCCTGATGGAAGTTCCAGTCGCCGAAGCTGTCGCCATGCCACGTGTGGTCGATCATGTAGACGCCCGGCGTCATGCCGTTGTCGATGTACTCCTGGCCGAGCTCGAGGATCTCCTTCTCGTTCTGGTTGTACTTGAGCGCGATCCAGGTGTTGAAGATCGGATTCTCGAAGAACTCGAGCCGGCAGTGTCCCTTCGACGGGAAGTGCTTTCCGGAGACTTCGCGGAACGCGCCCCGGAGCGTGCCGTCCTTCGCCGTTCCGGTCGCGATCGGCGCCGCCTTCTCGGTCTCGATCACGAGCGTACCGTCGACGACGGAGAACTTGAACGCCTGCTCGCACCAGACCCAGCGTCCCTTCGAACTCATCAGCACGGGAGCCGCCTGGTTGCCCCCCGACACCCCGTGCCGGAGCCGCATGTCGACCGCATACTTCTCGCTCTTCGCGTGGAACGGCTGCTTCAGGCCCTCGAGCACTTCGCCGCCCCACCAGTATTCGTCTGGCAGGATCGGAATCTCGAACTTCGCCGTCGCCGTGCGCACGTCTCCATCCTTCGCCGCGACGACCGCGGCCGGCGAGCCCATCACAACCGAAGACTCATCCGGCGTCTGCGCACAACAGACGGCCGCGAAACCGGCACAGCAGCATCCAATCAACTTTCGCATACGCTCTATTTCCCTTCTTTTTTCAAATCAATACCATTCCTGACGAAATGCGGTAGACGCGCGAGCGGCGTCTCGACCACGATCGTCTTCGGGCCCTCGTAGACCTGTCCGTCGTCGGCCGTCCACGTCCCCGGCGGAATCACGACCTTGCGCGACGTCTCGCCCTCGTAGACCTGCGGGGCGACAAGCAGGTTCTCGCCCATCAGGAACTGGTCGCTCACCGTCTCATGGCCCTGCCCCGGATAGGCATACTCCAGCGAGCGCATCATCGGCTCGCCCGTTCGGCCGCAGGCCTTCGCGCAGTCGACGATGTAGGGCGCCCATTTCTGGCGCAGCGCCACCATCTCCTTCACGAGCTGCTGATAGCGCGGCGGCAGGTGCCAGGGCGCGAAGGAGAACTGGATCATCGGCGAGAGGCATTCCATCTGCAGGAAGCGAACATAGAACGTGCCCAGCCAGTCCGGACCCTTCTTCGCGAAGTATTCCTGATGTTCCTTTGAATATTCGAAGTACGCCGGCTTCGATCCTAGGTACGGCGCGAAATACGAGACCTCGCCGCCGCCGACCATGTCGGCGTTGATGAACGGATAGCCGAGCAGCCCCGCGTTCAGCATCTCGCCAATCGAATCCTTCATCTCCTGGTAGGTCGCGTCGCGGTCGAAGAGCGTGCACATCCGGGCCTTGCCGCCCGACTTCCAGCTCGCGCGGTGCTGCTGCAGCGGCACGGTGTCGCCGAGACTGTGGAACGCGGCGGCCTGCTCGCAGCTCGTCGCGCCCTTCCTGTGCGGACGTGCGTCCTTCGGATAGTTCTTGACGTCGCCGGCGTCGAAGAAGAACCCTTCGATGCCATACTCGTTCATGAGGTTCTCCAGACACCCCTTCAGCCAGCCATAGCCCGCCGGACTCGTGCAGTCGACGACCGTGTTCTTTCCGGCCCAGTAGTTCACTTCGGCGATGTCATGAAGTCCCCGGCCATGCAGAAGCGCGTCCATTCCGCGGAGTCTGCAGTACGTCATGCCGTCGGTGGAGACCATGGGCGCCATCCAGAGCATCATCCGGTAGCCCATGTCGTTCATCGTCTTCACCATCCGCTTCGGATCGGGATAGCGGCCGGGGTCGAACTCCCAGTTGCCGAAGTTCCGCTGCCAGGTGCAGTCGATCATGAAGATGCCCGCCGGGACGAACTCGAGGAACTTCTTCGCGTAGGAGACGGTGTTCGATTCGCTCTGCCAGTAGTTGTGCTCAACCCAGGTGTTGAGAATCGGACGGCGGAAGAAGTCGAGATCCGGCGTGCCCTGCGGCGGGAAGTGCTTCGCGCTCGCGGCCCGGAAGGCGTCGCGCAGCGTCTGTCCAGCCGTGACGACCTCGACTTCGGCCGGTTTCTCGGGAAGAATCGTGAGCACGCCGTCCTTCTGCTCGAAGCCGAACGGCTCCTCGCACCAGACGTAGCGTCCCTTCGACGACAGGAGAAGCGGCGCGATCTGGCTGTGATAGTTCCAGAACCGCATATCCCATTTGAGCGAACCGTCCTTCTTTCGTCCCGGATAGTCCGCCGCGGCCGAAAACGGCTGTTCCCGTCCCGCATATGTCGCTCCGCCCCACCAGTACTCGCCCGGCAGAAGCGGAATTCGTGTCGTCGGGACCGGCTGTGCGCACACGGCGCCCCCCCAGGCGACACACAGCGCCAGAATGGATCTCACGCGTCGCATGGCCGATCACCGCCCGCGCACAAGCGTCTGCACGAACGCCTCGGCCGTGTCGCGACGGCAGGTCACGCCCTTCTGTTCGGCGATTTCGCGGAAGCGGTCGCAGAACGCGGACGAATGCGTCGGATCCTTCGCCAGCTCACCCGGCTTGAGCGAGGCGGCGCAGGCGTAGAGAAATGTGGGAGCCTTGGCCGCCGTGCACGCACGCAGCAGCCCAGCCGGCGAGAACTTCTCGATCCACGGCAGGCTCTCGGCGCGGTGTTCGATCCACTTGTCGAACGAATTGTAGCCAAACGCCCAGCATCCATAGGTCGCGTTCGGAATCCACGCCCGCGTTTCGACCGGATCGAGCGACGTCTGCGGCGACTCGGTGAACACGGCGCGAATGCCGAATTCGCAGTCGTTCTGCAGCGCCGCGTACAGCGAGGAGCACGCGCCCGCGCTCCCGCCCGTGAGGCCCAGACGGGTCACGTCGATGTTCCACTCGTCCGCGTGCGCGCGGATGTAGCGAAGCGCGGCGATCGCGTCGTCGAGCGGCGCACGCACGGGCGGCATGATCCCCTCGTCCTGGGCGTCCTGGATGAAGCGGTAGCCGACGGAGACGAGCGCGACGCCCGCCTTCCGGCAGCGGTTCAGCCAGCCGGCGCCGGCCGCGAGACGGTCCCCGTAGCTCCAGCCGCCGCCGTGGATCACGACCACCGCCGGCGTCTTGCCGGCCGTGTTTGTCGGGAACCACACGTCGATGCCCTGGCGCTCGTGCGGACCGTACTTCGCATTCTCGACGGCGGGCGTCTCGGTCTTCATCAGCTTCCCGTTCGGCGCCTTCGGACCCTCCCACGTGCGCAGGCCGCTCGTGTAGACGTACTCGTTCGCCGGACGGCGTCCGAACACGCGGGCGACGGCACGGAGCTTCAGGTCGTGGCGGCGGTCGGACGGCAGCAGCCAGCAGCCCTCGGTGTATTCGTTCCAGGCGTTGATGTAGACGACGCCAGGCTTTTTCGGATCCGTCAACGCCGCGGCCTTCGCATCCCGCAGATACTTCTCGAACGTGCGGTCCGTCGCATTCGTAAAGGTCGCGCAGTAGGGATAGTCGACCTTTTCGCCCCAGGGGAATTTCACGTTCTTGGCGCAGCGGAGCGTCGCGTCCCACCCGGTCGGCACCACGGGAATATACGGCACGGGCGACTTCTCGCGCATTTCTTTCCAGTGGTCCTGGAGGCGTCCGTCGATTTCGCCGAAATCGAAGAGCTTCTCCCCCGCCTTGAAGCGCTTCGTGTGATCCTTGACGCAATAGGCGTTGTAGCCGTAGTCCGTGACCGAGTCGAGTCCGAGCGCGGTGAATTTCTCCAGATGACCGGGCCAGATGCCCTGCGCGTTGAGATGCAGTTCGCCCAGTCCGACCGCGCGCACGCGGCGGCGGGCCTCGACGAAGGCGTTCCTGATCTTCTCGTCGTCCTTGCCCCACGTCTCCCACAGGTACTTGAAGTTGTAGATGGAGAAGAAGAGCCCGCCTTTATAGCGCCAGTACTCGGGCTGGTTGAAGTAGTGCGCGATCGAGTAGTCGATGAAGCCAAGGAACTCCTCGGGCGTGTGCGCGAGATTCATCACGTCGGGCACCTCTTCGAGATACCCCTTCCGCCAGGCGTTCTTGCGTTCGTGGTAGCACCACATCAGCGCGAACTTCATCAGATTGCGGTTCTTCGCCTGGAGGAAGCCCTTCTCGATCGCCTCCTCCTGCGTCTTCTGTCCGTTGTACCAGTAGTAGTCGTAGAGGAAGATGTCGATGCCGGCGTTGTGCGCGAGCGCGATCTCGACCTCGACGTCCTCCGGCTTCGAACCGTCCAGATAGCCGACCCACGGCTTGAAGTTGATGTGCCCGGGGAAGCGCTTCACGGGATCCTTCACGAACGCCCATTCGCCCAGATCCCAGTTCCACTTCTTCCCGAACCATTCGTCGCCCTTCGGGTACTTGTGCCAATGGGGATAGTAGACCGCCATGACCTCGAGATCCTTCCCGTCCGCAGACGGGGTCCGGCCCTCGGCAACAACTGCGGCCGCGGCCAGCATCAGCATCAACACCGACAATTTCTTCATTTTCTCCATCCTATTCCTTCATCGATTTTTTTAGTTTCGAGCTGTATATTCAGAACGCAGATGCCTCCGGCATACGCAGATTTTGCCGAAATCCGTTGTGGCGACGACGCTTCGGCCATTGACTTCCCATAGACGGAATTGGGCGCTTCCATTCAAGGCCGAAGCTATGCCACAAACGGTTTTCGGCAAGTTCGTATATAGGAGAACAAGTTCCTTCCCGACATGGTATTGCCGACACTGTAGGCATCTTGGCGAAATCCGATTCCGTCGGAATGCGCCGAAGAGCGAAGCTCGGAGGGAAGGTTGCGAAGCAACGGCGAAGCCGCCCGCAAGGGCCCGCGTCCGCGCATCAAAATCCAGCCTCTGAGCTACCCAAGACAAGCCACTGGCGCGGACGTCGTAGACGGATCGGATTTCGCCAACATTTGCGTATGCCCGAGGCATCCGCGTTCCACTAAATACTTTCAAGAACCATCCTTTCCTTCAAATGACCTTAAAGCGCCTTCAGCGTGATTTCACGCGGGCCGAGAACAACCTCCTGCCGCGAACCGTCCGGACGCACCAGCGTGCAGGTGCGCGTCTCATCGGTCGCGTTGACGAGCGAAACGGCCCGGCTGCCGTCCGCCGCCTCGTACGCCGCGTGGAAGACGGCCGGCACCATCTTGTCGATCCTCGTGCCGCAAAAGACATCCTGATAGCGAAGCCGCTCGCAGAGCAGCTTCGGCGGACGCACCATTCGGCCGAACGAGAGATACTTGCGCCCTTCGCCATGGTAGAGCTTCGCCCAGTCGGTGAAGAACTTGACGTCGAGTCGGTGTCTGGGTGTCGCGTGTCCATTCTCGTCGTAGAACTCGCGGCGGTTTGGGAAGTGCGGCAGATGTCCCTCGGCGGCCGACTTCGCCCACCAGTAGCGGTTGGGACTGCAACCGGCCTGGAACGGCAGCACGTAGTCGTGGAAAAGGTAGGTGAAGACATTGGCCCATTCGCCGCGGAACTCGCGGCAGTCGCGCACGTCCTGAAGCACAATCTGGTCGAGATAGAACGGACAAGGACCCTCGAAGCAGATGCTGGATTCGGGATTCGCCGTCCGCATCTGCGCGTTCGCCGCGTGGAGGCACTTCCGAAGCGCCTCCACGCGCCAGCGTCCGAAGCCGACCGGATGCCCATGGGTCGGATCGTAGCAGCACCGGAACGTGCACATGTTGAACTGGTCCAGCTGCATCGCGACGCAACCGCGCGCCATCAGGGGATCGATCGTCGTCCGCCTGAAGATGTCGCGGCACTCGTCCAGATGATAGCAGAGCGTCGCCTGGTCACCGCCAGTCCCCATCCAGTCGACGTGATATCTCCAGTTGCCTTTCTTGTCCTTCATGCCCAGGCGGTCGATGCCCTCGGCGATCGCCCGCGCGGTATGGTCGAACTCCCAGGGGTCGGTCTCCCTGGTGTGGATGACGGGCGTTCCCCGCTTGCGCCAGGCGTTCGCCACGGGGTCGGGCGTCCGAAACCGAAGCGCGTAGTGATAGGTCGAGGGCCAGAGGAACGGACGCGCGTTCGCCGCCCGCATCGCCTTCACGCACTGCATCCAGACGTCGTCCGACGGCCAGAACGGCGTGTAGTCGAGGCCGACCCATTCGCCCCAGTGCTCCCAGCCGAAGCACGTGGCGATGGACGGAACGTCCCCAAGCCCCTCCTCGGCCCGGGCGGCGAAGAACTTCGCCAGATACTCGGGATCGTCGAGCCAGCGGCGGGTGAAGTTATAGGAAATCGGCCCCGACCGGTAGAAGTCGGCGAATTCCTTTTTCTCAAGCAGCGTCCGGGCGCAGAAACGCGTGGTCTTCGCCCAGTCCCGATAGAGGTCCGCCGCATCGTACCAGTCGCATGGCAGACCGGGCTTCGCGGCGAGGACGGCCGTCACGACGTCGAAGTCCATCTCGAACCGCCCCGTCGCGCGCATCAGATGCCGCCAGGACTGTTCAATGCGCCGGTCGTCGTGATGGCGGACGACGGAGAGCACGTCATCGCCGCCGAACTCGTTTTCGCAGGCCGAATAGAAGAGCCGATTGTCGTCATAGCGGCAGAAAAACTGCGCCGCCGTGTTGGGCAGCTGCATGTAGACGAGGATGTCCCTGTCCTTCGCCCACTCGTTTCCGGGAAGCACATACGGGCCGTTCGCGACATCCGTCATCACCCCGCCCACGGCGTGCCCGGTGACGACGCGGTCCTTCTCGCCCTTCCCGGGGAAGCTTCTCGTCGCAATGCACGGAAAATCGTACCCGTTGAGCTCCCAGCCGGACTTCATCATCACGCCGAGCCGCCACCTGAGCTTGATACCGTCGCGAACAATCCGCGCGCGAACCTCGTCGACGGCCTCGCCCCCACCCCACGCCTTGAACTTCCGCCAGACGAGTTCCTTGCCGCCGACGATGTCGCGGACAGCCTTCTCGTCCGCCTGCTCCGGATAGACGCTCAGTGTCTTGCAGACGTTGCCCGTTGGATTGAGCGTCAGCGCCCAGACGCCGAATTTGCGCCCTGGTCTCTTCGCGCCCCAGTCCTCGCCGGCGACCTCCAGCCCGACAAGGGTCGAGGTCCTGCCGTCGAACGTCAAGCCCTCGAAGGTCACGTCCCGGGGCCCCGACCGGACGCCGGACTCATCTGCACACGCAACCGACGCCTCAAGCGCCAGCACCGCAGACAACATGATTGGCCTTATCGCGTTCATACCTTTCCGTCTTGGCACGTCCACAGCTGATTCACTTGCAATTCACCAACGTGATCTCGCGGGGCGCAAGCGTGAAGTCGCGCACCGAACCGTCCGGGAATACAAGCGAACCGCGACGCACTTCATCGGTCGCGTTGACGAGCGAAACGGCCCGGCTGCCGTCTGCGGCCTCGTACGCTGCGTGGAAGACGGCCGGGACGGACTTGTCGATCTTGATGCCCCGCCAGGTGTCCACGTAGCGAAGCTTCTCGCAGAGCAGCTTCGGCGGACGCACCATCCGGCCGTGGGAGAGGTACTTGCGCCCCTCGCCGTGGTACAGCTTGGCCCAGTCGGTGAAGAACTTCACGTCCAGCGCATGCTCGGGCACCGCATGGCCGTCCGCGTCATAGTACTCGCGGCGATTGGCGAACTGCGGCAGCTGCCCTTCCGCCGCGCTCTTGGCCCACCAGTAGCGATTCTCGTGGCAGCCCGCCTGGAACGGCAGCACGTAGTCGTGGTAGAGGTAGGTGAAGACATTGGCCCATTCGCCCTTGAACTGGCGGCAGTCGCGCACGTCCTGCAGCGCGATCTGGTCGAGGTAGAACTGACAGGGCCCCTCGAAGCCGATGCAGGCCTCGGGATTCACGGCGCGCATCTGGGCGTTCGCAGCATCAAGGCACTTCCGGAGAGCATCGACGCGCCAGCGTCCATATCCGACCGGGTGGCCATGGGTCGGATCGAAGCAGCACCGGTACATGCACATGTTGAACTGGTCCAACTGCATCACGACGCAGCCGCGTGCCATCAGCGGATCGATCGTCGTTCGCTTGAAGATGTCGCGGCAGTCGTCCAGATGATAGCAGAGCGTCGCCTGGTCGCCGCCCGTCCCCATCCAGACGACCGAATACTTCCAGTTGCCCTTCATGTCCTTCATGCCGATTCGGTCGATTCCCTCGGCGATGGCGCGTTCGGTATGGTCGAACTCCCAGGGATCGGTCGCCTTCGTGTGGATGACCGGCGTGCCGGGCTTGCGCCACGCGTTCGAGACGTAGTCCGGCGTGCGGAATCGGAGCGCGTAGTGGTAGGTCGACGGCCAGAGGAACGGACGCGCGTTGGCCTCGCGCATCGTCTTCACGCACTGCATCCAGACGTCGTCCGACGGCCAGAACGGCGTGTAGTCGAGACCGACCCACTCGCCCCAATGTTCCCAACCCACGCACGAACCGATCGCCGGCACGTCCTTGAGACCTTCCTCCGCGCGTGCCGCCAGAAACTTCGCCATGTAGGCCGGATCGTCAAGCCAACGACGGTTGAAACGGTAGAAGACGGGACCGGAACGATAGAAATCCGCCAGTTCCTTCTTTTCAAGCAGCGCCCGTGCGCAGAAGCGGGTGGTCTTCGCCCAGTCCCGATAGAGATCCGCGGCATCATACCAGTCGCACGGCAGACCGGGCTTCGCCGCAAGAACGGCCGTGACGACGTCGAAGTCCATCTCGAACCGTCCCGCCGCCCGCATCCGATGGCGCCAGAGCTGTTCGATGCGACGGTCGTCATGATAGCGCATCACGACCAGCGCGTCGTCGCCGCCAAGTTCATTCTCACAGGCGCTGTAGAAGAGCCGATCGTCGTCATAGCGGCAATAGAACTGCGCCGCCGTGCCCGGGAGCTGCATGTTGACGAGGATGTCCTTGTCCGTCTCATGGGCATATCCGGGCAGCCCATACGGACCCTGTGCGACATCCGTCATCACGCCGCCTTCGGCATGACCGGTGACAATGCGGTCCTTGTCGCCCTTGCCGGAGAAGCTCCGCGTCGCAAGGCGCGGGAAGTCGTACATGTTGAGTTCCCAGCCCGGCTTCATCGTCACGCCCAGACGCCACCGGAGCTTGACGCCGTCGCGGACGATCCGCGCGCGCACTTCGTCAACGGCCTCGCCCCCGCCCCACGCCTTGAAGTTGCGCCAGATCAGTTCCTTGCCTCCGGCGATGTCGCGGACGCTCTTCTCGTCCGCCAGCTCCGGATAGACCATCTGCGTCTTGTTGATGTCGCCGACCGGGTTGAGCGTCAGCGTCCAGACGCCATACTTGCGTCCAACGACCTTCGCCCCCCAGTCCTCGCCCGAGACGTCCAGTCCGACGACGGCGGACGTCTTTTCATCAAACGTCAGCCCCTCGAATGCAAGGGCCGCCGCGTCTTGAGCCTTTGCGGCCCCTATAATTCCAGCCGCCAGCACGATCCATGCACAGAACTTGAAATGACATGCTTTTTCAGAAATCATCCGACACTCCTTCGAAGAAGGATTCTACCGTATATCACTGGGACGGTTTTAGAACCAGATCGAGTATTCGTCCGTCGTGTAGGGCGTCACCGTGTCGCAGGCGCTGCCGAGGTCGGCGGCCGGATAGACGTGCCTGTCGCCGTCCTTCTCGAGTGTCACCTTCCAGGCGCCCCACACGTGGTCGGACGGCATCCGCTCGACCGACACCTTGTAGCCCTTCATGTTCGCCGTGAACGGATCAAACACCTGCTCGCGCGTCGCGCCGACGAGCTTCGACTTCGCGAGGATCAGCGGACCGTACTGCACCGTCGCCGCGGGATGCGAACGGACGAGCGGCACCATGTCCTTCTCGCGGTAGTAGTCGGTGAACTGCGCCACGCGGCGGTCGTATCCGCGCTCCTGCTTGAGGTCGTGGTCCAGCACCGGCGGCATGTTCCAGTCGACGACGCGGGGATTCATGTCGAAGGTCAGTTCGTAGATTGTCCGAGTGTTTGATTTCTCGACTGTCTGATTGTCCATCTTCGGGCACCAGGACGGCTTGCGGAAGTCCACCTTCTGGTCGGGCCTGAGCCCCGTGACGGTGACGGTCACCTTGTCGTCGACCGGGAAGTTGCCGCGAATCGACACCTTGCAGCCGGCGATCGTCACGTCGGCATCGGAGTAGAGGTTCACCTGCAGGTTCCCGGCGCGGTCGGCCGTCACGAACGTCTGCGCGACGTCCATGAAGCCACGCGGCATGTTGTTGATGCAGCAGTGCTGGTGCTTGAGTTCGCACTGTCCGTGCAGATCGTGCCAGTTGCGTCCGTGGCTACGGACGCACCGCGCGCCCCAGGTGCCGTCGCGCGTCACCGAGCCGAGCATCGCGTTGTAGTAGGTGAGCTCGATCTCGTCGACGTACTTCGTGTCGCCCGTGATCAGGTAGAGGTCGTGGTTGAGACGCATCCAGTGCACGACGTCGCACGGTTCGGAGACGGCGTTCGGACGGTGGATCGAGTCCGTGAAGTGGTCGTTGTAGGCGACGGACCCCACCTGATTGCGCTCGGTGTCGCGGATGTTGTTGTAGACTCCGATGACCGCGTCGAGGTACTTCTTCTCACCCGTCACGCGACAGTACTCGAGCAGCCCCTGCAGGCAGCTCATCATCTCGTAGGCCTTCGCCCAGCCGTCCGGCTTCGGATACCACGTGTGGATCGGCTCCGGACGGCTCGCGTTCTTCACGAGATTCGGCGCCGCGCCATCCTCGCGCTCCCAGTACGGCAGCATCTCACGCGCGTAGTCGAGGTACTTCTGCCTGCCCGTCAGACGATAGAGGCACATAAGCGGCTTGAGGACCGACATCGAGGGAAGGCCCACGTAGGTCGGTTCGCCCGTCTTCCAGAGCGGACGGTTCATCTTGTGCATCATGTCGATCCACTGGTCCATCTGGCGCTCGACGGAGGTGAGGATCTCGCGGTCCTGCGTGAGCTCGTAGGCGAGCAGCATGCCCCACATCGTGTATTTGCGTCCCCAGAGATTCCAGCAGTAGTCGCAGTCCCATTTGCGGCCAAGGGCCTTGTGGACGGCCGCCATCTGCTCCTTGTTGGCGCGGTCGGGGCCGGTCACGAACGTGGGATCGCGGTAGCTCGCGAGATAGCCGTCCGGCGCCTGCAGGCCCATGAGACGGTGGCACTCGTCGCGCACGAAGTCGGTGAACGCGGCGTCGTGCGAATAGTCGGCGACACGGGCGGCGCTCATCATGAGCTTGCCCCAGAACTCGCCCTGCCAGAAGCCGACGACGCCCGTCCGGTCGTCGTTCTTGTCCTTGATTGCGTCATAGGCTTCCTTGAAGACGACCTCCTTCGCGAAGTCGCTCTTCACGCGGTAGGCGAGGAACTTGTCGGCCTTCGCGCCCGCGTAGCCCAACATCCTGACGTCGTGGAGCGGCGCGGTGACGAGCTTGTCCGGCGCGGCGTCGGCCACGTGGCCGCCCCCTGCGTCGAGCGCGGCCTTCTTCGCCGCGGACGCGACCTCGCCGCTGCCGTCGCCGCCCATGTAGGAGACCTTCGGCTTCGCGCTCGCGATGAGCTCGAAGTAGGGCAGGCGGTCAAGCGGCGTCGCGACCTCGACGGTCTTCGGGCCGACTACGATCGAATTGTCGTCGCCCCGCCACGTGCCTTCGGGGATCACGACCTTGCGCGTCTTCACGCCCCCCTCGACAACCGGCGCGACGAGGAGGTCGTCGCCCATCATGAACTGGTCGAGGACGAGCTCGTACCCGCAGCCCGGGTACTGGAAGTCCATCGAACGCAGCATCGGAATGCCCGTGCGGGCCGTTTCGGTCGCGATTGCGACGATCTTCGGGGCAAAGCGCTGACGCAGGGTGATGAACTTCTTCACGATGTTCTGGGCCTCGGGCGAGAGTACGCGCCAGGGCGAGCCCGAGAACATGACCATCGGCGAAAGGCACTCGATCTGGAGATGGCGGATGAAGAGTTCGTCCTGCCAGGCGAGGCCATGGACGCCGTCGCCGTTGTTGCCGCACGTGCCACCGCCGACGAGGTCGGCAACGGTGAACGGATAGCCGAGCTGTCCGGCGGAGATCATGTCGGTGATGCAGCGGCGCATTTCGCTCCACTTCGGGGCCTTGTCGCGGAGCGTCTGCATGAGCGGAAGACCACCCATCTTCCACGCCTCGCGGCACTGGCCGAACGGCACCTCGCAGGCCATCATCTGGATGCCACGGGAGAGGTCCGTCGGCTGCGCCGTGTTGTCGCAGGCGATGTAGTCGCCGGGAGGGAATTCATGACAGCCGCCGCCATCGAAGAAGAAGCCCTCGACGCCATAGTCGTCCATGATGCGGCGCATCGTCTTGAGGTTCCATTCGCGGGCGAAGGGCGAGGTTGGATCCCAGACGGCGCTGTAGCCGTCCCACCACTGGATCGGCAGTCCCTGGTAGCCGGGACCGTAGGGACGCAGACGGGCGTCCTTGAGGATGCCGTTGTTGTTCCGCAGCAGACGGTACGGCATCGAATCGAGCGTGACGAACGGCGCATACCAGAGGATCACGTGGAAACCGAGGTCGTTGAGCTCCTTCACCATGCCCTTCGGATCCGGGAAGCGGTCGCCGTGGAAGGTCCAGTTGCCGAAGTTGTCGGTGTGCCAGAAACAGTCGATCTGGAAGACGCCCGGCTTCATGCCCTCGGCGAGGAAGCGCCGCGCGTAGGCGAGGATGTCCTTCTGGTTCTGGTTGTAGTTGAACTCGACCCAGGTGTTGAGGATCGGGTTCTGGAACCACTCGACCCGCGGCATGCCGCGCGGCGGGAAGAACGTCTTCGAGCAGTGTTCGAACGCGGCGCGGAGCGTCCCCTCCTTCTCCTGCCCGAACTGGATCGGCGCGAAGGTCATCTTCGAGTAGCAGGTCTTCTCGACATTGGGAATCTGAGCCGCCACATTGGGCTTCTCACCCCTCTCACCCTTCTCACCCCTCTCAACCTTCTCAACCTTCGCCCCCGTCTCAAACGGCGCCAACACGGCCATCGGACTCGGCGGCGCGCCGCGCGGGCGCGCGGCGGGACCCGTCTCGACGGTCAGCTTGCCGTTCTTGAACGTGTACTTGAACGCGTCCTCGCACCACACCCAGCGGCCCTTAGTGGACAGAAGCAGCGGCGCGGACTGATTGCCGTCCGAGTCGACGCGCAGGTCCTTCACGTAGTCGCTCTTTTCCCCCAGCGGCATCTTCCAGCCCCCGCCGACCGTGCCGCCCCACCAGAGCTCGCCCGGCAGAAGATCGATGGTCTTCGTCTCGGCCGAAGCCATCAACCCAGCCAGAACCATCAGAACCGTCATTTGAAATTTCATATCATCACCCTTTCAGAAATCAAATCAAAAGTATTCTACCACATCTCATGCGCAAATAACGCACTGGTAAACACCACTTTTTGCCGAGTGTGTCGAGTGACGGCACTCATAGCGCCGCACGCACCTCGGTCAGCACGCGGTTCGCCGTCCCGATGGCAAAGCGATCCGCCACGGCGAGGAGATCCTCGTCCGTGATTTTCGACTGTTTGCCGTTGACGGACAACTGATGGATGTTTGCCTGTGCACACCAAGGATCCTCGCTCGGGAAGTCCGATCCCGTGAGATCATAGGCCGGCGCGAGGCCCCAGGAACCACCCTCTTTCAATATAAACGAGAAGTTCTTGGTGTGATCGTCAAACTCGCCTGTTAGGACGTTGAATGCCATCCTTCGGAAAATCTGTTCACGCACCTCGTATCCGAGCCCCAGTTCATCCGCCGTCACGAAGAGCTGCTCGTAGCGACGATGTTCAGGTGGCGTCTCCGGCGGCAAATGCGCCAGAGCCGACAAAGTCGCCTGATGATGGCGCACATTTCCGTCTCGGTCAAAGCGCCGCGTCATGAAGTGCCCGAGCCCATCGACTTCCACCAGCCGACATTCGCTCGTCTCGATCCCCGCGGCACGTGCAGACTCCATCTGCGCATATTCCCGTTCGCCGCGCCAGGGATAGTCTGCCGGCGTGAACTTCACGATCCAATGTTCATACCCCTCTGGCAAATCACGATCCCCGAGAAGAAATGCGTCCGTCTTCCGATTCCACCCCACGACGGCCTTGGCCTGCGCACCGCCAGCCGACGACCCCAGACGGATGATTTCCCGCAAGGCGTCCTCTCCGTTGGATTGGATGAGGTCGCCATTCAGGACCCGACGCGCCGACTCAACGAGATGCCGCATCTCAATCGCCGTCGGAAGCCCTCCCGGACCACGATCCGGTTCGTAGGTGAGCGCCCCCATCGTTCTCCGTCCCAGATAGCAGAGTCGGTCGAGCGGCGTAATCTCATCTCGCGAGAGGCCATGCGTTTTGAGCCAATGGTCGATGAGCCCCTGCCCAAACGCATCCGGCAACGAGTCCGCAAAAATCGGCGGCAATCCTTCATACGCCCCGCGCGGCAAATCCGGGAACGCATACGGCTCCGCCCGCAACGGCATCATCAACGGTGCAATCTGCACGCCCGACGAAAGGAAGCTCTTTTCATAGCGAAAGGCGTAGACTCCCTGTCGCGGCAGTTCGACAAGCGTGCCGACCCGCCGTCCCCAAAGCGAGACGTTCACCCGCGAGACATGCTTGAAGACCTTCATCTCGTTTCCTTTCGCCGCGGCGTCGCCCGCTGACGCCGAACACCCGGTGCCGGCTCGTCAAAGAGCGCGTCACTCACTTCCGGCGGTGCAATTCCCAAAATCCAATCCGTCCGACGCAAAAGGCGGCAGACAGACAGAAGCGTCACCGTTGAAGCGTTCTTCCCGGCTTCGAGATTGCGGAGCGCCGTCATCGACACCCCGCTCCGCGCCGCCGTCTCCTGTTGCGACAAGTTGGCCGCTAGACGCGCCGCACGCACGCCCTGCCCCAAAACCGCCAACATCTCATCTTTCGTTTGATATAGCATAATTGCTTCTATAAGAACAGTTGATGCACCTATTATAGCACAACTGTTCTTATGGAAGCAATTGGCGAACTGCAACAAAAGCCCCGCTTCGCTTAACCATCCGACTTGCGCAACCGATAGTAAACCACCTTGACCGTAGGGGCAATCAGCGGAGAATCAGCACCGTACCACGGGAGACGGAGATCACAAGCTCTCCATCGGCCGTGGCGACGGAGGCGGCACCATCTGGGATGCCATTGACCGAGACCTTCCAGTTCGCCAGGTTCGCGGCATCCGCGCAGTCGACCAGCGTGATCGGGACGCTCGTCCTGCTCTTCAAGGTGCCCGGCGTGAGAACGTTGATCGTGCCGTTTTCGGCAAACGTGATGTTCTTGAAGGTACCAAAGCCGAGCGATGCATCCACTTCCAGGGACGAAACCTCGCTCGAACCATCCGTCAGCGTCGCGTCGAGGCTGCCACCGCGATCAACCCGAACCTTTGCCCCGTTCAAAGCCAGATGCACGAGCGCAGGGTCGACGTCCCGTGTCCAATGAAACCGCCCGCTGAGGCTTGGCAATGGCATCGTTGAAGGTCTTGTAGCCCTCGTACGTGCCGCCCAGTTCGTCCGTGTCGGAATTGTGGCTCGAATAGGCATAGGGGATGTAGTTCGTCTTTTCGTCGACCGTCGTCCAGCTCTCGCCGTCGGCACTGACCAGCACCTCCCAGCAGTAGGGGAAGAACTCGAATGTCCAGTTGGTGTCGATCACATAGCCCTGAATCGGCTTGGCGTCGTCCTTGAGGCGAATCGTCACCACGTTCCAAGTCGACGCCTCCGTGCGGCTTGGGATGGCATTCGTCAGGCACAGTCCACCCCAGTCGTCCGTCTGAGAAAAGCGTTTGTCGTCACACTTGTAGTACACGTTGCACTGCAGACCGCTCACCGGAGAGATCGCCAGACCATCTGTCCATTTTGCTCCAGGATTGAACATATACTGTCCGGCCGCCAGTTCCTTTGCCTCCGTGGCCGTCGCGTTATGCGTGTAGCCCTTCTGGAAGAACTGCTCCGAATTGTCCTCGGCGCGCAGCCGGAGCGATCTGATATGGATCCAGTACCTGGAATCGCGCGCCTCCTTGAAGACGAAGCGGACGAACTTCTCGGTGCGCACGCCCTTCGCCTGCATGCGAATCGCCGAATTGGTGTGGACGTGGACGGCGACGTTCGCCGAGAGACTGAGATTGGTCGACACGAGCGCACCGCGGCGGACGACAAGCTCGCCCCCGTCCAAGGGCAGATTGTCGACAAACGCGGCGGAGAGGTCGCGGACCCCTTCCGGATAATTCTGCACGCTCGCCGTCCCCTTGAAGCGAACCCAATGATAGCCGTTCGACACCGTCAGACGTCCGCTGGTCCATTCGAGCGGGAATTTTTCGGTCGAATAGCCATCGGGAAGCGCCATCGGAGAAGAGCCGATCTTCTGAATGGGCAGACAGTTGGGCTGGATTACGAAACAGTTGAAGAGTTCCGAGTCGATCAAGAAGGACGGATCGTCGCTCCCGATTTCAAAGCGTCCCTTTGTCGTGGCGGTGTCGCACAACTTGATGGTTTTCGCCGTGCTTGTGAAGTCCGAGGTCTGAAAGCCGTTCAAAGTCTCATGGTGGCCATTCAGATTGATCTGCGTGTTGGCATTCGAGAAAATGACCCGCTTGCCATCCCGGTGGATCTTCGACAGCGCGTAGTCATTCGCGAGTTTGACACCCATCTCGGTCGTGAACTTCACGTTGCCGGTCTGATTCCAGGTGATGTTCGTCGACAACGTATAGTAGTAACCGTTGGAATTGGCCTCCTTGTTTCCGGACAGCGTCACGCCTCCGCCGCCCTGGAACGTGAGGCGTGCGGTCTCGCCCAGCATCGTCGTATGCCCCCACCAGGAATGGAGCCAGATTTCGTTGTCGTTTTCCGACTCGAAGACCCAATTCCCCTTCGTGAGCATCGTCGTGCCGTTGTACGGCCCGTACTTGCCGCCGTTGAAGCGGATGCGCGCCGTGTCGGACGCATTGTTCTCGGCACCGTTCTTGCAACCGACAATGCAGTTGGCGTTACCGTTGATGCGGAGGAAGTCGATGTACCCCGTCTCATTCGTCGGCGTGCCGTTGACGATGGTGATCTTGTTGAAGATGCCGTTGTAGCTGTTCGTCGACCAGCCCGTATAGCCGCCGCCTTCGGTGTTGTAGACGTCCAACCACCCCGTGCCGTTCGACGCACTGCCGACCACCAGATTGAAGTAAATGGCGTTCCTCGTCTGCGAACCTGGTCCGATGCGGCCCCCTCCCGTCACGGTGACTTTCGCACGGTCATTTGACCAGGTGCCGAGATTGAACGCGCGTCCATTTTCGTCGGCGCTCACCCACACCTTGGAGCCCGTGATGGTGAGATCACCGTGCACGGCGACGGGATTGTCGACGACCAGGAACGTATTGTGCGTTTTCGTCTCGCCCGGATTGACAGAAATGGTCTCGGCAACAACACCTGCCACCACCCCCAAAAACATCAACAACGTCATTCCGATTCGATTCATTTTGACAAGACTCCTTCCATTCTCCTCTACTGGATTGTGATCATTATACCATACCCAGCTCTCCGCAACCGCCCCAACCCCTTAAAGCTCCACGATTCGAATCTCGTCCGGCGAGAGGCGCAGATTCGTGGCGGCACCACGCCAGGTCCAGGATACCGCCTGTTCCTCCGCCGTCGCGTTGACGAGCACCAGGGCCCGGCGCTGGCCATCCAGCGTTTCGTAGGCGGCCGAACAGACTGTCTCGACGTCGGCGTCGAACTTGTTGCGCTCGGTGGAGAACGTCCGCCTCGTCGTGCCGCAGACGACCTTCGGCGGACGGATGCGACGTCCATAGGCGAGGAAGTCCCGTCCCGCGCCGTGGTAGAGGTCGACCCATTTCGCCATGAATGCGGTATAGGCATCATCACCCGTCAGTCTCACGAGCTTCGCCGTGCCATCCGCCCCCAGCTCCTCGACCTTCATATCCGCCACCTCGGCTTCGCCCGCGCCAGCCACGACGAATGCGTAATGCACAATCGACGCTCCCTTCGGCATGACGTAGTCACGCGTCACGCGATGCCACTCGGCATCCGGGGCCTTGTAGTGGAAGTAGACGCCGCCAAGCCCCTTCCAGGAACTGTCGAAGACCGCGTCCGACAATCTCACCGCCCCTCCGGCCGTCACCTTGACGAGCGCCGAAAACCGATACGCGCGGCCCGACACGTAGGCGTTGTCGCCCGCCGTATTGCTGTCGACGTTCAGATAGGCCGTCTCGCCCACCTTCGCCGTGAGCCGCACGGCATTGAATCCGCCCGGAGCCCCGCCCTTCACGACGGTCACCGTGCCGCCCTGTTCGTGGCTATGGCCGAGCCGCCACCCGAGCGGCATCCCCGTCTGTTCGCCAACCTTGGCGAAGTCGCCGTTGACGACGGCCGTCAGGCCGCCCAGGTCGAACTGATGCGGCGTCAGGAACGGCATCTGCCCATCGGCGCAGCAATGCGCCTGCATCCAACGGTCGCCACGCTTGGGATTGGACTGGAACGTCGGCGCGAACTCGTGGTAGAGGTAGTTCCAGACCGACGCGACGGTGAGGTTCGTCTGAGTAATCTCGACATCGCGGTAGTCCTGTACGCCAATGCGGCCAAGGTAGAACTCGTTGGGGTCCTCGAAGCCGAGAACGGGTTCGATGCCGTGTTTCCGTCCGGCGACCATGACCTGGTCCATCTGATCCAGCATCGAGTTGGCCCACCAGGGTCCGGCGCCGGGGCAGTGTCCGTGATCACGGCTCCAGCAAGACTCATGCCGTCCGCCGTTGACCTGGTCGAACTGGATCATCTCCGCGCCGCGGGCGAAGAGCCCTTCCGCGACCGTCTCCGTCCACCACGCGCGCGTACGCGCGTCTCCGCGGCAAAGGACGGGCATTTCCCCGCCCTGGTACCAGCTTGGATGCTTGATTAGGACCGCTCCCGTTCGCTCGCGGACGGCGAGGTGCTCCATCTTCGCGAAGGCCGCGCGGCTTTCGTATCTGTACGTGCCGTCGCCGTTCTTCCCCTTGGACAGCGTCCAGTTGTAGCCCGAGGGCCACGGGAAGAAGCGCACGTCGTTGTCGCGGAACGCCTGAACGACCCTGGCGAACGTCTCGTCGGCGGGATACAGCGGGAAGTAGTCGGGGGTGACCCAGTCGCCAAGCTTCTCCCATCCCCAGGTCGCACCGCAGAGCGGCATGCGCGGGAAGCGCTTTCGCCAGTAGTTCTCGATCCAGCTGCGGACATCGTCCGGGAACGGATACCAGCTCCGGGTGAAGCGGACGATCGGCACGGCCGAGCGCAGCCACGCCGGCAGATCGGTCCGGTCGCGGAACGGGGTGCTGCACCACTGCTGGCGATGTGCCCAGGCTCGGTAGATGTCGGCGGCGTCATACCAGTCGGTCGCCTCGCCCGCAGGGCCGCGGAACGCCGTGGTCACGATGTCATACGGCAGCGAGCGCGTCGAGTCGATCCAGTCCTGCCAGCTCCAGGTGCTGTAAAGGCCCTGCTTCGTGCGATAGAGGCGCAACGCCTTCGCGAAGGTCTGGGCGTCTTCGGCGGCGGAGTAGATTCCGCCATCGGCGTCGTAGTAGCCGTAGAACTGGGCGAAGAGATTGCCGGGCTGCACGAGGCCAAGGCCCTCCCACTTGGAGGGATTCCAGGTCTGCCCGGGATTGTGCACCAGCCCCCACTGGCGACCACCATGCACAAGCGCCGTGTCCTTGTCCAAAGTCGGCGCCAGAAGGATCTGCGGATAGTCGACCCGTGTCGCGGCGAAGCCGGTCTTCGGCGTCAGCGCGATGCGCCAGCGGAGACGGTCGCCGTCCGCCCGAATGGTGCAGACCACCCGCTCCAGACGCTCGGGGAAGTCGGAGTAGACGATCTTCAGCCCATCCGCCATCCGCTCGACCTCGCGACGTCTCGCCTGATCGGCCTTGACGGACTTGAAATCGGCGAGATCCTTCATGGCCGTCACATCGATCGAGAAGACTGCGATGCGATTGGCGTCGGCATAGTTCCGTCCACTCGGCGCAACGAGACTGTCGAGCGAGGCCAGGCGCCACCACCCCTTTTCGGCGAATGTGGCCGTGAGGCCCTCGGAACGAACGGCGAAATCCGCTGCCGTCGCCCCCGCGGCAACCAGCAGTGCAGCCGCCACTGTCAGAATGTTTCGATTCATTTGGACGCAATCTCCCGTTTCCTAGCTCCAACAACCTCGAAATAGGGCGTACCGTACTCGAGTTTCGACGTGTCGAGTGCAAAGACGAGCCGCCCCTCCTCAAGTCGCACTGGGATTTCGCATTCACGCGTACCGTTCAAATTGAGCGCGTAGACCTTCGGCAGGTGGTCCAGAGCGGTCTTGATCGAGAAATCGAACATGCCCGCGCGGATCAGCGTCTGCATGTCGCCCGTATCGATCTCGAACTCGCGCCACTCGCCATCGGCCCAGGAGGATCCCTCCTCGGCGAACCGCGTCGCCACGATGACAAGAAGGTGGTCCGACTCCGAAACGGCCTTCGCCGCGTCAAGCGAAATCGCCGTGATGTTGACCGGGCGGCTGATCCTGTCGACCTGCAGCGCCGAAAGCTCCGCGCGGTCGCCCGCTTCCTTCAGGACAGCCGCCTGGAAACGCGGTGCATCGACGGTCATCGTCCGATAGAGCGTGTCCGCCGTCACCTCGCCTGTCTCGCTCTGGAAGACGCCCTTCGCCACATCCGTGCGGTTGCCGTCGACAAGCCAGCCCTTCTCACGCAGGATCTCAACGTTCCGCGCGAGCTGCGCCCGCCCCTTCACCGTGTCCTCGCGATAGGCGACCGACATCCCCATGCTCACCGTTCCGACAAAGGATGTGGGCTGCAGATTGAGGTCCGCGAGCGGATTGACCGCCCGGTTGTAGTCCACGCCGACGCGCGTCAGCAGGAAGAGCGAATTCCAGGCGCTGCCGACCGCCCCCGTGTAGTCCGGCCCCGCGAGGGTCGCCTCGGGAACATGGAACGACACCGCGTGCGGCGCACGCGCCACGTCACCACGCTGCCATGCGAACGCCGTGCAGAGCGAAGCGATACCACCCATGATTCCCGGCATGCCATCGAAGAGGCCCGACGTGGCCGGCCGGATATAGGGCTGGACGAGATCCGAATGCGGAATGAGCGCCTGCCAGTTCTGCAGCGCCGCATACGCGCTGAGCATCGCCGGATACTCCTGGGCAAGCGCGCTCGAATTGCCGTGCGAGATCTCCGTCACGAAGAGCGGCTTGCCGAGTTCGCGCGTGACCGCCGCCTGGGCGAGATAGTTGTTGAGCCCGATCGAGCTCACGCGCGCGACATGACCCATCGTTCCCTTCTGCCACGGACCGTAGACCAGCTTCTGCACGTGGTTCGAGTATACCGGATCAAGCTTGATCCGCCCTGGATGGGAACAGTAGGTGTGGATGGCGACCGAGTCGAAGTTCCGCCGCGCCGCGCCTTCGAGGTTGCGCATGAACATATCCCAGTTCATCACGAAACCCCTGAAGCCGAGATCGCGGACCGTCTTCACGTAGAAGTCGTTCATTCGGTCGATCTCGACGCGCAGGAACGCACGCGCATCCACACCCTGTTCGTCCGTCCGATAGAGCAGCTTGAACGTGAACGGGTCGGATGCAGCTCGCCCCTTCTCCTTCCGATAAGCCTGCCACTGGGTATTGAAGGCGTCAATGGCCTTGCCCTGTTCGAAGAAGAGATGTTCCTGTTCGTTGAAGAAGCAGACGCCGAGGACCTGCGGATCGTCCTTGCCCGCCAGACCCGTATAGGGATTGACGGTGGTCAGGATCAGCTCCGCGCAGGCTTTCCAATGATTGCGGTACTCCTCGTTGTGAAAGAGCTGATAGCGCACATTTTCGCGAATCGAGAGGACTCCCGACATCATGCCCGTCGACGTCACGATGTCCGGAAGGATGTAGATGCCCCGATCGCGAAGGCACTTGAAGAAGTAGTGCATATGGTCGAGATACTTTCGATCGAGCGGTAGTTCCGCAAGCGTCTGGGGCAGCGTGCCCAGCTCGACCTTGGTGCGCCGCGCAGCCTTTCCGTAGCGTGCGCCGCCGTGAAGGCCAACATAGCCGCGGTCCTGGAAATGCAGGCGCAGGACGTTCAGTCCCCGGAGGCGGATTTGTTCGGCATAGGTTGCGAGCTGGGCGTGCGTGAGGGTGTCGAAATTGTCCTCGACGTCTCCAAGCGTGAAATTGAAGCCGCGCAATCTCGGCTTTACGCCCGGGAACTTCTCATAGACGAGTTCGCCCTGCGCATTGGAGACGATCCGCCCCATCCGATCGATGTCGTAGCGCGGCACGACCCCGGAGAGATCAAGCGCCGTCCCCGGAACGACGTCCAGGACCGGCACATGCAGCGGCTTGTCCGCACACGCGAAGTGCAACCCCTCAAAGCCCTTGAGGGGACGCCAGTCCGCGCCACGTCGGACCGTCTGCACCCGTCCAGACGCGACCGACGGATAGTCGGGCTTCACGAACTCGCGCCGTGACGCGAGATCCGCCCATCCGCTCCACGCGGCGAGGACCGTGCAAGCGGTTGTCACGGAAAAATTGCGAAGCCCACCCTTCAGATTCAACATAAGCTTCTCCGGAAATCTCAACATCCAGGTTTAGCGGAAGATCAGCAGCGTCCCGCTCGAACAGTCGAGCAGGAGGTCGTTGCCGTCCACGTAGAGGCGATAGGAACGATCCGCCCGCGGATCGGCGACGACGGGGAGCCCTTCAATCCCGCCGACCGCTGTCGCGATCTTGACCGGGCTGCCATTCGAGCGCAGCCCACCCTCCTCCGCAATTGCGAGCGTGGACCCCTCGGCAAAGACCAGCTTTCCGTCCACTGTGATCGGCGCCGCAGAGGCATTCAACTGTGCCCCGCGCACGAGCAGTCCGCCCAGATGGCAGGTGCGTCCCGCGAAGTCGATCGCACCCCGAACGCTGTTCGTCACGACGAGGCGGTCGATCGACACGGGGGCCGGATCGGCGTCGAAGCGCAGCGTGCCACCGAGCACCTCGAGTTCCGCGAAGTCGACCCGCGACTGGTAGACCAGTTCGCCCTCCTCATGCTTGACGAAGCGTTTGGTCCACTTGCCCTCGCCGTTCGAAATCGTACCCGTGCCGAAGATCTCGCATCCCGGCAGCGTGTACGCCACGCCCGCCGCAAGCGTCACCCTGCCGTTGCGCAGGCGAGCCCCCGCGCCTCCGGCCGGCAGAGCGCCGTCGCAGTCCAGAATGAGCTCGCCCGCGTTCAGCTGGACGGGACCGGCGAAGTCATTCCCCGGATTGGAGAGGCAGATGCCACCACCCTGGTAGTTCTTGTCGGCCGTCGTCAGCGAGTTGACGAAGCCACCCGCGCCCGTGACACGGTTCGTGAACTGAAGGTAGTTCTGGTTGCGCTCCGTGCTGCCGTTGATCGCCGTGGAGATTTTCTTGACCTGAATGGAACCGGAGAGGACAAGCGGTCCACCCCAGGTCGCAGTCCGGGGATTCGTCAGCGGACGATTTGCCTCAAACTGGAAATAGGAATTCCCGCCCATTTCAAAGGACCAAGGGCATGTGGCGTAGGTGGTGGTATTGTAAAGCTGCCAGTTGCCCTCCCCGAGTCGGGAAATCCGATTTCCGGCCCCTCCTTTGCGGAGATCCTCGTGAAGAGAGGTCAACGCCAATTTGACGTAGCTTCCCAAAACGAGGCTTCCGGGGTTGACGGGCCGCAACGTATCGAACGTCAGTTCGGGGAACGGGGAATTCGCCACTTGCATAAACGTGAGCGCGTGCCCGCGGAAATCAATCGTCCCCAGACGTCCCGTGTAGTAGTCGCCTGTGGACTTCGTGATGGTCACCGTGGCGTCATCGGTGAGGGTGAGTCCCTTCGAGCCGACATAACGCAGAAAACCGGTCTCGGAAGTGACCCGCAGGTCAACCGCGGTCTTCTTCCCGGGCGAACGCATCTCCAGCGCGTACCCCTTCCCCGGCGCGCCCGTGCCGGCGATGTAGAGCTGGCCACCACTCCGAAGATCAAGGGTCTCCTTCGTGCCATCGGCGATCATCGTGGCGCCGTCACGGATGAAGACGCGGGCGCCGTCACCGCCGAGGCCTCCCTCGCAATCCGTGAAGTACACGCCCTCCTCCACGATCAGATCACCCCGGAAACGCGCGATCGAAGACGTGACCTGAAGCGTCCCCGTACCCCGCTTGACGACTACCGCGTCCACGGCCTCCGCAAGAACCGCGTCCAGGCCCGTGAACGTGCCGGAAACGTTCCCTGGCCCCGAATAACGCGTGAAGACGGCATCGGAGATGTTCCGCTCATCTGAAAAGTCCGTCTCGAAGAAGGGATAGACGATGCCGTCGATTTTACGGACGAGAACGCCTCCGTCCACCAGATTCACGCGAGCCTCCGTCGCATCCGCGATCTCTTCAACACGGAGCTTTCCCGCCGAAACGGTCACGGCTGCGTCTTCAGCCACCTCGAGACACCCCACGTCGTAGATCGCATCCGCGAAGATCAATGCACCAGACAAAACCTCGACCTTGTCGATTTCGCATTCCGCCTCCAGCCTGAGCACGCCCGCCCCCGTCTTCACGAGCCGATGCACAGGTCTGGCAAGGGCCGCAGGGGATATCGTTCCGGAAGACGCGAAGACGTCAACTGTGCCATCGGCATTCGGCACCACGACCATGCCCCCGTTCACGCCGCCATAGCGGACAGTCGAGTCGACCGTCAGATCCGCCGTCTGTTCTGTCAACGAAGCCAGATCAAGAGTGAGTCCATCCGCAACCAGACTCGTCCCCGCTTCAAGGGCGAGCGTGCCGAACACGGTCGGCGAAGCCAATGCCAACGTGCCGCCCGCCAGCGTGAAGTTCGGCAGACGGGCGACCTTGCGCATCGTCAACGTGCCCGAGCCGACCTTCCGCCAGGTGATGCGCGGCGCCGCCACGCGGCCTGCCACGTTGTTCACTTCGAAGACTCCGTCCGGATCGGCATCCTCGCCTTCGCGCCGATCACCGAAAATGACCGTCGCTCCCGTGGAAACGCCATTGGTGACATAGGTGAAATCTGCCGTCGCCAAACGATCCGCTCCCAGATGAAGGCCGTTGACCCGAACGGTCTTTCCATTCAAATCAAGGTAACAGGGATATTTCGGGTCGTAGGCGTTGTTCATCAGACGTTGACCCAGCCAGACGTCACGTGTCGCGCGTCCATACGGCAGCGCGTCGTCTCCAAGGATCTTGAACTGATAGCGACCGGCCAGGTAGGTCTCGCCCGCGTGCCCCCACGCGATGCCAGAAGGAAGACCAACCGCCAGAACCGTATTGTCGCCTCGACCGATCACGAACGAACCGGCCCCCGATGTCGAAAGGGTCCCCTTGTTGCCATCGGTCAGGAGTTTGATGCCTGTCAGCGAATAGAGGACGATGTCGTTTCCATCCACGCTCGCGAGCTCGATGCACTGTCCCGCCGACGGCAGATCGAAGAACGCAGAACTGTTGGACGAGCCCGTCCAGAGACGGCCGCCCGCGAAGAGGATGCGCGCCCGCACGGACGTGCTCTCGTTCTGGATCCTGTTTCCGGCAAACGCGCTGTTCGGGCCCAGACGAAGAATGTCCAAGATGCCGTTCCCGGGATTCTGCACGGACGCATCGACGCGCAGATGCGCGTTCGGCGCTCCGAACGTGCCGGAATTTCCCGTGAAGATTTTCCCGATTCCATTCCCCCAGGTGGCATTCACCCCCCATCCCCAATCCTTGGGATTGCGGGCATGCAGATCGATCAGACCACCCTGGCCACCATTGGCGCCGATGACGGTCGTCAACTGGTTCACATAGCCGCCGATCAATCCCCCGGGCGCATTTGTGACCAGAAGCCGCGCCGTCGTCGTGGCGGATGGATCGCATCCGATCGAAAGCGAGGGCGTTCCTTCGGCCGCACCGGCCGCGAAACTGTTCGTCACGGAAATCCCGTCGACGACCAGCGTGCCATTGACGGCGACCGTGCGCAGCAGCGCACCGTTCGGATGCGATGCTGCGTTCAGGGTCGATGTCGTCCCGGCGGCGACATCAAGATCCAGCACATCCGCCGACGCCCAAGCGGCCACCGCAAGCGAAAGACAGACACACCAGGAACATTTCATCATTCCATCAAGAACCATCTCCGACCTCCTTTGGATCTGAACGTCCGCCCCCGGAACACCCATTCCGGAATCAGCCCTTCATCACGACCCCAAAAGCATCTTAATGCTGATGATGATAGTCTACCACAACTTGATCTCAAGAACAGAACTGGTAAATACCACTTTTTCTAAGATGTTGTCGTCAATCCTGAAGGGATGGCCTCCGAAGCGCCCCCCACGCACTGGACATGCAGGTCGCTCAGGCCCCCGAACCGCAGATTCGGCGTGTCGCCGAGGCAGCTGCCGGGCGCCGCGTGCAGAAGGCGCATCCCGCCACACGCGCCGATCCCACCAATAAAACCACTTCGCGACCAACCGCTCATGGCATTTCCGGTTTCTTTTGGGATTCTGCGATCCCAACACCCCATCACCTGTAATCGTATTCGACTTGCATGATCCGGTTGTCGGGCGTATCGCCCGGCGCGTGGATGAAGGCGCTTTCGTCGAAGAAGACCGCGATGCGTCCGGGCTTGAGCTCGACCAGCGAGGCGTAGGCGCTTGTGCGGGCACGGGTGATTGTCAGCTTCTCGTAATGTTCGCCCGTGCCGGTGCGGTCGATGAGCAGAAAGAGCGTCGGCCGTCCCGACAGGACGACGAGCGTGCCGTCGGCGAGCATCGTCGCCTGCGGCGCGACGCCGTTGTCGCTGATTTCGCGGCGTTCGCCCCAGGTTCTACCACCGTCATGCGAAACGAACTGAAGGAGCGGGTGACGGGTCGAGCCGTCCAGCGAATAGCCGGTGCGGCAGATCGCGAGAAGAGAGCCGTCCCTGCGTTCGACGAGAGTCGACTCGAAGAGCCCCTCCGTGTGCCCTTCCTCGTAGGGATACTGCGAGAGGTACTGCCAGGTCTCGCCGTCGTCCTTCGACTCGAGGAAGTAGTTGATCGCATAGCCGCCGGCCTCGTTGCCGGGCTTGTTGTAGACGCGTCCCCAGGCTTCGGCGATGAGGCGTCCGTCCGAAAGGCGCTGAACGTCGCGGTGCATGCCGCACATCGCCGGCCAGGGGGTGCGGAACGGCGTCTTCCGGGTCGTCGTCGAACCATCCTTCTCCAGCGTGCTCACCGTGATCATGAACTCGTTCGTCGCGGCCTTGGCATACATGTGCCAGCAGCCGACCGAGCGCCGTCGGCCGTCCTTCGTCTCAAAGGACATGAAGCTGCTTCCAATCGGCTTCTTCGGATCGAGATCCCACGTCTGGCCGTTGTCGGGCGAGTACATGGAGACATGGCGCTCGTCGCGCGTATGGCGTCCGATTGAATGTCTCAGCGAGATCTCGCCGTTCGACCAGCGGTGGGCGAAGACGAAGTTCATCGGCTTCTTCGAATAGCGGATTGCCCGACGCGAGACCTCGGTGAACTGCGCTTCGACACCCTTGATGAAATAGACCGGACGCTCCGCCACGTAGCCGGAGTACCGCTCGATGCGGTGGCCGTCCGAATCGTAGGGAACGGCGAAGAACGGCGTGTCGTAGCGTAGAGCCGGGTCCTTGGGCTTTTCCGCCTTCCCCGTCTGCCACACCAGCGTCACCTCGCGTCCATCGGCCAGTTTCGCGACGACGCCGTCGATCTTGACCGCCTGGTTGACCCATTTCGGGCTCGTCTTCAGGTAGGCGTCCTCGACATACGTCGCCCCATCCAGGAGCTTCGCCCCGAACGCGCTCACCTCGCACCCCTTTAGGATGTCAGACCCCAGCACCGGCTCGCCGATCGTCCGCTGCGCCTTCGCATTGGAGTTCGTCCCGTTGCGGCGCCGCAACAGGAGCGGCTGCCAGGGAGCCAGAGAGGGAATGCGGATGACCGTGCCCCCGGGCACGGGCTCCACCTCTTCGACGTCCAGAGTGCGGTCGACCGTACGCAGACACCAATCCGCCGAACGGCCGGGGACCCGCAGTTCCAGCGGCGGCGTCTCGCCACATGTCGGGTTGACCAGAAACACCATCCCCGCCCTTCCTTCCGCATCGGCGCGGACAAAAAGCACGGTCCGAGTTCCACCCGTCATCAGGCGAACGGGGAAACGCTTCGGCGCGGCAGCGTCCAGCGCATCCAGCACGGCCTTGCGCTTCGGCCCCGTCCAGGCATACCACGAGAACGCCTGCTGGGCAAGAATGACCGTACCACCGAATCCGCTGGGGAAGGAGCACGTGCCGCAGAGATCGGGATTTCCAAGGACGGAACTCCACGTCCGCACCTCCTTCGTCCGCGGGCGAATCGCCCGCTTCAAGTCCGATGAACGGTATCCACCCGGAAACACTTCGACATCGGCCCCAACCGTCAGCAGACCTTCCCCCGATCGGGACGCATCGTCAAAGGAAACTTGCCCTGCACACGGAAGCCTCGGGAATCGTCTCAGAAGCGCCGACCAGGTCGACACGTCCATCAGCACCGCTTTCGATAAGACAGGGGCAAGATCCCCTTCCGCAAGCGACGCAACGCCCTCGGCCGAAAGGTACCAGGCTCCAACATCACCACCCGCGCAGGCGATTGGCAGCGAATTCTCCATCAACCGCATCTCGGTTCCATCCGCCGGCTTCAACCAACCTTCGCCCGCATACCTGTCACGTCCACGAAACGTGGCGATTCCGCTGGGGACAGTCCCCTTCGCTGCTTCGACGATCGTCTGGAAGAACGGTTTCCATCTGGCGAGACAGTCGAAGTAATAGCTCCAGCAGGACTCCTCCTCGCCATAGTGATCGCTTCCCCAGTAGAGCGCCAGAGAATTGCAGCCCGCCGCCAGCGCCAGAGCGTTCTCGACCATCTGCGTGTTCGGGTTCTTCTCCGCCGCCATATGCGGCCAGTTCTCGGCCTCATGGCACATCCTGTCCACGAAGCCGAACTTCGCGGCCTCGGTCGTGGAGACCATGATGTCATAGGCCTTGCGGAACATGTCCAGCGGCTGCCGTTCGTTGTAGAAGGCATAGCCGGGACGATACCCGACCTGCGGCGCAAGTTTTCCGCGCAGGGCTTCCAGAATCGGCTTCGGCGTGCCCCCGCTGTATTCGCAGCTGTAGCGCTCGGCGTCTGAATTCATATGCTGCAGGCCGAGCCGGCATTCCGGGAAGACGGCGTCGGCAGCCTCGCGGTAGACCGAGGCGAATGCCGCGAGAACCTGGCAGTTGTGCGCAATCCAATCGGCACGGACCGACTTGTCCCCCGGCTTTCCGTAGAGCGCCTTCTCCAGCTGCGCGCGCGTCAGGCTCCGTCCGCTTCTGCGGTTGAAGTCGTTCACGCACCGGTCGCAGAAGCAGATCCGATTGCCCCGCTTGGAGAGGCGCAGGTCATCATCCGGCCAGTAGGAGTACGGCTTCAGACCACCGATAAGAGCCTTCGCGCTTTTGAGGTTCAATTCGCGCACCTCGGGGGAGGTCGGGCAGAACACCCCCGGATGCCGCTTTCCGTCCGGCGTCATCGCCCAGACGTCATCCGGGAGATTGAGTCCCGGCGGCGCCGTCCGCTGACCGTCATACCCCAGCGTGGGCCCCTGCTGCAGGGAGAACCGGATGCCGCGTTTCTCGCATTCCGCGCGGTATTCAAGCTGGGACGCGACCAAGTCCCCCTGCGAAGCCGTGCCGTAGGGAGAACAGCCTCCGAACCAGATTTCATCGACCAGCCCTGGATATTTCTCATTGGCCGCAAAGATGGCCTGGGTGAAACGGGGATTTTTCGCCCCCGCTCCCATATTGCGGACGGCGATGAACGGGAAATCCTCCGCGCAGGCCACACAGAAAATGGCACAGCACAGAATCAAAGTGAGCCCTCTCGCCATTACCGCTCCTTCCTCTTCACAACCAGCTTGATGCCGTTCGCGGGGAGGACGTCGGCCACCCATGAACCATTCTCCTGGTAGCAGAACGGCTGGCGCTCGTTCGTCGCGTTGGCGAAGACAGAGGCCGTGCGACCGTCTCGCGACGAAAAGGCACCGGCGAAGACCGTCGGCATCCATCCGTGCGCATCACATTGCCAGCGCCACTCTTGCGGGTGGTCGTACTTGACGCGCGCGCAGGAGACGCGTGGCGGACGCAGGTGGCGGCCGTGTGCGAGGAACGGGCGTCCCGCGCCGCGATAGAGACGAATCCAGTTGTGCAGGAACTCGAAATAGGGTTTCGGGGACTTGAGCGCCGCCTCCGAGACGTCGTCCGGATAGATCTCGAGCCAGGGGATCTGTCCATCCGCCGCGCTGTGCGCCGCCCAGAAGCGATTCGGCTGCGCCAGACGCGTCTGGTAGGTCGCGACATACTCGTGATAGATGTAATTGTAGACGCTTGCCCACTCCCATTCGCCGCCCGGCACATGGAAGCGGCAGTTCCGGTAGTCCATCACCGAGAAGAGATCGTTGAAATGCTCGTTCGGCTCCTCGCAGCTGAGCAGCGGCTTCTCGCAGCCCGCCTTGCGCATCGCCTCCAGCTGGGTCGTCCACTGCTCGCGCATGACCGCGGTCTTCCAGTCGCCTTCGCCCGGCGGATGCCCGTGTTCGCGCGACCAGCAGGGCGGCACCTCTCCGCCATGCTCCTGATCGGCCTGGATGATGTCGCAGCCGCGCGTGACGAGCTCCGCGCAGATGTTGTTCCAGAAGTCCCGCGACCACGGACTGCCGGGGCACAGACACGCGTTCTCGCCCCGGCCCAGCCACGAGGCCTTGACGGTCCAGACGCCGCCCGTGCGGGCGATGCAGGCGTGCCGGAAGGCCTCCTGGTTGAACCAGTCCGTCGTGTCGTACCGATAGGTGCCGTCCTTCTGAAGAAAGCCCTTCAGCGTCCAGAAGTGTCCGCTCGGATACGGATAGGCGTGCGTATTGTTCGCATGGAAGAGCGCCGTCATCTCCTTGAACTTCTCGTCCGTCGGATACAGCGGGAAATAGTCGGGCGTGATCCAATCCTGGCATTTCTCCCAGCCGAACATCACGGGCATGAGCGGCGCGCCGGGGAACTGGGCCTTCCAGTAGCGATCGAAAAACGTCCTGAGCGCCTCGGGGCGGTCGAACCAGTTCCGATAGAAGAGCGTCACGACCGGTGCATCCTTCGCCCAGGCGGGGATATCGGGACGGTCGAGAAACTTCGTACGACACCATCTCTGTCCTTCGGCCCACGCCCGATAGTAGTCCGCCGCGTCATACCAGTCGCACGGGCGGTCGGACCCGCGGTCGAAGCAGGTTGTCACCACATCATAGGGGAGACGCGTCTTTTCGGTGTAGAAGCCCCGCTTCACCCAATACCAGGAGAAGTCGCCCTTCGGGGCACGATAGATGCGGAGCCCTTTTGAGCAGCCCTCCGCATCCTCGCAGGCCGAGTAGAAAAGCGCATCGGAGTCATAGTAGCAGCAGAACTGGCAGGACAGCGTGCCCGGTTGGTCGCAGACCGTATGAACCTCACGTGCGCCGTAGCGCGGATTCCCGGGATCGCGGATGACGCCGCCCTTGTTGCATCCCGAGACGAACGCATCATCGCCCCCCACGGCGCCGATGCGGTTGACGAGCGTGAAGCGGGGGAAGTCGTACTGGGTGATCGCACGGCCCGGCTCCGGTTCCAGTTCGATGTTCCAGCGCAGACGCCGATCTCCGGGCGGCGCCGTGACGGTGTAGGCGGCGGACTTGAGCAGCCCCTTCTTGAAGTCGGAATAGGAGAAGCGCCACCCGTTGGGTACGGCCTCGCACCGCACGGTCTTCGCGTCACCCGCCGAGGTCTCGTACATCTTGGTGACATTCTCGGCATCGGTCAAGGACACCGCAAAGGGGATGCCGTAGCCGTGCGGCGGCGCGAACTCGACCCCGGCCCGGGACGCAATCGCGCGGATATTGCCGCGCGCGTCGAACGCCACGCGCATCGACGACGATTCGAGGACTTCCGCATCGATCATCAGGGACGCCGACAGACAGGCGAACAACAGGCAACGATTCTTCATCTCAGCACACATTTTTTCGCAGGCCGACGAACGGAATTCCGACTCGTGGATTCGCGTACCACCAATTCAGCCGGCAGAAAGATTTCGGTTGGCGGAAGACCGGGCTTGGCGATTCGGGCGATCAACCGCTCGAAGGCCGCGTCGGCGATCTGCTCGCAGTTGATGCGGAGCGTCGTAAGGGACGGAGTCAGCAACGGCGCGATCGCCAGATCGTTCACCCCCGACACCATGACGTCCTGTGGAACGGAATACCCCAGCCGATGCAACGTCTGCATCAGTTTGGCCGCCGTCTCGTCATCGCCGCACAGAAAAGCGTCAATCCGATCGACCTTGATGCGGCGTTCGATCAGGCGCGCATCGTCTGGCTCCGCAATCAGGAACAGGTCCTTGCGGATCGTCCCATTCCGGCCGGACAAACTCGCCAGCATCACACCCTGCAAACGGGCGTGATGCGTCTGCGAGGCGAACGGCCGCATAAAGAAACACGGACGGCGGGCTCCGCACGCGATCAGGTGACGGTACATCTGCATACCCACTGCGATGTTGTCATTGCCGACGACATCGTAGCCAACGACGTCCGGCGAACACGGATTGTCGCAGAGGACGACGGGGATGTCGGACTTCCTGAGGCGTTCCAGCATCCGACGATTGAACGTCTCTCCATCCTCGAAATATTCGATCGGCTGGAAAATGACTCCCGAGACGTTCTGCTCGATCAGATATTCGACCAGCCGTTCGGCCTCGGCCGCGCGTTCCGCGGCGGTTTCTCCCGAAATCTCCGCGAAGGCCAGCGTATACCGCTCGCGTTCGGCCACGCGGATCAGCTCGCGGACAATGCGGACGAAGTACTCCGACTGCGACACGTCGGGAATGATCAGGCCCACCTTCCGCCGCGCGCCCACTTCGGTCACAGTCGTTCCCGCCCCCTGCCGACGTGCCACCAACCCCTGCGCGCGCAGTTCCTGAATGGCGATGCGAACCGTCGGACGGGACGCCTTGAATCGAACCGCCAAAGCCCGCTCGCTCGGAAACGCGCGAGTGATGGAATACCGACCGCTCAAGATCTCCCGCTTGAGCGTGTCGACGATGGTTTTGTTCTTCGATTCGGACATAATTCAAATCAACAAGTGAATTCTACCACAATTCCAACGAAGACAACCGGCTGGTAAATACCACTTTTCACGCATCCGATCGGAGAGCACCTATCGTTCGCTCAGGACGAGGACGACGCGCTCCTGCACGGGAAGCTCGAGTTCCAGACCCTTCGCCAGGTCCGCGGCCGACCACGTCTCCTGTGTGCCATTGGCCAGAGCCACCTTCGTGACGACGTTACGGACCACGTAGTTTCCACGGTCATTTGGCAGCAGAAGCTGCAGCCGCACGCGACGTGCCTTCGCGTCCCCCATGTCCGCCAGAAGAACCAGTTTGAAGTCGCCTCGGTCGCAGATCTGCACGTCGACGGCCTGCAGCGGCTGCGCGGGATCGTCGATCGGCGTCACCACGGCGTAGCGCGGCACCTGTTTCTCCAGGAGGATCTGGACGGCGGCAGCACCGTCCGCCGCCCGCAGGAACGGCAGGTCTTCCGCGGTCCGCTTCTTCAGATAGTCGTCGTAGGCGAAGGCCCGGTCGTCGGCGATGACGAGTCCGCCCTTCACGGCATAGGCCCGGGCCAGACGCAGGGTCTCGTCCGACGCGCACTGCGTATCGGGGAAGACCAGCGCCTTGATCTCCGATCCCAGATCCGCAAGGTCCTCGTCGAAGACGACCTTGACCGGGAACTGCGCGTGGAGCAGCGTCGTGTACCAGGTCGACGTGGTGGACTCGTGCTTGATCCCCTTCTTGGGCGGATTGGGCAGGTTGGCGCGCTGGACCATCGTGTCGTGCGAGTAGTAGACCGCCACCGTGGCCGGCTTCACGCGCGGGAACGGCAGGAGCTTCTCCTTGAACGGCGCCAGCTCCTCCTGGAACTGCTTGAAGGCGACAAGTTCGGAGGGTGGCATGTTGTAGGGATTCAGGAGCGAGGACGACTTGTAGGACGGCTTGATCACGTTCTGCTTCGCCTGCTCGTAGGTCTTCCAGTCCCACTGCCGCTTGTCCCAGCAGTACGTGTAGTTGGAGGAAAGTCCGTGCAGCACCTCCAGCCAGAGCGAGGTGATGAAGTCCTCCTTCTTTGTCGGCACACGGATGCCGTTCTCGAGACGCTGGCAGTAGTGCTCGTCGTTGACGACCGGCTTCCTCCCCTTGGTCAACGCCTGGTAGAAGTCGCAGTTGAAGAAATGCTTGGAGCCGGACGTCGCCACCACGGCCTCCATCTCGTTCTTCGCGTTGTAGGTCGTCTTGAAGCCATAGCGCCAGCCCCCCTCGAGCGCCATCACGTCCAGCGCCTTCGCGATCTTGCGGTAGTCCATGCCCGGATGCTCGCCCGGCGTGCCGGCGGCCTGCTCGGTGAAGTAGATGTTCTTCCGCTTGTCGGCGGACCGGATCACGCCCTTGTATTTTTCAAGGATTGCCACATAGCGGTCGGACGAGAATTCGCACCAGTCGCGCCACACGCCGGGATACTGGTCGAAACCGCTCTGCGCCGCCACGTCCTTGAAATCGAAGAAGGACGTCCGCCAACGGTCATTCGCGGCCTCGATCGTCCCGTACCGCGTCGCCATCGCCTGCGCGAACGCCTGGATGTTCCACGGGCACTGGCAGTTGTAGGACGATTCGTTGAAGAGCTCGTACAGGAACACGTTGCAGCCGTTCTTCAGCGCCGCGCGCGTCCCACCCAGGAAGTAGTCGCGGTAGTAGCGATCCCCTTCGGGATGCTCCGGACAGAACGGAATGAACGCATGCCATTTGCCGTTGTGCTGGTCGAGGACCTGGTGCAGGTCCTTGGGGTAGACGCCGTGGTAGCCGAACGCGAAATCGAGCGCCAGCGGCAGATCCCCGAAGCGCTTGAAGTAGTCGGCGATGTCGCGCTCGTCCTCCTGCCAGCTGGACTTCTTGCCGCGTCGCTTGAGTGGACGCATCGGGAGACCGCGCACGACTTCGCCGGGGCGGCTATGCGCCGCGGAAATCTGCGAGGAGTTGAAGCCCATGACGTCAAAGACCTCCTTGCCGGGCGGCGTCGTGTAGGCGATGTGGTCGATCTTCAGCGGGTTGCCATGCTCGTTCCAGTCCAGATACGTCTTGTTGTAGAGCCAGACACCCAGATAGAATTCGGGGCGACCGTTCACATACCAGGTCCCGTTGCGGATCTCCGGACGCACCCGCCCGTCCTCCTCCTGCGGCGGCTGGTTCCGGTACGCCGCGCGGTAGGCGGCGTCCTCCGGTGTGTCGTTCGTCGGCGGCAGCTGGACGTCGGCGTGCCCCAGCACGTCGGGGGACGGCAGTTCAAGTTCGGGAACCTCCGCGCGGTCCGCCGTCGCGATCAGATCGTCGAAATAGGCCTCGCCCACGTTGTAGAAGTTGTTCGCGCAGTTCAGCGACAGACGGATCTGCCGAACGTCCTCCGTCACGAGAATCGACGTCCGCAGCAAACGCCAGTCCACGGCACCGCGCGACCCCATGCCCGCCGACGCCCCGGACCACTTGCCGCCCGCCTTCTGCAGACCAATTGAAATGCCTAGACAGGAGGTCCCCGAACAGGCGACCTGCTTCACGCGCGCCGCGAAGTAGAGCCGCTTGCCCAGCAGGGACTTCACCTGCCGCTGATCCAGCGTGTAGGAGATCGTGTTGTTGCACGGACCGGCGTCGTCGTCCTTGACGTGGAGCGATGCGGTTCCCGAGAAGGCCACCGTCTTCGACTGCTCGAAGATGGCGAAGCCCTTCTCCTTCCCCTTCTGGAATCCCCAACGCCAAGCCGGCGTCGTCGGCAGGTTGGCCTCCGTCGCCCAGGTCTCAAACCCGGGGTTCTCGATCAGATTGGCGGAACAGACGAGTGAAAAGGCAAAAGCGGCAGACAAACAGGTTAATTTCATGCGCTCATTTTACCACACCCTCAAAAGTGCGGATAGAGAAAACCGCTATGGAAAGGCAAGTCAGTTGCTTCAGCGCTGACCTTTAAATCCGTTAACGAGGGCGTGGAAGCGGGGATTGTCGGTGTTCGGCACGGGCTTGCCCGTCTGTTCGTCGATGACGGTCTCGACGTTCCACCAGAGCGCCTCGCGGAAGGAATGGTATGTCCAGTCCCAGCCATACTCCTCGAAGATCGAGATGCAGTCGGCCAGATAGTCGCCGGCGCCGGGACCGTAGATGCAGGCCGAGAACTCACCGACGAAGATCTTCGCCTTGTGCCGCTTCTGGAACTGGCGGACCGGCTCGAGCTGCTGGCGCAGATACTCCTTGTCCCAGCCCCTCTTCTTGTTGGGATAGGAGACCAGACGGTCCAGCGACGGACGCGCCGCGCCGTTCGCCCCCTGGTGCGTGAAGGCCCCCGGCCGGTACATGTGGACCTGGTAGATGACGTTGTCCATATCAAGCGCCGCCAGATAGCCGAAGCTCGCCGGACCATCCCAATCATTGCCCTCGACGATGATCGTCGCCTCCGGATCGACGGACCGAATCGCCTCCGCCGCGCGTCGCTGAAGATTCCAGTAGTCGCAGTCCGGCAGTGCCCGCCGCGTCTGCGCGGGCTCGTTCATGATGTCATAGCCGTAGATGCCCTTCCGGCCCTTGAAGCGGATGGCAATCTCCCGCCAGGCGGAGACGAGCCGGTCGGCGTAGGCCTGCACGTAGAAGACGTCCCCGTCTTTGCCATACCCCTGCAACGGCGGATTGTGCAGATCGAGGACCATCATCATGTCCCGCTTCTCCAGCCAGCCAAGAACCTGTTCGGCATGGTCAAGATTCTTCGCGAGCCACAGATCCCAATCCGCGAGCGTCTTCGCCTTCGCGCCCTTCCGCGAGTTGCCCTTGCTCTGGAACCCGTTCATCTGCAGACGGATGAGGTTCGCGCCGTAGGTCTTCAGATCCTCGATATCCTGCTCGGTATTGCGGCAGCAGCCCCGCCCCATCACGCCGCGCATCCGCGGCAGAGAGGTGATGCGATCGGGATAGGCGACGAGACGCGCGTTGTCCTGATTCGGGAAAAGCGGCGGCGCCTTCCGGCAGAAGAACGAAGAAAGGTCGAACTCCAGATGGCCGGAGGTCTGCTGAAGGCCAAGGACCAGCCGCGCCTTCGATCCGGCCGCCGGCGGGACTTCGCCAAAGGAGACGCCGAGATCCAGATCCATCCAGTCGAAAGATCCCGATTCCGGCGCCTTGGCGCACGGATAGAGTTTCTCGCCGGTGACCGGATCGGTGTAATGGAGCGACAGCTTCACGCCACGCGCCGGACGAGGGTCCTGCACCACATCCGCCCCACGGCAGCGGACATGCGCCTCCAGCCGGCTCTGCGCGTAGTCGGAAAGATCGATCGTCCGTGTCGCATAGGCGCAGACGTTGGTCTCGCCCGCCGGCACGTCGACGATCAGCCGGTCTCCCTCGATCCGCACATACTTCTCAAGCCGCTTCGAGACGGACCATTCGCCCGCTCCCGCGAAAACGGAGAAACACCCCCAGACGCACGCCAACAGGATGCTCTTCTTCATCATATGTCTCCTGTCCCCGTCATTTCATTCAAGCCACGAGCGCCCCCTCGTTCTTCGAGAAGAGCCGTTCCTGCCTTATCGGAAGAGGAGCATCGTCCCCACGGGCCAGGACAGTTCGTAGCAGCCCATATCCGGTGCCGAAGAGAATATTCTCGCCTTGCCGTCCAGATCGACGGCGTCTTCCATCCACGTCTCGCGGAGTCCGGCATTGCAGCACGGCGACCGGACGGAGGCCAGGCGATAGTCGCCGGCATCCGGATCGACGAGCTGCGCATCGGCCGTCAGACTGTTGGGGGCCGTCGACATGTTGAAGGCCGTGTTCTGATTCGGATCGAAGCAGCAGTGGTCATACTGGCCTGCGTTGTTCGACAGAACCGTATTCTTCGCGAAAACCGAATTTATGCAGGAGAATCCGTCCAGCTTGTGGTAGAGACCATGCCCCGACGCATGGCTCCTGGCCGTATTCCCCACGACCGTGCAGCTGTCGACGACATACGGACTGTCCGCGCCATTGTGGATGAAGTAGAGGCCGCCGCCCTCGACCGCCGCCGTATTGCGGGCGACGAGGCAGTTGCGCATCAGAATCGGCCAGCTGCCGGTAAATCCCGCCGTTGGATTCCAGTTGCGGACGCAGACGCCGCCCCCTTCCCAGCCCGAACGGTTGTCGACGATCTGGCTGTTGTGGATTTCGCCGCCGCTCGTTCCGCCCACGGCCTTGGCGGCGAAGAAGATGCCGCCTCCCCCCAGATAGCTCCCCGTCGGCGACGTCGCACGCGCGACATTGTTCGAAATCAGGCAGCGGTTCATCAGCATATAGCCGGAAGAACACCCCGAGGAGACCGTCGCTCCGTCCGTATAGCCAACCGAGACCGCGCCGCCATTATGGGCGGAATTTTCCGCAAAGAAGCAGTCGACGACGCGGGTCGGACACGTCGGGGTCGTCCGTGACAGCAGCGCTCCGCCAAAGTGCTCGGCGAAATTCCCGACAAAGGTACAGTTCGTCACCGTGGCGCCAAAGGCATGGAGCGCACCGGCGGAGGTCGTACTGACATTGCTCGCAAACGTGCACCCCGCGACGACGACATGGTCCTCCGCCCGGCAGGCGGCACGCGCACCCGTGTTCCCCGCAAATAGGCAGTTCGCGACTGTCGAAATCGCCACGGGCGTGTCATTGGTGCAGGTTGCATGAAGCGAAATGCCCGTGTTGTTGGTAAAGGCGCAATCAAACAGACGCGTGGCCCGGCGCAGACGCACGGCACACGGCGGATTGGCGTCTGTCCGGAACGGAACGTCGCAGTCCTGAAACACGCAGCGGACAACCTCGTTCGTCCCCGCCAAGTCCAACGCCGCCCCCGAACACGTTCCCGTGATGGCGAGGAATCGACAATCGACGATTTTCGCCCCATCCAACAGTTTTGCGGCAGGATCTCCCTGGCCGTTTTCAGCCGCCGAACGGACAATGCAGTTCGACACGACGACCGTCGAAGCCTGGACGCTCAGATTGGCGGCATAGGCATTGGAGCTGGCCTTCTTGCCATTCTGGAACGTCATGCCATGGACAAACATGAGGTAATTGCAAAACCTCGGCGTTGACGGCTTGTCCGTCCGCCTGACGGCG
>JAUNMP010000200.1 GCA_030537465.1 bacterium
ATCCGCGGCACGCGCTTTCAACCATGCCGGATTAATCATCTACTCGTCTCTCTTCGTTGTGAACAAGATAGTATATCAAAAAAAACGGGGTATGCCACATACGCACGGCAATTCACCCTTTTGGGTGAAAAGACAAAGTGAGTGCACCCAACACCTCTACCGTCGCCACAGACCGGCGATCTCGTTCGTGTAGAGCGGATTCAGGACCTCCACGTCGATCCGCGCGCGGGGCAAGACGCGACGTGTGTCGTCCTCCCCCCAGAGGGTACAGGCGGTCCTGGATGCGGCGGCGGCGAGGAACGCGCGGGCCAGCCGGAGCGCACGCTCGTTCAGCTCGTGGCCTCCCTTCGCCGGGTACCAGAGAAGCGTTCCGCCCGCCTCGCGGTAGCGGTAGGCGAAGTTTCGTCCGATCTCCAGCCGCCCCGCGTCGTCGACGCCGCAGGCGACGAGGGCGGGAGCCCCCGCGCGCGGGACGTCCGGGAACACGCCGCAACCGCACACGCCCCAGGCCGCCACGGGAAACGGCGGTTCGTCCTGCAGGAGCGCCACGAGCTGTCCGCCGGCCGAATAGCCGAAGAGAAAGACCGGCAGCGGGCGCACGCCGTGGCGGCGGCGGAGCGCGTCGACCGCGCGCCGCAGAACGTCCGCCGCGCCGTTCGACGGCACCCAGTACTCCCCCCGCGAGAAGGACGGCGCGACAAGGCACCAGTTCCGCTCCTCGGCCCACGGGGCGAAGCCGAGATCGCGGATCGTCCGCTCGCCCGTCCAGCCACGCCCGCCGACCAGCACGAGGATGCGCGCGTCCGCGCGGACGCGCCCCGGCGTCGCGAAGACGACCTCCACGCCGCCGAACGACTCGACGGAACAAGTCAACTCTCCGGACCTCCTCCCGTCGTCGCGCCCGGGGCGTCCCCAGGCCGCGGCCACCGTCTCGCACGGCAGCTCGACGCGGTCGTCGGGCATGATTCCGGCCGCGTCCACGCTGTCCGCCGGATAGTAGACCCCGTCCGCGTCGTCCCCGACGAAGCGGACGCCCGGGCTGTCCGCGCCCGACGGCAGCCCGAGATCTGCCGGACGGCTCCAGTGCGCATTCGCGAGGAACGCCTGTGCGAGACGCACCGATCCCGGCGGAACGTCGTGCGGATGGTTCGGGAAGGACTTCCAGACGACGGGGACGCCGAGATCCCGGTAGGCGGAGACGAACCGGCGGCTCAGGACGTACCGCGCCGCGTCCGCGTCGCCGCACGTCACGAGTCCGGCGACGTCGCGCATCTTCGCCGTCGGCTCGTGGAAGACGCCGCACGCATGGCTCACGTAGGCGCGGAAGAGGTCCGGACGCCACGCGGGGAAGAGGTTCGCGGCCTGGCTGCCGGCCGAGTAGCCGTAGCAGAGCAATCCCGACTGCGCGATGCGGTACTTCGCCGCCAGCAGGGCGAGAGCGTCGAGGAGTACGCGTCCGGACCACGCCTTCGGCTCCCAGTAGGCGTCGTCGCGCAGGGTCGGAGCGACGAGGAAGACGCCGTTCAAGTCAGCCCACTCCGTCCAGCCCAGCTTGCCGGACACCTCGGGGCGACCGTCGGCGTTGCGTCCGCCGAAGAGCACGAGGACGCGCCACCGTCCGGGACGTATTGCGTCATAGCGGCGGGGGACACGATACCAGACCTTCACGCGCGGGTTGTTCGGCGCGCGCGTGGCGACCTCCACGCAGTCGACGACGGGCTCCGCCGCCGGGGCCGCAGACACACCCCGCAGCCCCAACAACGCCACCACGGACAGCAAACCGACGTACCCGCGCAGGCCACGGCACGCGGTTCTCAGTTCCCGACACATGAGACCGGCACTCCTCCCTTCACCAGATGAGCCCACTCGCGGCAGGTTCCAAACAACAGCACCCGATCGACGCCGCGCAAATCCAGGTCGAACGGAAACCGCAACACGCCCCGCACGGGCATCACCGCCCCGCCCGTCACACGCCGCGCCACGGTCTTCAGCTTCCACGTCGCGTCATACAATGCCAGTGTCCGTGGCGACTCCCCGCAGACCACATACCCGTCACACACCTGCGGCGCATTCCCTATTGGTACCAGCCGCAAGCCCAACACCGTCACCCCCGCCAGGGCAAGCATCGCAATGGTAGGGAGCACTCTCCGAGTGCGCCGCACCACGCCCGCAATCAACCACACGCCAAATCCAACAAACATCAAAAACATCCCCCACGACAACACCCAATTCATCATCCCCAGCCCGCCCTGCTCCGCGAAATCGAAGAGCACCGGCCAGTCGAAAACCGTCGACGAACATCCCGACAGCACGAGTCCCGTGAAGGCGAGTCCGATCCGCGGACACTCCCGAACTCCGCACAGTGCCAGACCGATGAATGCCAGCCACGCCCAACCGACGATCCACCCGAACTCGGCAAGGAGCGTGATGTGCGCGCTGATCATCGTGCGGACCTCCGGGATTCCGTCCAGAAGAAACGCCGAGGCGAGCGTCCCCGAATTGCCGAGCCCCACGCCGCGCGGATTCGCGGCGAAGAGCTGTAACCCCGCGAGCCATATCTTCGGCCGGTTCAGAATCGAACCATCCAGCGCAAGGCGAGGCCCCATCCACCACAAAGCCACCCCGGACAACGCCAGCGACACAATCCACAACCACCGGCGCCGGGAGGGGGCGCTCGCCGAGCGCGCCGCCCCACGGCGCGAGCCCCACCACCACGCCACAACCTCCAGTCCCGCCACGAGCAACCCCGTCCGCGACTGGGTCAGGAGCAACAGCGCAAGCAGACCGCCCGCGAGGAGATTCCCAAGCCACGCACACCGCCGCCAGCCCCAGCACAGCGGCAGCACTGCACAGGCCAGCGCCGCCGCGTGGTTGGGGTTGTGGAAGCCCAGGGGGTATCTGGATAGTTCAATCATTGTACGGGAAGGCAGACCCTCTCGTCGTCAGAAACACCCGTGGAACAGGGGAGGCCATATCCACTCTCAATGTAAGATTTGTCTTCTCCCCAAGGCTCACATCAACCCGTACCTGCCGTGTCACCCGATCCATCTTCATGGACTCGAACCCTCTTCGAAACGCCCCTTCGCCGTACATGGCATCTACACTGCTCTGGGCCCTCGTAATGGCTCTTGCGAAGTCATTGTCCATGGTTCCAGCGGCGGTCCCTATTTTCTCCTTCGTCCGATCCTGTCCATCTTGTCTCACAATACGCTGTCCATTTCCAACATCGACATTCGGCAAACCTACCTTGCCGGGGTACTTATTCCCTGTTATGCCAAGTGGGAACTCTATGACGGAAATGCACATGCCAAGCACCACCGTAACGGCATACACCAGTCGGTGTAGAACAGGATGCCAATGCCCACCAACGGAATGAAGTGACAGAAGTACACATAAAGTCGCCGCGAGAGCGACAGTGGCATTCCCCCAGTCGTCCGACCAGAAAGCCACGACAAGCGTTCCACAAACCGAAAGGACCGACAAAATACACTCAACCACTGATTTCCGCCTCAAAGGCCCCTGGTTTATCGACAACGCCGCAATTGCAAATAACAGAGAATTCAATAGCAGAATATACATGTCAACGCCTTTCATTCAATCAAGACCCAAAGCTCAACAATGTCAAAGTTTTTCGTAAACTTTTCGCCGCTGTATTCTTCCCCATCCCATATTTCCTGAGTAGGTTCCAGCTTTTCTCCCAGCCATCCTATCGCAGAAGCCATACTTCCAAACGAAATAGCGGTTCCACCTGCCAAAATAGAGAAATTATTATTTGCGGTACGCGTGACAACCCATCCAGCTACGGCAATACTAGAACCTCCGACTTGCAATGATGAAAATATGTCGTTCAGCCAATCGTATGTCGGTACGGTTTTCGTATTTCTATACACATTATGACATTCATCCCAAGAGATAATCAAATACACCATATACCAATGTCCAAATTCAAATGCATATCGATAGAAAGATGGTGGTACAACATTATGCTTGTCAAGAACTTCTCTTATGAACTTCTGCTCTCCACCCATATAATCAAGAGAGTCTATCACATTATTGTTACAATATGCTTGTTGGTTCCACCCATCGGGATACCCGAGCGGATCGGCGGTCTGCCATTTACCGAGGCTTGCACGGTAGTTGCGGAAGAGGAAGGCGTGGCCGAGGCCGTCCACGTGCGGCTTGCCGGTAAAGAAATGTTGAGAAGTTGAGGTGTTGAGAGGTTGAAAAGCTGGAAGGGATTCGCCAAACGCCGTGAGCGCGGCGGCGGAATAGTGCGGGGACTTCGGACGCGACGGAGCGCGTCCCTCCCGAATCCCCACCGTCGTGCCGAGAAGGTCATTGAAGTAGGTCGTGCCCTTCGAGGACGCAACCGGGTTGCCCCCGCCGACGTGCGGCTCGTTGACGAAGCGCTCATCGCCGCGCTTGATCAGCGCGAGGCCGTCCCAGAGGAAGTCCTCGGAGGCGGCGGGCGGCGCGGCCGGAGTCCGCGCCCTACCATCATTACCGCCAGCATTGCCGTAGTCTGCACGGGCAAGCTGGCCGTCGACGTGGTAGTCGTAGGTGTAGGTCCGGTCGCCCTCGGTGACGGAGAGGACCTTGTCGAGGTAACCGTAGCGGTAGGTCTTGTCGCCCTCCTTGACGAGACGCCCCGCCGCGTCGTAGGCGTAGCGCGTCGTCACGCCGTCGGTGGTGGACGAGACGAGCTGGTTCGCGCCGTCGAAGGTGAAGGTGGTGGTGCGATATTGCGGCGCACCCGGAGTGTGCGCCCTACCGAGGCGGATCGTCTTACGGAGCATGTTCCCCGCCTTGTCGTAGACGTAGCGCTCGACGTCCGCGCCGTCCTCCTTCACCGCGAGGAGCTGGCCGCGGCCGTCGTACTCGTAGGTCTGGCGGACGCCGTTCGCCGTGCGGGCGACGATCTGCCCGGACTTCGAATACTCGTACTCGACCGACGCCTCGGGCTTTTCCCTGCCGCCGAGGTACTTGCCCGCGAGCTGTCCGTACTTCGTGTACGTGAAGTCGATGGGCGTGCCGTCGACCACCTGGCGCGCGACGCGGCCCTTCGCGTCATAGTAGAACTTCACCGACGCGCCGAAGGACGCGATCTCGACGAGCCTCCCGTACTTGTCGTAGGCGCGCCGCTCCTCCGTCGTCTCGCCGCCGCCGAGGCGGAATTCCGCCCGCCGCGTGCGTCGGTCCCAGGCGTCGTAGGCGAAGGTGAACACCGTCCCGTTCTCGTTCCGCCTCACGAGCCGTCCGAAGTGGTCGTAGGAGTAGGACTCCGTCCGCTTCCCGCGCGTGCGCTCCGCGAGGCGGCCCCACTTGTCGTAGGCGAAGGTCTCGGTCTCGCCGTTGCCGTAGTCGATCTTCGTCACGCGGTCGTACGCATCGTATTCGCGGCGGACGACGCGTTCGACGCGTCCGGTGACGGACGCCGCGACGGAGGCGACGAGCCCGTTCTTGTCGCGCTTCGCCTCCGCGAGCTGCCCGGCGGCGGTCAGGCGGGAGGAGAGGCCGACCCCGTCCCAGCCGAAGGCGATCTCGTGCCCGTTCTCGTCGACCACCTTCGCGAGGCGGCCGAGCCTGTCGTAGTCGTAGGCGACTTCCGTGTCGTTCGCGTACCGCTCCTTCACGATGCGGCCGAGTTCGTCGCGGTCGCAGGCGGTCGTGCGCCCGTCCTGGTCGGTGACGGAGACGGGCAGGCCGCATGCGTCGTAGGCGACGGAGATCGAGGAGAGGAGAACCGATCCGTCCCGGCGTTCGATCTTCGCGACGCCGCCGTGGTCCGCGTAGGCGCGCGTCGTCACGACGCCGTACGGGTCGGTCGCCGAGACGAGGCGGTTGTACCTGTCGTAGGCGAGGGAGACGGTGGTAAAGTCGTCCTTCAGAGACGCAGGGAAGCCATTCGGCCCGTAGGCGACCGTCACCGTGCGCCGTCCGTCCGCGATGCGCGTCGGCCGCCCGGATTTGTCGTAGGCGAGCTTCGTCGTGCGCACGGCGCTGCCGTCCTCGTCCAGCTCCGAGACGCCGACGAGACGGTCCTGGCGGTCGTAGGCGAAGGACCGGACGGGCTCCTCGGAAAGCGACCAGTCCGCGCGGCGGGAGAGCTTCACGCAGTTGCCCCTCCCGTCGTATTCGAGGAGGCGCTTGTTGCCAAGGCGATCCGTGACGCGCACGGGCTTTCCCGTCTTCTTGTCGTAGCGGAAGTCGACGAGGTCGCGTCCGCGCCCGTCCACGACCTTGCGCACCTTGCCGAGATAGGCGGCGTCGTAGCGCATGAAGTAGTACGTCGTCCGCGAGCGGCCCGAGAAGTCCTGCACGCGGTACGTGCCCGTCTTCACGTCGTAGTCATGGCGCGCGGCCGCGCCGAGCGCGTTCGTGAGCTCAACCGCCGTCTTGGAGGGATAGGCGTAGCGGAAGTCGGCGTCGGCGAGGAGGCGGCCGGAGACCTTCCCCGTGTGGGCGACGCCGCTCTTCCGGTCCTCGCTGAGGAGGTTCCGCCGCCGCTCGTCGGGCGTCTCGGTCTGGACGACGAACGTCTCGACGCGTCCGCCGCGCGTCGCCGAGGCGAGATAGCCCTTCGCGTAGGAGAAGGTCTCGGGGGCGAGGGCGGCGGTGCGGAGGGATGCGAGGACGGGCACCGTCCTGCGCACGGGCCGACCATCCACCGTCTTCGGGAGAATCGTCACGGCGGTCTTTGCGTAGGCGAGCGCGACCGGAACGCCATTGAGGGCAAGCGACGAGACGAGGCCGTCCCCGCCGTGGGCCAGCTCGACGAAGCGCGTTCCCCGCGAGGAGACGGCGACCAGTTCGCCGGATTTGGCGTATTCGAATTCGGCGGCCCCGCCCTGCGGCGTCTCGATGCTCCGAAGCCGTCCGTCCGCGTAGGCGAAGCGCCAGCCCTTCAGTCCGTTCTTTCCGGACAGCGTGAACGCGCGCGCCTTCGCGTAGTCGGGCGAGCCCGCGTCGGCCTCCCAGTCGGAATAGGGCGCGAAGAGCCCGCGGCCCCTCTTCGCCGCCTCCACGGAGGGGATCTCAACGGCGTTCTTCGCCGCCTTGCCGGCCTTCTTCGGGAAGAACTTCAGCCGCTCGCCCCAGGGCGTCGTCCAGAGGAGGCCGTCCCTGTCCCAGCGGACTGAGCTTTCGAGCTGCGGACAGCGCCAGGCATGGCCGAACAGGCCCGACGATTCGCTGGACGAGTCGTAGACGAGCTCGACGGGCAGGCGCAGCCCGGGCGCGAGGTCCGCGGCGCCCAGCCCGCGCCGGACCACGAAGCCCGGCTCCGTCAGCGACGCCTTGCCCGCGAGCTGCGGACGATGCGTGAAGGACAGGGCCTCGCCGGCGCAGGCCACAAGGGTCCCGACGGCGCACGCAAACGACAGAATCAGATTTCGCGACATGACATATCCTCCTTGCTTCGATATGAAACAACCCTACACCACGTCTGAAACTGCGCAGACTCTACCACAACAATCACCCCTTGTCAAGACATCCCTGCTGTTTTTTTATTTTTTATTTTTTAAATCGGCAGTTCAACGGAAAAAGTATCTCGCGGAGGCGAAATGCACCGGAGAAGCCAGTCTTCGAAGGCGAACCCGAAGGGTGCGCAAGCGTGTGCGAGGCGCGGAAACGCCCATCCGGGCGGCGGGCTGAGGGCTAAAACTTCCAAGAACCGTAAAACCTGGACTATGACGGCGACGATTCGGCTACTTTCGCCGGGCATCGAGCACCTGCACGAACACAATGGCCGTGAAGACGAGCGCGTAGCCGAACAGACGGCGGGGCGTCATCTCCTCGGGCGTCGACATCCAGCCACATATCCAGGCGAGCCAGCCGAAGAAAACTCCGAACACGGACTCCAGGGATAGGATGATACCCGCAATCGAAGCGGAAACGAGCTTCTGTCCAACATTTTGGAGAGTATAGGCGATTCCCGAAGAGAAGACGCCACAGAATGCAATGGCGACAATCGCCGCCCGAATGTCCACGAGATTGAGATGCGCCGCCTCGGACGGCAAAGCGAGGAACGGCAGCCCCAGCATCGCCCCCGTGAAGAACTGTACGCAGCTGAGTCCCAAGACGTCGACCCGCGCCACGAAATGGTCCACCACGAGCATCTGCACGGCGTAGAACACCGCGCAGAGGAGCGTGAGCGCCTCGCCGCGCCCCAGGGCGAACTCCCCCGCCCCCGTCATGCAGATGAGGAAGGTTCCCGTGAGCGCGAACGCCACCCCCGGCCAAATGTACCAGTTGGGACGCTTCCCAAGCACCAAGGCCAGCACGGGGATGATCAGCGCATAGTTCGCCGTCAGGAACGCGCAGGTTCCCGGGGACGTGTCGGCAATGCCGATCTGCTGCAGCATTGACGGCACCCAGAGAGCGAATCCACACCAGGCACCGGCCTTAAGTTCCGGCGAGCCCAACCGGATGCGGTGCCGCACCGCCATCAGCACCAGCAGCGAGAATCCCGCCAGCACGTTGCGATAGACGGTGAAGGCGAAGGGGCCAACATGGTCGCCTCCCAGCTTCTGGAACAGGAAGGCACATCCCCAGATCAGGGCAGTCAGCAAAAGCAGCGCGATGCCCATGAACCGCCTCCGCGTCAGGCCTTGGAGAAGTCCTTCACCAGGTCGCGGTGGAGCATCCGCTCGTA
>JAUNMP010000201.1 GCA_030537465.1 bacterium
TCTACACCTACACCTCATCTCTACACCTCAATCCCGCCGATATCAAAGAACAAACATCTCGCGGACACTCATCCGCTTGACGGGAGAATTATAGCAAAAATCCGCCCCGTGCGAGGCGGATTTCGGCAATGAGAGGGATCTTCGCGGCCTACAGTGCCGCGAAATCGAGGGCGGACTTCTCCGTGATAAGGCACGGGGAGTCGTAGACCGGGATGTTGATGAAGCGCACCCCTTCCGGCGTCACGATCACATTCTCAGACGGAATCTCGTAGACACCGCCCGTGAAGAGATCCACCCAAACGGGGGCCTTCAGCGGCGCACCCGTGTATTTGAAGACGCCCGGACGCGTCTCGAACGAATCGCCCGGCCGCGCATAGGAGAGGATGTTCACGCCCGCCTTGACGAGTTTCGCCTGGGGATTCTTCGCCAGCGCCTTTTTGTTCAGCGCCTCCGCCTGGGTCGGCCGATAGCGTGCCAACTCATTGACGCAGCTCCAGAAGACGAACACGGGCTCGCCCGAGTCCTTCACATAATGGTAGGTCGCAAGCGAGAGATCGCGCGTGCCGAAACCCTTCCCCCAGGTCGAATCCTTGACGCGCGAAAGCGTGTCGTCGAAGACGCTCACCACGTTCTGCACGGCGTAGTAGGCGCGCTTGACGGCGATCACGTTGCGCGCCTCGTCCGCCCGCAGAAGCCCCTTCACGTTGATTTCGCGTCCCTTGTGGTTGAAGTCGCAGATCGTGAACACGCTCGACTCGACGTCGTGCCCGAGGTCGCCCAGCATGCGGCGCATATCCCACTTCGCCTGCGAATATTCGCTCCACGGGATGGCGGAGAGCGCAAAGCACTGCGCCATCTCGCTGGGGCAGCCGTTCTCGCCCTGGCGCATCTTGGCGTTGGGATTGTAGCGGGCGACAATCTCCTTCTGGATCTCCACCTTGTCATAGGAGGATTCCGGCGCCGGACTGTAGCCGTGGTAGATGAACCAGTCGAACAGCTTGACGTCTTCCCCCATCGCCTTCAACGCCGCCTCAAGGTACGGCGGATTGTTCGAAGCGAGGGAGAGCCCGGCCAGCCGGGCGTCGGGAATGTTCCGGCGGATGATCTTGGCCGTACGGACATTGAAGGTCGCGACCATTTCCGGTGTTTTGCCGCCGCAGTCCGGTTCGTTCCACATGGCCCAATCGCGGACGCGTCCCTTGAAGTGTTTCGAGAGCGCATCCACCCAGGCATCCCAACCGGCCAGACCTTCCTCCGAAGTCGGAAATCCGGCACCCAGATCCCAGCCGCCGCCCCCTTTGTAGATGGGGTTGCCGTAGTCCGTCTCCAACAGCACGTTCAGCCCCTGCGCCACCGCGTAGTCGACCAAGTGGTCCAGCCACGCGAAATCGTAGACGCCCTTCACCTTCTCGCATTTCGCCCAGCCGCCCTGCAGACGGATCGTCTTGATGCCGAGCGGTGCGAGATGCTCCTTGTACTCGTCGAAGTTCGCGAAATCACGGTCCAGCACTTCGCAGCCAAGCGTCCAGTTGGACGACTTGATGTCGGCAGCCGACCGCGGACGCAGCGTACCCAGTCGTTTGAGATCGACTTTGAGCGGGGTCTTGACTCGGTCCGGCGCCTGCGAAGTCCTCACGTTGTAGATGCCGCCAAAAGCACAGCAGCACGCCGCAAAACTTGAAATGGCAATCAGGTTTCTCACTTATCTCTCCTTTTTGTTGTTTGTTTTCTGCACCCGCACGCGAGCGGCCTTGAGTTCCGCTTCCGCATAGACGATCCGCTTGCGCTGGTAGAAATCGTATGCAGACTCCTCTTCGGGCGTCCACGCCCGCCCTTCCGTGTAGGATCCACAGAACGGGATGCCGAGATCGAGCCAGAGGCAGATGCTTTCCTTCTCGTCCGCCGTCAGCTCGGCCCCGCAGTGCGCCTTCTCCAGATAGGCAAGCAGACGCGAAGCGCCTGATCCGCACGTGTACGGCTTATGCAGGGTCGGCGCGCTCTCCTGGAGCGGCCAGTTGACAAGGGCCGTCGGATTGCCATCCTTCGTGAGCGTCATGTAGGACTTGCAGAAGACGCGGTGCGGACTCGCCCCCGAAGCGTCCGTTCCCCGCCAGCGATGCGGTTCAGACGTCAGGTCGATCTTGGCAGCCGCCTTGCCCGGTGCATGGCAGCTCACGCAATGGCGATCGAAGATCGGCTGTACGCGCCGCAGATAGCTGAAGCCGTCAATCGGCGCCGCGGGATCCATCGACCGGGGCGCGTTGACCCCGAGATAGTTCGTCACGGAGGCGAGAATGCCCGCCTGCTCATAGGCGGCCAGCAGCGGATGGGCGACGCCCGCCACGGGTTTGAGGCGCTGGGGCGCCCGTTCGGACGTGGGCGCGGGCGTTCCCTGGAACGTCTCCGTCTTCGATTCGTGGCAGCCGATGCAGGAGGCGGACTCCCCGCCCATCAGATGCGTCCAGCTGCGCATGGTCTGCGCAAGACGTCCCTTGTCGTCGATCAGTTGGAAATAGACGGCCTGGTGCGCCGGACACGTGAACGAGCAGCTGCCATCCGGTGCGACATCGGCTTCGCCCAGCACGTGCTTCACATCCCACGAGCAGTTGCGCTGACCGATCGGCGTCTGGGCGCACGAATCACCACCCGGGCCACCAGCCCAGAGCGAGCCCACCCAGGCGGCGCGGTATTCAAGCGCAATCACGCGCAGCTTTCGGATGCTGCCGCGCGGGATGCCCGCCGAACCGGGACCGTGGTAGACGTCCTTCACGTAGAAGGTCCCGAAACTCTTCGAATCGTCGACGTGCGAGACGCGGGTAAACGGAAGCGGACGCGCCAACAGGGGCGTCGCTTCAAGCGAACAGCGCTTGGAATCGTAGGCGAGGATTTCGCGCCGCCCGTCGGCGTCCATCCAGTAGAGCCCGAACGGTTCGCCCAGACGGTTCGGGTTCTTCGACTTGGCGCCCCACACGCCAAAGCCCTGGTAGCCGTCCGCCGTGAACGAGACGAGAATGTTGTCCTCCGCGAGCGGGAACGGATGGGCATACTGCGGCCCCTCCTGTCCGAAGCCGTCCAAATGCTGGCCCTTGTCGTGGCGAACGGGAATGAGAGACGCCTGCTTGCGTCCCTTCGTGCCATCGGGTGCGGACGAGGCGATGTATTCGACACCCGCCTCCTCTTCGACGCCCCTGCGTGGATCAAGGAGCACGAGCTTGCCTTTCTGCAGCACGTGGTGTCCGGCCGCGATGGCCATCGCCTTGCCGGTACCAGGGACGCCGCGCGCATGGAGCAGCGATGTGGGGAACCAGGAGTTGTTGCCGTAGTATTCCGCCTGCGCCGTGCCGTCCGGATTCATCGTGAAGAGCGGTTGCACGTAGACGGGCGTGCGGTCGTTGTATTCCCAACGCGTGTAGAGGACGCGCCCATCGTCAAGCACCGCCGGCGACATGGTCGAGACCTGATCGGCCGTGAGGCGGACGATGTCCGAACCATCCATCGCCATCGAGAAGAAGGTTCCCGTCTGGTCCCAGCCGCAGGGATCGAGCTGTCCGCAGCGCGTGGACTGGAACATGATTCGTCCATTCGGCAGGAAGCACGGATAGATGTTGCTGACGGGGAACTCCTTCGAAATCGGCGCGGTGATGCGCTTCGTCTGGCGCGTTGCGACATCCATCAGGTAGATCTGGTAGTCGTCGGCGTAGAAGTTCTCGCGGCGTGCATAGGCAAGCGTCTTGCCGTCATAGGAGAGCGCGGGATCGCGGATGAAGCCTTCCTCGGTCGTGAGAATCGTCTCCTCGGTCGCTCGGCCTGCATCATCGAGTGTCAACAGACAGAGCTCGGCGCCCGGCTCCCAGGTGAGATACCGCTTGGAGGTCTTGGGGTCCTTCCATTTCTTGTAGGAACGACGGTCGGAGGGATGTTGATTGGAGGAGATGTTCCCAGGGGCGGCGATGAGACAATGACGCGTGAAGATGATCTGTTTCGTCTTTGCCGTCAGTTTTGCAAGACGTCCCGCGCGCCGGTCGGCGGCGGCGGACAGATAGGCGGTGCGCCAGGCGGGATCGTTAGCAGCTTTGTTCGCCTGTTCCAGCTGCGTGAGCGCACTCCGGTGCACGGCCGCCTTTGGCGACGCCATCCGCTCGAGTTCGTCCACGACACGCGCACACATCCAGGATTCAAGGGCGTGTCCGGCCGTATTGGTGAAACAGCCCGAGACATCGATGAGGTCCGAATCCTGTCGCATCCAGTCGCGCGCCAGAACATCGTCCGTCACCGCCTCGCGCGCCTCCGCCACGCAGACGGCCAATATCACCCCCACAAACAGGAAACGGTTCATCGGTAAAGTTTCCTCTTATTTTCCCCATGTGGGGAATGATCCCGGGTCGGGATCCTGCGGGATTTCGGTGAAGATGCAGGGCCCCTGCGCCCGACCGACAAACGGCGTAAAAGCTTCAGCATAGCCATTTGCGAACTTCGGCGGCCAGAGATTGAGCGCCCGCCGTTTGCTGTTGAGCATCTCCTCCTTGCACATCGCGTCCCCGCGGTTCTGGCTGACGTAGAGACGGATCAGACGCTGCTTCTCCTCGGCGACCTTGGAGATGTCGACGAGCTGCACGGCGGGAAACCCCTTCGAGTCGTAGGCGTACTCGTGGAAATAGATCTCATAGCGATCCCCGACCTTCCGCGCCGCCTTGAGGAGGGCCGCAGTGGTCATCATGTGGTCGCAGTGGAGTTCCAGCGGCCAGTGCGTGATGATCGCCCGGGGCTTGACCTCCTGGAGGATCTTCACGAGCTTCGCCACCGCCTCGCGGGACGCATAGGCATCGCCGTCGAGTTCTCCAACCTCGTGGATTTTCGCGCCGAGCGCATCACAGACCGCCTGTTCCTCGGCGCGGCGCACGTCCTGCATCTCCCGCTTGTGGTAGGCGCCGTCCGTGAAGTCGATCACGTGCAGATCGAACGTGTCCTTCATCAGGATCATCGTCCCCAAGGACGAGATGATGTCGTCCTGATGCGCCCCGGCGAAGATCACCGCGTCCTTCGCCATCGTCGCCGCGCAGAGGACAACCGCACCAATCGTCAGAATCCGCTTGAACATGGCCATCTATCCTTTCCTCGCGAAATTCAACCCAACGACCAGACTAAACGGCGCAAGCCGGATCCAGCCGTTGGCGGTTTTGAGTCTGCTGGTGGTTTCACGCCGTTCATCTTGAGCGTCCTGACCTTGAAATTCTCCTCGTACGCATCGACGGAAATGACGGTGAACAATCCCAACACGGCGATTGATTTGCCCAAGAAACCAACTTCATGCGACAAACTCCTAAATTGTTTTCAATATACTACCGAATCGCCCCACAATCCGCAACCGGAAAAATCATCTGAGGATCAACGCGGGTGTGAACAAAAAGTGTAAGGTCTCAATGCCGGGAGGGTCGAGTTGTCGCTGTTCCGGCCTGGCGGAGGGTGGCCCCCGTATGGAAGGCCTCCCTCCACCCGATCAACGCTCCCCGTCCGCCAACCGCATCGACCATCCGTCATTCGTCGAAGCGGATGGATTCCAGGGTGGTCTCCACTCCTGAACGGCTACCGGGATCGAATCGGATCAGACCAATCTTGTCGCGCCAAAGCGGCTTGTCGGCGACGGGGAAGCACAGCTCGATGATCGATTGGCCGTCGCTTTCATACGGCAATCGGATGGCACTTCGCTCGCTTTCCTCCCCTTCGGGCTCGGCCCAGAACACCTGGGCCCAATCGCGTCCGGGGCCCGTACGAAAGCGCACTCGGATCGACTTGAAATCCGCCGCCTTCACCGGAGCTATCCGCATATGGAAGTCGGGGTCGTTTCCCGCGCTTGTCGCAACCAGCCCCTCGGGCGTGACACGGCCGCGGTCCATACAGCCGCTCACGTCCATTCCGCAGGTGCCCTCGCGAAAGTCCCACGCCGTCCGATATGCCAGCGCCTTCTTCACCTTTTGAGGCAAATCATAGCCCCCCAGCCCGACGTCCTCCGGCACGTAGTTGACCGGCCATCCCTCGGCCGGACGCTCGCCAAACGTCTCACGGACAGCCTCGAAAAATCCGAAACCGAACTCGGCATTGGGCTCCGCGTAGGATCCCTCCCCCCACTCGCTGAGAGGTGCGAGGCAGATGCGCTTCGCCCCCGTCTCGCGAACATACCGCAAGGCATCCTGGCAGATCCGGCGAAAGTCCTCGACCGTCCGGCCCTGAATCTCACGGACGCCGCGCCAAGGACGGTCATCCCACCCCGTCGACAGAACCGGCAGCTGCGGCAGCACGCCCAGCGCGTCGCGTTCCTTCCAGCTGCGGTAGTTCGTCTCGGCCACATGACGGAAGGGATAGCGGTTCACCGCCCCGGGAAGGCCAAGATGACCATGCCAGTTGTAGGGCCCCGTCTCGTCAAATCCCCACGCCTTGAGTTGCTCGAGCTGGACCTTGCTGCCGGACGAGAACGAGTTGACGATCGAGATGAAGTGGACTCCTGGGAAACCCGCAGCCTTCGCCTTCGACCGAACGTGCGCGAGGAACCACGCGCAGCATCCCTCTCCTCCATGGCGATCGAAGAGATCCGGACGCCAGATCCACACCCCCGGTTTCCCGCCGATCCTCACATACTCCTCACGGCGGAAGTAGTCCTCCACCCACTTGCAGGCGATCTGATCGAGGCTGTCCCGCGAGTAGCGCGTCGCGGCCGGCGCGCCTCCCCAGCTGTCGTTGTCCCACATCATGCCCCATCGGATGTATTTGCGGTAGCGCGCCTTGCGCACGCCCTCGATCCAGTGGTCATGTCCATAGCGTCCATCAGGCGTTCTGCTCGCGAACCAGCAGGCCCAGATCGTCGAGATGCCGTTCTCGGCATACCACTTGATCTGCCAGTCAATGCACGCGGTGTTCGCCTCGTCGAACCACCCGAGCGCCGGCTTTCGCTGCGGCAGTTCCGTCCAGACGCGCCGCCATTTCTCCGCCTCGCTCCAGCCAGAGAAGTAGAGTGCCGCGACATCGACTGTCGTGCGCACCGGACGGGGTTCGGGCGGGTAGTCGACCTGGGCGAGCCCCAGGGACGGCAGCACGTCGAACGCCAGTTCGCGCTCGAACGGACCGAATCCGTCCCCCGTCACCCTCACCTTCACCTGCCGCCGCCCAACCGACGCATCCGCGAGCTCGACCACGCAGCGCGCATCATCGTGCGGCGCGATCGTGCCAACGGCATGCGCGCACCCCTCCGCCGTCACCTCCACGCCCGTGACCGGTCGGTCGCCGAGATTCTTGAGATAGGCGCAGACGGGCACGGGCCGCCCGACGCGCGGCAGCGTCGTGTCGACCTGCAGATCGGCAAACGACAGATCGCCGGGGAGTTCGACCGGTGTCTCGGAGAATTCGATCTTCGCATCCGGGATCTCCGCGCCCTGACTGTCGCGGATGCCCGCCCAGACAACCCGTCCACGGAACTTCCGCAGCGCCGAAAGCCGGATCACGTATTGATGCCTCCGCCCATCCCCGGGGAAGCGGAACTTCGTCTTCTCGATACCATCCCGATCTGCGACGGCCCAGCAGAATTCAGCATTGTTCGGACGCTCCGACGCAAGCGTGACAACCGCCGCACGCACCTTCTCCGCCTCAAGGTCCAAGACCGGCAGTGATTTGTCGCGCTCCACGCGGATTTCGGCAAACTCGTATCGAGTCCCCTCCGGTGCGTCCGATGGGAAGTCAATGCGCAGTGTGGCGATTTTCGGCGAGCCCTGCCAGAATGGACGGACGCGATACTCGCACCACTCCGTCCCCGTCGATCTCCATTCGAACTTGGCGTTGTACCTGGCCGACTCCCGTCCGCCTTCGGGAATCCAGAAGAGATCGCCGTGCCCCGCAAAGGCCGTACGGGCCCTGATGACGACGACATCGCGGACGTCGGCCGTCCACGCGGATTCGAACTCGGACACGATCTGTCCGTCCCGCCCGGTTGTGTCAATTGAAAGCACGCCATCCCTGAAGGCCGCGCGCCGACAGTCGCAGCCCGCCCTCCAGCCATCGAGGGCGCCGCCTCGCCAGCAGATCCCCGTCCCAAGGGCAACCGTCTCGTTCGCCTTGGACTCAATCAAGCCAGGGCTCGCTTCGGCAACCCAGACCGACATCAGCGTCCCGGCCGTGAAAACGGCCGCGAGCATCCCTGCGGAAAACTTCGTCAGCATTCCTCATTCTCCTTACTTCAGAATTCGACTTCGAAATACGGCGTCCCGAACTCCAGCCTCGACGTGTCGAGCGCGAACGAAAGGCGTCCGTCCGCGAGCGTCACCGGGATCTCGCACTGCCGCGTGCCGTTCAGGTTGAGCGCGTAGACCTTCGGCGTCGCCTTCTGGCGCGTGCGGACGGAGAAGCCGAAGTCACCCGTGCGCATCAGCGTCTGCATGTCTCCGGTGTCGATTTCGAACTCGCGCCATTCGTCGTCGGCCCAGGACGAACCCTCCGCCGCGAACCGCGTCGCCACGATCACGAGGAGATGTCCCGCCTCGGTGATCGGCCTGTCGTTCTCGAGCGAGATCGCCGTGATGTTGACGGGGCGGCTCACGCGGTCGACCTTCAGCGCCGAGAGCTCCACCGTGTCG